>SLCH01000169.1 GCA_007125915.1 Syntrophobacteraceae bacterium
CACCGAAGGAATCCCTGCATGGCCACACACTGGCCCTTGCGCAGAAAATCCAGCTGCTCGTCCGTTTCCACCCCTTCGGCGACGGAGCTCAGGTTGAGACTCCTGGCCATGGCGATGATGGCCGAAGTGATGGCCATATCCTCCTGGCTGGAAGGAATGTCCCTCACAAAGGAACCGTCAATTTTGAGGACGTCTATGGGAAGGCTTTTGAGGTAGCTCAAGGAGGAATAACCCGTGCCGAAATCATCGATGGACAGGGATATCCCCATGGACTTCAGTCTGCGCAGCATGGAGAGGGTTTCCTCGGTATGATCCATCACCACCGATTCGGTCAGTTCCAGTTCCAGCAGCGCCGGGTCCAGACCCACTTCCTCCAGGATAACGTCCACCACCTGGGGAAGGTTGTCCGACTTGAACTGGCGCCTTGAGAGATTGACGCTCACTCGAAGGGGCTTATGCCAGATCTTCTGCCAGGAAAGACACTCCCGACAGGCCTCGTAGAGGGCCCATTCTCCCATGGGCATGATCAATCCCGTCTCCTCAGCCACCGGTATGAACTGGGAAGGAGGGATCAAGCCCATCTCGGCACTGTGCCACCGCATGAGGGCCTCCACCCCCACGATCTCACCCGTGCTGATGTCCCACTGGGGCTGGTAGCACAGAAAGAACTCCCCCTTATCGAGAGCACGCCGCAGGGCATTCTCCAGGGAGAGCCGGTGCAGGGCTCGATCGTGCAGGGAGCGCGTGTAAAAACGGTAGTTGTTGCGCCCCTGATCCTTGGCGTGGTACATGGCCGTGTCCGCATTTCTGAGCAAGACGTCCACATCTTCGCCATCATGGGGAAATACGGTGATGCCGATGCTGGCTCCGATGAAAACTTCACTGGAATCCAGTTCAAAGGGTTTGGCCAAAGAATCCAGAATTCTTCGAGCAACTCGTCCCGCATCTTCCACATATTTGATGTCATTGAGCAAAACGGTGAACTCATCCCCACCCAGGCGAGCCACAGTGGAATCGGCCTCTCGGGCAGCACCACGGGACACGCTGTCCGCCTTTCTCACAGAAAGAGCGATTCTCTCGGCCACACGCTGCAGGAGCCTGTCGCCCATGTCATGGCCCAGGGTGTCGTTGATTCTTTTGAAGCAGTCCAAATCGATGAAAAGGAGAGCGCCCATGGTTTCGAGCCGTTTGGCTCGAGCCAGTGTCTGTGCCAGTTGTTCTTTCAGGAGCAGCCGGTTGGGAAGGCCCGTGAGGGTGTCATGGTGGGCGAGGTACAAAATTTTCTCTTCAGCAAGTTTCCGTTCGGTCACATCCTGTATGGTTCCGGTCACTCTGGCGCATTGTCCGTTGCGGGCCATGAACCCTTCCGCCTGGTTGTGGACCACCCTCTGGGCCCCATCGGGCAGCAGAATACGATGATCCACCGCGAAGCTCTTTCCTTCATCTTTCACGGCCTTCAGAAGACCCTTGAGCCAACTCCGGTCCTCAGGGTGAATGCAGTTGCAGAGTTCTCCGAGGGAGATGAAACCAGGCCCGGCGTCCAGTCCGTAGATGCGCCTTGCTTCCCGGGAACAGAACACCAGGTTTTCGTGGGGATCCCATTCCCAGTTGCCCATACGGGCGATGCGCTGAGCTTCCGTGAGCCGCATCTTGCTTTTTGCAAGCTCCCTGGTGATCCGTCCGGCACGCACCATGTAATGCAGCCGCTGTTCAAGAATCAACCATTGGATGGGTTTGGTGATGAAATCGGTGGCCCCCACCTCGTAGGCGCTTCGTACGGAATCCAGATCTCCCAGGCCCGTGACCATGATCACGGGAACATTCTCCCCTCCGGGCAGCTTTCTCAGGTGACTGCAGGTGGTGATTCCGTCCATCCTGGGCATGAGCACATCCATGAGAACAATGTCCGGAGAAAAATCCTGAAACGCGGACAAAGCTTCAAGACCATCTTGCGCCTCACAAACGGTGAAATTCGCCTGCCGCAGCTTCTCCTGCATGATGAGCCTCGTCATGGGATCATCTTCCACAATGAGGACTCGCGAAGAAGTTTCGCGGGGAAAAAGCACTGGTTCGTCAAGATGAAGCCCGCCTGAACACTCAGATCCACTGCTCAAATCTTCCGAAACATTCCGTGTTCCCTCGAAAGCTCTTTTTTCCGTCTCATTCATGACCGAATCATTACCCCTGGCTAAAAATTTTATGGAGTCTGCCTGCGCACAATTCTTTTCAAACCGATCCTGCAATAGTTTCCGCAGCATTGACAGCTCTCGGGCACCGCGGAATAAATTCCCCTTGCCCATCGTCACGCCATGGCTTCAAGCACCCCCGAAGATCAACCACGAAGAAGCCTGATGCAGCTCAGGCTTTTCGGGGTTTCCCCGCAGGGTTTTCAAAGAAGTTGGATTCGTCAAACTGTTTGCGAAAGAACTGAGGTGGGATAATGCAAGAAGTATTCTCAGGTGGAGTCTTGCTTCTCAGGGAACCCTTGAATTTCATGTTCCAGAACCGTTCGAACCTTTTCGTATTCCACTTCCATCACGGAAAGGATGGGCAAAACCTTGTCCTTGTGGACGTCACTTTCCATCCCTTCCAGTCTTCTGCACAAGGCGGCCATGGTCATGGCTCCAAGACTGGCGTTGCTTGATTTGAAAGCATGGGCCAAAAGCCTCAGGGACTGGCCATCCCTCTCCATGGCAGCATCCTTGAGCCTGGCCATTTGTTTGGGCGCGTTGTCCAGGTAGATGCGAATGAGACGGACAAA
>SLCH01000021.1 GCA_007125915.1 Syntrophobacteraceae bacterium
ATTACGCCTCCTGAAAACATGTAGGATAAAAGGGCACAACAGGTGCCCATTTCGTTCAAGGGAAAAGGGCACTCACCGATTCTTCAAGATGAACACATCGAATGACTTTCGCCAGAGTGGGAGCAACGCTCACCGTTTTTAAATTCAGAACCTGAAAGGCTTTCTCACCGATGGGCACCGTGTCTGTGACCACAAGGCTTTGAAGCGCCGAGCCCGCCAGAAGATCCACCGCACCACCGGAAAGCACCGCATGGACGCAATAGGCATCGACCCTTGCGGCACCGGCCACCATGGCCGCCTCCACCGTTCGATGCAATGTGCGCCCCGTATCCACGAGATCATCCACAATAACGACCCTTCTTCCCTTGACATTGCCCACGATGGAGGATTTGAGGGCGTTCTTGCCTCTTCGGTGATCCATGATTGCCAGATCCATTCCCAGAACACTGGCCAGGCTCCGGCACCGTTCCACTCCACCCGCATCGGGAGCCACAATCACTCCCTCACTGGGCACGCTCCCCTTCAGGTCATCGAGCAGAACCTCAATGCCCGACAGGTGATCCACGGGAATTTCGAAAAATCCCTCGATCTGGGCCGCATGAAAATCAAAAGCGATGACCCGGTCCGCCCCCGCAACACTCAGCAGATCGGCAACGACCTTGGCGGTGATGGGAGCCCGCGGGGTCTCCTTCTTGTCCTTGCGTCCGTAGCCGTAGTAGGGAATAACGACAGTGATGCGACTGGCGGAGGCCCTCTTGAGGGCATCGATCATGACCAGAAGCTCAACAAGGTTTTCGTTCACAGGAGGGCAGATGGACTGCATTGCATAGACATCCTTTCCACGGACATTTTCCAGGATTTCTATGCGAACTTCTCCGTCCTTGAACCGACCGATAAGGGCTCGCACCGGAGAAACATCAAGGTGAGAACTTACCCTCTGAGCGAGAGGGAGGTTGGAATTTCCTGCTAAGACTGCGAACCGGTTTTGCATGCACCACTCTTATACGACCTTCTCCCAACCCGGCACTCAACCGGTTCAAACAGAAAACCCGTCGTCAAGGCCACAAAAAAAAATGGCTGGGGCGGGAGGATTCGAACCTCCGAGTGCGGGTTCCAAAGACCCGAGCCTTACCGCTTGGCGACGCCCCAATCATCGTATGTCATGAATGCTGCTGTGGGCCCGAATCGTAGACCCCCGATGCAGCAATCCAGCAATCTGTCCATATTTTTCGAGCGGACTCAACCGCCTTTGCTGCGGTGGAATCTCCTTCAAAAACCCCAAAAACCGTCGACCCACTGCCGCTCATGAGGGCACCGCGGGCTCCCTGACTCATCAGCCACTGTTTCAATTGCCTGATGATGGGAAAGTCATTTTCTGTGACTGTTTCCAGGTCATTTTGAAGCCACAGCTCAAGGTCCCATGGCCGAGCCAAAAACACGGGAACTCTAATTCGACTTTCTCCTCTTGTCAACGTTAAACTTTCGTAAACCCTCCCGGTGGCAACTCCAAAGGGTGGCTTGATGAGCACGAACCGGTAAGGGGGAAGGGGCCCCACCGGTTCAAGCCGGTCACCGATGCCCGTGGCGAGAGCCGGTCTGCCGTAGAGAAAAAAGGGAACGTCTGCTCCCAGGGAACGGGCCAGGTCGTGAAGATCTTGAACCTGAAGGGGTGAGCGGGCCAAACGGTTCAATGCCAGAAGGGTCGCGGCGGCATCGGAGCTTCCCCCTCCCAGCCCGGCCCCATGGGGAATTCTTTTCTTCAGTGCAATGTGAACGCCCCACTCAAGGCCCGTCTTCTGCAAAAAAGATCGAGCAGCCTTCCAGCAAAGGTTTTTCTCATCGAGGGGCACACCGGGCTCGTCACACTCGATGGATATGCCGCCGCCATCTTCCTGCCTTTGGACCTTTAAATCATCGCACAGCTGAAGGGGAACCATGAGGCTCGAAAGCTCATGATATCCGTCACCCCTCCTCCTTATAACTTCAAGCCACAGGTTGATCTTGGCGGGTGCTCTGCACCGTTCCAGCAAGGCAGAACCCCCGTGTGCCACAGGGGAATCCACATCCTTTGGAATCATCCCCTGCCTCAGCGCCCGCTCTTCTGAATGTATCGCATGCGAAGATCATAGAGCACGGACTTGAGGAGCCGATCTTCATCCTGGTCCAGATTGCCTTGAGTCTTTTGCTGGAGCATTCCAAGGGTGTCGATGACCTGCTTGGCCATGGGCAGATCCACGCGAACCACCTGGCTTTCCGGTTCGGGAATTTCCCCCAGGTGCACCAGAGCGGAGGAACTCAGGGAAAACACGAAAGTGGAAAGGGTCACCTCGGGAAAGGCGGCTTGCCCCTCTTCCCTGTTCTTCTGGGATGCTTCCTCAAACTCCTCCCTGACCCTGCGCTGCTCTCCACCTTCTGCCTTCTGGGCAGTTTCCGCCCCCGCAGCCTCCGTGTCCTCTTCGGGACTGTCCAGGTTTATCTTGCGGCTGTCCTTGAACACAAAACCTTTGTCCTCTTTTTCTTCCATGTCTCCATTTCTCCATGCATTCAAAGCCACTTAAAGTTTGACCACCTGCACCACATTGACATTGTCCATGGAAAGGAGTTCATCCACCACATTCTTGGTAACGGGCGTGTCCGTTCTGAGAAAAACGATATTCTGCCCCGTTTCGATCACCTGCCCCACATCCATGGCGGAAATGTTGATCCTGTGGCGCCCCAGGCAGGTGCCAATGGCTCCGATGGTCCCCGGAGTGTCGATGTTGTAAATGAGACAAAGGTGTCCCTCCAGCCCCGCTTCCAGGCGGAAATCATTGATGCGCACCAGCCGGGCCTCTTTCTTGCCAAAGAGCGTTCCGGAAATGAGGTTGGCCTGATCGGCAGTGGCCACCCGCACATTGATGAGTGTCGTGAAATCTTCCGCTTCCGTTCTGAGAGATTCCGTGACCCGGATGTTTCTTTCCTTGACGATCACGGGGACATTGACGAAGTTGACCATGTCTCCCAGAATGGGGGTGAGCAGACCCTTGAGTATGGTGTAGGTGAGGGGCTGCGTCTCCACCGACGCCACTTCACCGATGTATTCGATGGAAACATCCTCAATGGCACCGGGAGTGATTTGCGTGGCCAGTCCTCCCAGCCTCTCCGCAAGATTCAGGTAGGGTCTGATGCGAGCCAGCACGGCGCCATCAATATTGGGCGCATTGACCGCATTGCGGATGGAATCTCGGGTCAGATAAGCAATGACCTGGTCTGCAACGGCCAGGGCCACGTTCTCCTGGGCCTCGTCGGTGGATGCGCCCAGGTGAGGCGTGGTGATCACCTGCTCCAGGCCCACCAGCGGATTGTCCACGGGCGGTTCTTTTTCAAAAACGTCAAGGGCGGCTCCCGCAACGATGCCATCCTCGATGGCCTGATAAAGACTCGGTTCATGCACAATGCCACCGCGGGCGCAATTGAGCACATAAACCCCTTTTTTCATCTTGGCGAAGGCGTCCCCGTTGAGGATGTAACGCGTCTCCTGGGTCAGGGGAGTGTGCACCGTGATGTAGTCCGCACGGGCAAAGAGATCATCCATGGAGACACCCTCAATGCCCATCTGGTCGATGACTTCTGTACTGATGTAGGGGTCATAGGCGATCACGTTCATTTTGATGCCCTTGGCCTTTTCCGCCACCACACGGCCGATGCGCCCAATGCCGATGATGCCCAGGGTCTTGTTGAAAACTTCCCTGCCGCGAAAGAGCTTCTTCTCCCATTTTCCCATTTTCATGGAAGCGTCGGCCCGGGGAATGTTCCGGCTCAGGGCCAGCAGCATGGCAATGGTGTGCTCTGCGGTGGTGACCACGTTTCCTTCGGGGGTGTTCATGACGATGATTCCCCGCTTGCTCGCCGCCTCGATGTCCACATTATCGAGACCGATGCCGGCCCGGGCGATGACCTTCAGATTCCTGGCCCCTTCAATCACTTCCGCCGTCACTTTGGTTCCGCTTCGAATCACCAGAGCGTCATACTCTTTGATGATGTGACGCAGCTCTTCAGGGGTGAGGCTCGTGTTCACCTCCACCTCGAAATCGGGAACTGCCCGCAGTTTTTCAACCCCTGACTCAGCCAGATTGTCACTGACCAATATTTTCATTACCCCCTCCTCAAGTACCCCATTCGCGCATGATCGCTGCGATCCATAAATGAACAGACGGGCCGGAATTCCACCCCATTGAAAAGCCCCATGAAGCCGGGTCGCAACGCTACCATCACCACGAGCCAAAGGTCAAGGAAAGAAAAAGGCGGAGATCGGGGAGCCCCTATCTTCCCCGGCTCTGCCAGAGCTCCCTCCTGGCCCGGTCTTCAACTCTCTCGATGCTCTCCCGCAACTCATCCCCTCCCATGAACCCGGAACCCAGAAGAGCCTCTGCCTTTTTGTAGTGAAAAATGGACAACCTCCACTCGTGCTGTCTCTCATGATATCGTCCCAGGCGGTAGTGAGCTTCTCCCAGCCGGTTCATTCGGCCCAGGAGCACGCCCAGGCGATAGTCGATTTCCGGGTAGACCACGGCATGCTCTTCAATGCGCATCAAATGATCCAGGGCCTGCCTGTCGGCGCCCTTGTCCTGAAGCACGGTGGCCAGTCGAAACCGGGAAATGACGTCCCCCGGGTTCAGGAGCAGCGCCGTTTCCAGGACTTTCAGGGCCTCATCCAGGTTTCCCCGGCGGAAATGGGCGGTGCCCAGGGCCGAAAGGACCAGCGGGTTACCAGGATTGGTGCGCGCCACCCGCTGAAGGGATTGGACCGCGTCCTCAAACCTTCCCTGGCGCAGGTACAGACGGCCCAGCCCATAAAATCCAGCGGGATTTCCCTCCTGCGATTCACGCATAAAACGATCCAGGGCAATCCTCGGCTCGGCATAGTCGGCCACCAGAGCTGCCTGTATGAGGTCAAAATTCACCGTGCCCTCACGGGCGGATGCCCCTCGGGCGCATTCCATGCCTTCGGCAATCTTTTGAAGCTGATGGATCCTCTCGTCGAGGGCGGGATGGGTGGAAAGATACGAAGGAATCTGGGAATTGGACCGCCAGCTCTGCCTGGCCATTTTCTGCATGGCCGAAACCATCGCTCCGGGAGGATAGCCGGCCTTGCACAGATAGCGCATGCCAAGCTGATCCGCTTCCTGTTCCTGGTCGCGGCTGTATTTCAGCTGAAAGGATCTGGCACCGGCGAGAGTTCCTGCGACCAGCCCCTGGGAGGCCGCACCACCCGCCCCCAGAAGGGCAGCTGCGAGGACTCCTGCCAGAGCAGCCACATTGGCCACTTTCCCCGCTTCAAGGCGCCGGTGGATGTGCCGCGCCTCTATGTGGGCGATTTCGTGGCAAAGAATGGACGCCAGTTCCCCTTCCGTTTCCATGAGTTCGATGAGCCCCCGAAAGACAAATATGTATCCTCCCGGAACGGCGAAGGCATTGGGAATGGACTGATCCACGATGAAAAAGCGGTAATCGTAGCTGGTTGTTCCCAGGCTTGCCACGAGACTCTCTCCCAGAGTCTGTATGTAAGTGGCAACCTCCCCATCCTTGATGAGCGGGAGCACTTCGTCAATCTGCTCCAGAAGCTTTCTGCCAAGCTCCTTTTCCTCGCTCAGGCTCAGAGCCTGAGCCGGACGGGGGGAGACCCACGTGCCTCCGAGCATCATGGACAGGCATAAAATGATGCAGACGGTTCTTGAAAGAGCCTTTGACACAGAATGCAGGGAGCGCATAATCGATCCGTGTGGCTGAGCCGTCAGGTGCCTGGCTTCAGCTTTCTCCACCCATCCGCTTGGCCTCGGACCAGAGGCTTTCCAGGTCGTAGAAGTGGCGGACAGGTTCATAAAAAACATGTATGATCACCGTCCCATAGTCCATCAACACCCAGTTGCCCTCCGCTCTCCCCTCAACGCCCATGGGTCGAAGGCCATGGTCCCGAAGGGCCCGCTCCAGGTTGTCGGCAATGCCCTGAACCTGGCGGGTGGATTGACCGCTGCAGATGAGAAAGTAATCGGCAAAAGAAGAGAAGGTTGAAACGTCCAGCAAAATGATGTCCGAGGCCTTATATTCCCGCGCCAGATGGAAACAAAGGAGAGCCTTTTCCTCATCTCCCGTGGGGGCCTGCACTGCCTTGCCGTCCTGGAAGGCCGCTTCATTTGTGCTTTTTGTCTGGGGCATGCGTGGGATTAACTCCTTGGAATGTGTGTGCACATTCATTTCCGTTCATTGGAAATGTCACTGTAAAGTTTATGATATTCAATATAACTCATGACTTCGTCTGCGACCAGATAGCGAATGGATCGCTCCTGCCCGGCGAGGACTCGAACGCACGTGGACGATATGTCCAAATGCGTGTTGTCCACCATGTGAACGGAAAAAAGTGACGGATGTGAAAAAGAACGTCCTTGAGGGTCGGGCGTGTAATCCAGAGAAACGCTTTGTTTGAGAAATGTCTCCACTGCTTTTTCTTTGTAGCCGGGCCTTCGCATGACAACAAGGTGTGCCAGGGAAAAGAGCTCCCGGTAGCGGTACCAGGTGTCCAGTTCCAGAAAAGAATCCAGGCCCACCAGGAAAAAATAGTTTTCCCTGCCCGTTGATTTTCGGCGCAGTTCATTGAGGGTGAGCACGGAGTAGGATTTTCCCGCCATTTTCTGTTCAATGTCGGACATGTGAAAGTGAGGATTGCCCGCCAGGGAAAGGAACAGCATTCGCCAGCGGTGCTCAAAGGGAAGAATTTTCCGCTGCACCTTGTGGGGGGGATCGGCGGCAGGGATGAAGATGATGCGATCCAGATCAAGTGCTTCCCGGGCCTCCTCGGCAATGCGCAGATGGCCCACGTGGACGGGATCAAATGTTCCGCCGAAAATTCCCAACCGCCAGGCCATTGCCAGTGCGCCTCCCTCCATGTTCCTGGTCACCCGATCACACCGAAATGCACCTCGGTGCGGCTAGCTGCGCAGCTGCCCATCCCCAAAAGCGATGAATTTTGTGGTGGTCAGTTCCTCCACACCCATGGGGCCAAAGGCGTGGAGCCTGGATGTGGAAATGCCGATTTCAGCGCCCAGCCCCAACTGAAACCCATCGTTGAAGCGGGTGGAAGCGTTCACCAGCACCAATGAAGACTGCACTTCCTGAACGAACCGGTGAGCCCTTCGAATGTGCCGTGTGACGATGGCTTCCGTGTGCTGGGAACCATACTGGGTGATGTGATCAATGGCTTCATCCATGCTCCTCACCACACGCACGGCCAGAACCAGATCCAGATATTCCGCATACCAGTCTTCTTCGGTGGCCGGAGCACACTCGGGAATCAACTCTCTCGTGCGTGGGCACCCCCGCAGCTCCACTCCCTCCCTGTTGAATAGGGCCGCCATTTCCGGAAGGAAATACTCTGCAATGTCTTCATGCACGAGGAGTGTCTCCATGGCATTGCAGACACCGGGACGCTGGACCTTGGAATTCAATACGATGGGAATGGCCATGGATTGATCCGCCTCGCGATCCACGTAGACATGGCAGACACCTTTGTAGTGTTTCAGAACGGGCATGCGTGCGTTGGCCGTCACAAAGCGAATGAGTTCCTCGCCGCCCCTGGGAATCATCACGTCGATGTGCTCTTCCAATTGAAGCATGTCCAGGACCGCCTGGCGGTCGGTGGTTCCCACCAGCTGCAGGGACTCTCCCGGCAGTCCCGAATCCCGCAGTGACTGCTGAAGAATGGATGCCAAACACCGGTTGGAATGAAAGGCCTCGGAACCGCCTCTCAGGATGACGGCGTTGCCGGCCTTGATGCACAGGGCCCCTGCGTCCACCGTCACATTGGGCCGTGACTCGTAGACGATTCCAATGACCCCCAGAGGAATGCGCATTCGCCCCACCTGCAATCCATTGGGCCGCGTCCACATGCGGGTGATTTCCCCCACCGGGTCGGGAAGAGCCGCCACTTCACGCAAGCCCGCCATCATCTCATTGAGAACCTTATCGCTCAGAACAAGGCGATCCAGCTTTGCACCGGAAAGACCTTTTTCCCTGGCGGCTTCAATGTCCTTCTGGTTGGCCGCCTCGATGGCCTGCCGTTCTCTTTTGAGGGCCCCCGCCATGTTTTCCAGGGCCAGCCGTTTGGGCTCACTCCTCATTTTGGCGAGCTGGTGCGCTGCTCTGCGAGCCATTTTTCCCATGTCCAGCATGACATCAAGCATCTGATCCTCCATTCACTTTCGCCTGCATGAATTCCTCGGCAAGAACAAAATTGTTCCGGTGAATCACCTCGTCAAAAGGCTTCAAGCCCAGAATGACCCCGATTTCTTCCGTGTGGCGCCCTTTGATCTGTTCGATCTCGGCCGCCTTGTAGTTGCTCAGCCCCACGCCCACCACGCGGCCCCCTTCATCCACGCAACGCACGGGCGACCCCACACCAAAATTCCCCCTCACGGCCAGAACCCCAATGGGCAGCAGGGATTTGCCTCCGCGCGTCAGGGCCTTCACTGCCCCCCCGTCCAGAACCAGGTCCCCCGAAGGTTTGGGAAGATTGGCAAGCCAGATTTTTTTGCCCTGATAGATGCGGCCTCTGGGAATGAAGGCCGTTCCCAGCTCCTCCCCATCCATGAGCCTCAGGAGCACATCCCTTTCTCTGCCCGGGGCGATGATCATGGGAATTCCCGAGGCAAGACATTTTCTGGCCGCGTTGATCTTGCTGAGCATTCCCCCCGTACCCACCGCTCCCGGACGGGGAGTGGCGCACTCGATAATGCGCGCATCCACCTTGTGCAGCACGGGAATGAGCCTCGCCGCGGCATTTTCTCGAGGGTCACAGTCATACAGGCCATCCGTGTCGGTGAGATTGATCACCAGATCTGCGCCGATGAGCCCGGCCATGAGAGCCGACAGCTGATCATTGTCACCGAACTTGATTTCTTCCACCACCACCGTGTCGTTCTCATTGATGATGGGGAGAATCCCCCAATCGAGGAGAGTCTCCAGGGCATTGCGGGCGTTGAGGTAGCGATGGCGGTGCGCCAGGTCTTCACTGGTGAGAAGAACCTGGGCCACGAGAAGATCGTACTTGTCAAAGGCCTGCTCCCAGGCTTCCATGAGAACACCCTGTCCCACAGCGGCACTGGCCTGCTTGTGAGGAATGGTCCGAGGGCGTTCCTTCAGTCCGATTTTTCTCACGCCTGAAGCAACAGCGCCCGAAGAAACAATGATGATTTTTCGCTCTTTGTCCCTCAGGCGCAGCTCCGCCACCTGGTCGCTCAGCCGATGGATCATGACACGGTTCAGTCCCCGTTCGGTGGTGAGCACACCGCTTCCCACCTTGATCACCATGCGGCGGCATCGATCAAAAAAATCCTTGCGGTTCGGAAAACCCAAACTCACTTCCTTCCCTCTCTCCATTGCCTTGACCGGGCCATCATTCTCCCGAAAGGGGCGACCAGTCATCGGGCACCTTCTCGTTGCGCTCCTCTTCCCCGAAAACCTTCTGCACCATCAGGCGCAGCAGCTCCTGCAGGTTTTTTCTGCGGTGAGCAGAAATGAGAAGCACCGGCCAGCCTTCCCGTTCATATTCACGGGCGACTGCATGCAGCCACTGATCATCGTGAACCAGATCCACCTTGTTGAGGACGATGATCCTCCCTTTATCCGCCAGCTCCGAAGAATAGGCCGCCAGTTCCCTCTGGATCGTGTGATAGGGCTCGAGAAGGTTTTCCTCTGGCAGCTGACTCACATCGATGAGGTGCACAAGGATCCTGGTCCGCTCGATGTGGCGCAGAAACCTGGTTCCAAGACCGGCACCCAGGTGGGCGTCTTCAATGAGCCCGGGAATGTCGGCCACCACAAAAGCAGGGGCGTCTCCATACTGCACCACTCCCAGGTTGGGAACAAGGGTGGTGAAGGGATAATCGGCAATTTTGGGTTTCGCTGCGGAAATGGCCGCGATCAAGGTGGATTTGCCCGCGTTGGGAAGCCCCACAAGCCCCACATCGGCCAGCAGCTTCAGTTCCAGCTGCAGTTCCCGGTATTCCCCTTCGGCCCCGTCTTCGGCATGGCGTGGCGCCTGCCGGGTGGAAGACACAAAACGGGCGTTGCCCTTGCCCCCTTCCCCTCCTTGGGCCGCCACCCATATTTGCCCCGGCTCACTCAAGTCCGCAAGAACTTCGCCGCTGTGCAAATCCTTGACCACCGATCCCACAGGGACCTGGAGGACCAGATCATCCCCCCCTTTGCCGTGGCGGTTTTGACCCGAACCGTGCCTCCCCTTGGGAGCCTGAAAGAGGTGGCGGTAACGGAAATCGAGCAGGGTGTGCTTCTTCGGGGTGGCTTCAAAAATCACATCCCCCCCTTTTCCCCCATCGCCTCCGTCAGGCCCTCCGAAAGGGACATATTTTTCCCGCCGAAAACTCACGCAGCCGTGACCACCGTTTCCCGCAAGGATTCTCACTTTCACCTCATCCACAAACTTCATGCAGACCACCGCCCTTTTCCAGGTCGCCCAGGGAGCAATGCCGTTGACCTGAGCATTTCCACCCCGAGTAAAACTCCCTTCACGTCATTCCCGC
>SLCH01000254.1 GCA_007125915.1 Syntrophobacteraceae bacterium
TCCAGTGCACTTCAGGCAGCCACGGGGCAATTCACGATCGCCCCACAGGGGAGCACCCGAAACCTACAGCCCCCAGTCGTCGCCTCCGTCATCGATGCCGCCAAAAACAAATCTTCCCAGTAAGCCCTCAATGTCCAGGGGGGGTTCGGTCTGCATGATGAAATCCCCCGGCCCGAGATATTCCTCGCTTGCCCCGGGACTCAGGGAAACGTATTTATCTCCCAGTATGCCCATAGTCCTGATGCTCGCAATGACATCTTCCTCCAGCCTGACCTGCCGGTTGATCTCCAGCCTCACCAGGGCCTGCCCATTTTCCAGCGTGATGCTCCTCACCTGTCCAATGGGAACGCCTGCCTGCATGACCGTAGCCCGATCCTTGAGGCCCGCCACGGAAGAAAATTTGGCGTAGACCGCGTAATCGGACCCCCCGAAGAGCCGCACATCCCCCAGCTTGAAGGAGAGATAGGCAAGACAGGCCAATCCAATGATGAGGAAAATGCCCACACCCAGTTCAAGCCTTCTTTTTTCCATATCCAAAACCCTTTTCACATAAGAATGGAAGTCAGAATGTAGTCGCTCATCAAAATGGAAATGGAAGCGAAGACCACCGCCTGGGTGGTTGCGCGACTCACTTCTTCCGGACCGAAATTCCCTTCATCCACGCCCGTGTAGAACCCTTTGTAGGTGCAGATCCAGATGATGAGGACGGCGAAACAAATTGACTTGACGATGCCCATGTGCACGTCGTTCCAGGCCACACTGGTGTAGATGCCGTCCATGTAGGCCCCCGCACTGACGCCAAGCAGTTCCACCCCGATCAGATAGCCCCCGAAAATTCCCACCACGTTGCAGAAGGCGGTGAGCAGGGGCAAAGCGATGAGTGCCGCAATGACCCTCGGGGTCACAAGGTAGGCATGGGGATCGATGGCCATGCATTCCAGTGCGTCGATCTGCTCTTCGATGCGCATGATTCCGATTTCGGCGCACATGGCCGACCCCGCCCGTCCCGTCACCATGAGGGCCGTGAGGACAGGTCCCAGCTCGCGAATGAGGCTCAAGGCCACGGCTGATCCCAGAAGCCCTTCGGAACCAAACTTGGAAAGGGTGTAGTAACCTTGAAGGGCCAGCACCATCCCCGTGAATGCGGCCGTGAAGGCGATGACAAAAAAGGACTTGGTTCCGATGAAGTGGACCTGCTTGAGCACGGGGCGATATTTTTTGGGAGGATGAAAAAACCCCCGCATCATCAGGAAAAAGAAAATCCCCATGCGCCCCAGGCCCCAAACGGTCCTCATGCCCCAGGCTCCCAGGGCCTCCACTAACCGCAGCATGCCAAAACTCCCGGAATTGAATGGGCAAGGAGAGGCAAGAAACAATGCAGTTCCCGCCGCTCTCCTCACCACTAACCTCTCATCAGGCCATCAGCTGAGTGATATACTCTTCCGTCTTCAGGCTGCCCTGATCCGCCTCCCGCCGTAAAAACTGCTGCACCCTTTCACTCCCGCTGTTCCGAATCTCTTCGGGCCTTCCCGCCTGAAGAATCCTGCCCGCGTCCATGACCACCATCTGGTCTGCAATATCAAAGGCGCTGCGCAATTCATGGGTGACCACGATGATGGTCATGCCAAGGGTTTCCTTCAGGTCCAGTATCAGTTGATCGAGAGCGGCAGCCGTTATGGGATCAAGGCCTGCGGAGGGTTCATCCACAAAGAGAATCTCCGGATCCATGGCGAGAGCCCTTGCAAGGCCCGCCCTTTTGCGCATTCCTCCGCTCAGCTGGGACGGCAACTGATCGGCCACATTCACAAGGCCCACCATGTTCAGCTTGATGAGAGCCATGATTCGAATGATCTCGTCGGGGAGAGCGGTGTGCACTTTCAGGGGCACAGCGATGTTTTCCGCAACGGTCAGGGAGTTGAAGAGAGCGCCGCTCTGAAAGAGCACGCCGATCCTGCGCCGGTAGGCGCTCAATTCTTTCTCCTCAAACCGTCCCATGTCCCGGCCGTCTATCTCGATCTGGTCCAGATCCGTCCCTTTGAGTGCCACGAGGTGCCGCAGCAGGGTGGTTTTTCCGCAACCGCTCATGCCCATGATCACGGTGATTTGATGGCTGGGCACCTCAAAGCTGATGTCGTGAAGAACCTGCTTTCCCTGGTAATGGCTTTTCAGATTGCGAATGGTGATTATTGGAGAAGGTTCCATAGCCTCGCTGCCCATGATTTCTTGATGCCCATGATTTCTCACTGGCCGTGATTTCTTAATGCCCGTGATTTCTCACTGATCGATGCTGTCACCCAGCACATCGTTGAGCCGTGCAAGCCGAATGATTTGAAGGGCACCCTCGTTGAGCCCCCGCAGCTTCAGAACACCGGACTTTTTTTCCATGGTCCGCCAGGTTTCCAGAATGAGCGCCACACCCGCCGTGTCCATGGAGGTGACCCCCTGAGCCAGGATATCCACCTGCCGAACATTCTTCTTTTTGATGACCTTCAGGATCTGTTTCCGGATGTGGGGCACGGTGTGCATGTCGAGGACATCCTGTATCTCTATCACCACCCTTTGAGAATCCTGATCGCGCAAAACAACGGCCACGGCCTTGTTCCCCTTATGAACCTGGAAAGAATTCCTGTTTCCCTGGATGGGCCGAACCCCGTCCCTCAAGCACCTTTCGGGCCGGAAACTCAGCCACTGAACATTTGCCTGTCAATTCTAGGGTCCACTGAGAAATAAAGCAAGCCTCCCCGCAA
>SLCH01000095.1 GCA_007125915.1 Syntrophobacteraceae bacterium
TCATAACATCAGTCCGCTTCGAAACATGGAACGGTCAGCCGTTCACAACCTTAAGGAGGAAGAGATGAGTGTGCGAATCATAGACGCCCACGCCCACTGCGGCATTCAGGACAGGTTTCCCCCCCAATCTTTTGAAAACTATCTTTCCTATGTGAGGGGCAGCGAAATCCGCGGAGCTGTCATGTTTTCACCGGTCATGGAAATCTACGACCGATACGACATGAATTTCAAAGACACCCCTCAATGGCAGCAGGCCAGACGGGAATCCAACGAATACCTTCTGGGGATCGGCAATGACGATTTCTGGGTCTTCCCCTATTTTTTTATCTGGAACGACTTTGCCATTGAGGATCTCACTCCAGAGCACAAAGGCATCAAGTGGCACCGGCACCCCGATGAACCGCGCTACGATTACAAGAACCCCCGATGCAGGGCTGCCATTGATGAAATCAGGCGGAAAAACATGCCCATCGTGCTGGAGGAAGAACTCTACAATACGGTGAGATTCATTGAGGAGTGGGCACCCGGTGTCAGAGTCATCATCCCCCACCTGGGTGGACTCAACGGGGGATACACCAGCATCCGATCAAAAGGTTTGTGGGAAAAACCAAATATTTACGCAGACACCAGTCTGGCAAGCAGCTCGGAAATTCTCGATTACATTCAACGATACGGTCACGAAAGGCTCATGTACGGCTCCGATTTCCCTTTTGGAGACCCCGTTTCCGAATGGCGTAAAGTCATGAGGCTTCCTCTTCAGGAGGAAATGAAACTGGACATCACCAGCAGAAACGTTCTGAAGCTTTTATCAGAGAGCAACACATCGCGGACTGCGTCATGACCCGTTCATAAAACCTGACCGCCGGTCACACGGGCGGCTGGATGCGCCACTTCCTTAAAGGAGCCCTCCTCATGACGAGCCTCAGTTTCATCCAAATGAGCCTTTGGAATCTCGCTGCCGTAATGGCCTTCATGTTGATGGTCTGGCTTTTGAGCCTTGCCAAAAGGGACGCAGGCATTGCGGACATCTTTTGGGGGCTCGGATTCATTCTGGTTGCATGGATCAGCTTTTTTCTCGGGGGAGGGCAAGGAATCAAAAGTTTCCTGGTGGCCACTCTCACAACCCTGTGGGGAGTTCGACTCTCCATGCATCTTTTTGCACGCAACTGGGGGCAACCGGAAGACCGGCGTTACCAAAACATGCGCGCCTCTCACGGCGAGCGATTCTGGCTTGTGAGCCTCTTCACGGTCTTTCTCCTTCAGGGCGTCATTCTCTGGACGGTATCGCTGGTCCTTCAAGCGGTCATGCACGGGGAAGCGCCAGCTCAGATCACCTGGCTCGACACGCTGGGGCTCCTTTTCTGGACCACGGGCTTCCTTTTTGAAACGGTGGCAGATCGCCAGCTCGCCCGTTTCAAATCCAGACCATCCAACCGGGGCAAAGTGATGGACCGGGGATTGTGGGCCTATTCGAGGCACCCCAACTATTTCGGAGAGGCACTCATCTGGTGGGGTTTTTATCTCATGGCTTTCCATCAGGAGAACAATGCCTGGTTGATCGTGAGCCCTCTTCTCATGACCCTGCTCCTTCTCAAGGTTTCCGGGGTGACTCTCCTCGAACGAAACATGGAAGAAAGACGTCCCCAATACGCCGCATATAAAAAACAAACCAGTGCATTCTTTCCCTGGTTTCCCAGGAAGGAAACTCCATGAAGCTTCATCTTCAGTGGGCCGACGGAGGCCTGCTCCCCGACCGGCTGATCCGTTGGGGAATCCGTTTGCTCAATCAAAAGAGGTTGCGAGATGAAAATCCGGGCTCCCTGGAAGCAGCAGCCCGGGCGAAGATTGATTTCGTGCACATGCTTCAGGAAAGTCCCGTCGCTCTTGCAACGAAGCTGGCCAATGAGCAGCACTATGAACTGCCTCCCCAATTCTTTCAAAAAATTCTCGGCAAAAGGCTGAAATACAGCGGCTGCCTCTGGCCGCCAGGAGTGAAAGACCTGGAGGGTGCCGAGGAGGCCATGCTTTCCCTCACCTGCCGAAGAGCTCAACTTGAAGATGGCATGCGCGTCCTGGATCTGGGCTGCGGATGGGGGTCCCTCTCTTTCTGGATCGCCGAAAAGTACCCTGCATCACAGATCGTGGCCGTCTCCAACTCCCGCCTGCAGGGAGACTTCATAAGATCCAGGGCCCGGGAGCTGGGGTTTTCCAACATTGAAACGATCACCGCCGACATGAATCATTTCCAGGCCCATGGCCCCTTCAACCGGGTAATGTCCATCGAAATGTTTGAACACATGCGCAACTGGGAGAAACTCCTGGGCCGCGTGGCCGGCTGGCTTGAGGAAAAGGGAAAATTTTTCATGCACGTATTCGTGCACCAAACCATCCCCTACCTTTTTGAGCCCAAAGGAGACCACGATTGGATGGCCCGTCATTTTTTTACGGGGGGCATGATGCCTTCCCATGACCTGGCCCTTTATTTTCAAAGGGACCTTGTTCTGGAAAATCATTGGCTCGTGAACGGATCACACTATGAAAAAACGGCGGAAGCATGGCTTCGACGTCTTGACCAGCAAAGGAAAGAGATTCTGACCCTTTTCACGAAAGTGTATGGTGAAAAGGAGAGGGCCATATGGCTCCAAAGGTGGAGAATCTTCTTCATGGCCTGTTCAGAACTCTTCGGCGCGCGCCATGGAGAAGAATGGCTGGTGGCCCATCACCTCATGCGCAAAAGGCTTTGAGCA
>SLCH01000123.1 GCA_007125915.1 Syntrophobacteraceae bacterium
ATGAGGCTTCCTCCGGAGCGGTCCGTGACCATTTATAAGGGTCATGATGTGAACTGGTACCATGCTGCGGATCGAGCTTCTCTTGCCCGGTTCGGCATCCCCGATAATGCCTTCGTCATTGGAAGCTCGGCAAATATGCGTCCCAGGAAAGGCATCCACGTGCTCCTCGAGGCTGCCAAAAACGTTAGAGCTGACCGTCCCGTTCACTTTCTTCTCGTTGGACGTATTCAGGACAAGCTCCTGTCCCGGACTGCCATGCCTGCCCAGTTGGCAAAGCGGGTTCATTTCACGGGTTTCCGCCTTGATGCTCCAGCTCTCATGGGAGCATGCGATGCCATTGTGTTGCCTTCGCTCAAAAGGGAGGGGCTTGCGCGAAGCGTCATCGAAGCCATGTCCCAATCGGTTGTGCCCGTCGTCACCGATTGTGGCGGCTCACCCGAGCTGGTCCGTCACCAACGGGATGGACTGGTGGTTCCACCGGGGGATGCCCGGGCCCTGCGGGAAGCCTTGAATCTGCTGTTGAGTGATCCCGGCCTTCGAGCCCGTATGGGAGCTTCCGCGCGCACCCGCATTGAAAAGGATTTTTCCATCGGGTCCACTGTGGCCGAACACATTCGCCTCTACGAGTCACTCACATGAGTGCTGGTTTCATTGCTGTTGATTTGAGGGATTGTGCGTTGTCCTGGCCCGTCACCCCCGCAAAGGCAGGGGTCCAGAGGATCTGGAGAAGGCCGGGTTCCCGCATGGGCGGGAATGAAACGAACGGGGCTTTATTCCGGGTAAGAAGTCTAATTCAATGACATGCAGTGGTGGTCAGGGGGAGCTGCACACCGCGAATGTAAATGGGCTGCCCCGTGAGAGGGATGGGCATGCCTTTTTTCCTGGCCGCGCGCTCCTGTCCAAAGACATTGCAAATGCCATCAAAGGGATAAGGAGGA
This sequence comes from Syntrophobacteraceae bacterium, assembly GCA_007125915.1. GTDB lineage: Bacteria > Desulfobacterota > Syntrophobacteria > Syntrophobacterales > Syntrophobacteraceae > SLCH01. The sequence continues at coordinate 939 of SLCH01000123.1, forward strand.
TGATAGAGCATGGGCGAAGGATGAGCGTAGGCCATCACGATGCGTTCCCCATCGGGCCTTCGGAACAAAAGGCCCACGGCGCCACTGGGCGTGGTCAAGGGTCTCTCGAAGACGCTTTTTTCCATGAGGCCGAGAAAGAACCGAAATGCATCAAAAGCCGGGCGCGCGCGCCATCCTTCCGTCCCTCGATCATCGATCAACCCGAATCCATGTGCCGCCAGCCGCCACCAATACACGCGTTCCACATGCCCTGAAGCGATGGCAAGGGCAAGGTAGCGAATCATGTAGGACGCATAGTCGGCTTCAGTCACACTGGGATCGTTATGCCGTGGACCGGGTTCCTCGTAAGGGGACCCCACCGGTGAATGAACACCGGTTCCCAGCAAAGGCCAGTTGACTTCTGAAATGATCAGGCGGGATTCGCAGGACGGCGCCCAATGGGCAATGGCGCGGGCCAAAGCACATTTCTCGACGGTGGTAAACCCCAGTTGTTTATTTTCAGGGGCCCCACGGCGGTCCACATACAGGAGGTGGGACAAGGCATGGAAGTGAAGCAGGCCCTGCACTCGTTGCAGAGCAGCGACCACGTATTGGTATTCGAAATCGATCACTGCCGGTCCCATCAACCTAAACCCTCCATGAGACCCTGCATGAGAGACAAAGGGTTCACAAAGCTGCGCATATTCGTCCAGCGTCCACAATCCCCATTTGACGCGATTGATGGCGTGCCCCACCTGCACCCACTCCACCACGGTTCCAAGGCTGCCCAGCACCTGATCCACGAATCCGGCCCAGCGGCCCGGATTTTTCACGGCCTGGCGATCCTGAACCATGGCTATGGAAACGGAATAGCCAGCCCGATCCAGTTCCTGAACACGTTTTATTGTGTAATCCCAGTTTTCCGGTCCTTCATGATGGTAAAAGCGCACCATCAAGGGACATGGGCCCAGCCGCTCCAGCCAGGCGCGTTCCGTGTGCCAGCTTTCCGGGCGGGGATGGACCGTCATTCCAGCTCGTCCTGACATATCCACCGGTGAAGAAAAGGAATTTTTTACGTGCCGGTCATACAGGGAATGAATGGGCATGGAGGCTGTGGCCACAGAGGCGGCGATTTTCAGCAGATTGATGCGGGGATAAAGATATTTTCTTTCTTTGCCGCGCAGAGTGCCGATGGCCTGCGCGGAGCGTTCATCCCATAACCACAGGTCTTTGAAGGGGGGATAGGTGACAGCCGGATCCGGCGTGACCCTCCTCTCGCCAAGGGCTCGAAGGGGATGGCGCCAGGGGCGGGTTATGGTGTGGAAGGCAAAAAGCCGGCGATAGAATTTCTCCCACCTTCGAAATGCCAGAGGAACGGGAGTGTCCCCGAAATACATGGCGATGAAAATGCGAAGAAGGTCGGAGGGCAAAGAGATTCGGGAGATGTCAAACGCGCGGCGCCGCAGAGATTCCACGGGTCCCGTGCGCGCTCGGTTGAGGTCGACGAACATCACATTGTTCCAGGCGGAGGGACCGTGACGCCGCACCAGGATGTTTTGATTGCCCAGGTCTCCATGCATGAATCCCGAGCCATGCAACCGGGCAATGGCACAGGCCACCGTCTGAAGAAGGGACATGAGTTTTTCACAGTCCGGTTCATTGCGATACAGGTTGACCAGTTCCTGGCGAAACTCCGAGAGGTTGGGTGCATACAGGGTGATGAAGTGGCTTTCCACAAGCCGACGGCCTGACCATCGCTCCAGGCAGGCCACGGGAGCAGGCGTTCCAACCCCGTGCGCCTGAAGATGAACCGCCGCCCCAAAGGATCGGCGCGCCTTGGAACCTCTCCGGAAATCAACCCAATCCTTCAAAAACGGCTGACGGCCAAAGGACTTGACGGCAAAAACATGATCACGGTAGTCGACACAGAGCACGCGATGACGCCCCTGAGCGAGCAGTTTGCCATCCCGAAGGCTCCCGCGCTCCAGCTGGGCCAGCCAATGAACCAATGGGCGGTCCCTGGCGTATGCACCGGAGATCCATGCCCTGTAAGGCCCCAATTGGCAGGGAAGGGGAGCTGCGACGGAGGCGCTGCTGGATCGGCCAGCCCTTTGCCAGGGGAGATCCACATGGGTCCGGACCAGTTTCAGGGTGGGGGTGGATTGCATTTCCGGTGGTGATCCGGGGGCTTGCTGCAGCCTTGTGGCGGTATCTTCCCTCGGTTCCGCACATTGTTCCATAGCCTTGGGAAAAGCCTCATCGTCTCCATAGCCCAGATCAAATTTCTTTTTCAAAAAATCAACCCCGGTGTTCGTTCAGCGATTTCCAGACAATTTTGTCCCAAGTCTCGTTTGATGAAATTGTCCCGCCCATTTTTTGCCGCATACATTATGGTGAAGGCATAAAATAAAATTTAAAGAATGATAAGCAGTGTTTATTGGAATGCTTTTCGGTAGCAGTGGGAGGGGTTTCTGTCAAGGGCATTCCGCGGCCCGTATGTGAGGAAAACAGAGGGGAAGTTTTTGCAAGCTGGAATGGAGACCCATCAGGAATCATCCCAGTGAAGTGCCCGACCCATTTCTCACGTCCCTCTCCCAATGGCAGGGCCGGATGGTGCGCACGGGACGATCGGGCGTGCAGATCATCGCCCAGGGATTGCAAACTTTGGTGACCTTCAAATAATAAAGAACTGAAAGTGCGCCGCGAGGGATCATGATCGGCTGGCCCCTTGCGTCGGCGGCAGCAAGATTGTATTCAAGGGAGTGACGGGAAGACCACCTTCAAAGAGAAAGAAATGCCAAGGCTGATCGGAATCCTCTGTTGAAAGTCTAAAAGTTTGTTTTTGTTTATAATCCATCCCCTGGTCTTGAAAGAAAGGCAGATTTATCATGCTCGAAGCGTTGCTTTTGTATCTATTCATTGGTGCCGTAGTGGGTGTTTTGGCTGGATTGCTGGGCATAGGCGGTGGCCTGGTTTTGGTTCCCATGCTGTATTTTGCCTTTACCATGCAGGGAGTGGACCCCTCGGTCATGATGAAGCTGACTCTCGGAACATCCATGGCCGCCATCATTTTTACGGCCCTGTCCAGCGTGCGGGCCCACCAGGAACGGGGGGCTGTGCGTTGGAATGTGGTCCTGAAAATGACTCCCGGGATCATCATTGGGACCTTCTACGGCGCCCGACTGGCATCGGTCATGCCGACCTTTCTGCTCAAACTTATTTTCATTGGTTTCCTTTTCTATGTGGCCGTTCAGATGTTTCGCGACAAAGAGTCCGAGGGCGGTTTATGTTTGCCCGGAACCCTGGGATTGTTCGCGGTGGGTTTGGGCATCGGCGGTTTTTCCAGCTTCATGGGAATCGGAGGCGGCACTCTCTCGGTTCCTTTCATGGCCTGGTGTCAGCTGCCTTTTCACACGGTCATCGGCACTTCGGCGGCCATCGCCATACCCATTGCACTGGCGGGCACAGCGGGTTATGTGGTGGGCGGCTGGGAAAATGAACTTCGGCCCTTTTTCTCTCTGGGGTTTGTTCATGTTCCAGCTCTTTTGAGCATAGTGGCAGCCAGTGTGCTCACTGCCCCGCTGGGGGCAAAGCTGGCTCACAGTCTCCCCGTGAATCTTTTGAAAAAAGTCTTTGCCATCTTGCTCCTGTTTGCAGCCATACGCATGCTGCTGTGGCTTTTCTAGGGAGAGCAACGGTATTGCACCAGGCTGCATACGAGGTGACAATTTCTCATGTGAACCAACTTTGGGTGACCATTCACGCCGGTGTGGTGCCCGGCGGTTCCATTGGAAAGGTCGTGGAAGGTTCGAGTACCTTGGACGCATAGAAGTGCAGAGGGTGTGGAGAGGAATTAGTGGTTCATGGCAAAATCAGTGAAAAGGACCGACACGAATGATCCAACTTTTCATCTCATCCATCGGTTTGGTCATGGATGATCACTGATGACAAAAGTTCTTGCGAGGTTTTCCAGTTACGACGATGTTCGAGTCCGTTCCACGGTGTTTGAAATCATGGATCTCATGGGAGGAGAACGCATCGGTTCGGGCATGAAAGTGCTGGTCAAGCCCAATCTTCTGGCTCCCGCATACCCGGAAAACGCTGTGCTGACTCACCCTGCCATCGTGAAGGCCGCTGTGGAATACGCCCTGGATCGCGGCGCCAAAGTGCAGGTTTCGGACAGTCCTGCAACGGGTTCATTTGAGAGGATACTCAGAACCAGCGGCATAGGGCAGGCCCTTCGAGGACTGCCAGTGACGTGCCTGCCTTTTGAAAAATCCGTAAGGCTTCCCGCATCCCCCCCATTCACACAGCTGGAATTGGCCCAAGATGCCATCGAGGCCGACGTCATCATCAATCTTCCCAAAATGAAAACCCATTCTCAGATGCTTCTCACCCTGGGGGTGAAAAACCTTTTCGGGTGCGTGGTGGGTTTGAGAAAACCCGAATGGCACATGAAAACCGGTGTCGACCGTCATGCGTTCGCCCGTGTGCTGGTCCAGGTTTATGCTGCCCTGAAGCCTTCGTTCAATATCCTCGACGGCGTTCTCGCCATGGAAGGACAGGGTCCGGGCAGAGGGGGAACGCCCAGGGAGGTGGGTGTCATCCTGGGAAGCACCGATGCGGTCGCCCTGGACGTGACCGTGTGCGGGATGGTCACACTAGCCCCCGAAAAACTGCTCACCAATGTGGCTGCACACGAGCTTGGGCTCATGCCCCAGGACATCCAGGTTGAGGGTACTCTTCCCGAACTCACGGACTACCAGATGCCCCAGGTGGGCTCGGTGGTCTTTGGTCCCGAAATCTTTCATGGAATCGTGCGGCGCCATTTCGTTCAGCGGCCTGAAATTGAGGAATCGGCGTGCAAACTGTGCGGCGAATGCTGGAAGTTTTGCCCCGCGCACGCCCTTGAACGGCAAAAGGAAAAAATCCGGTTTGACTATGACCGGTGCATCCGCTGCTACTGCTGCCTGGAGGTCTGCCCCTACGGAGCCATCAGTGCTTTGGAGCCTCCCGCGGGGAGGGCTCTGTCCAAGACCATAAGGGCTGTTTTTCGAACATTTGCCGGCCGATGATGGAAAAGCTTCCAAGGAGGATATAACGTCCTGGCCGCACAGACTCACGCCAAGGCCATTGACCCGGGCGAAAATCATTGGGGCAAAACAGATCCGGTGCTGACCGATGTGGTCAACCGAGGAATGAATCACCGGGAGTCGGGAGAGGATTTGCGGTCGATCCATCCTCGCATGAAACCCCTCTTCATGTCCGGTTCTACGGCCTGTGGACCGTGCGCCCGGGCATTTTGGGGGAAAGAGTGAGCTTCCTTCTGAAACCCTTTCTCCTGGAGGGCCCGCTCGGTGAAATGCGTCAAGGTCTGGAGCAGATCATAACCACCTTTTTTCCTCAAAAAGATTTTGCCAAATGATCGACCCTCCCTGTTCAATCTCAGCCACACCACCTGCTTCCAGGGCCGTTTTTATGTCCTGGGGCATGCGTGGTGTTTACGATGCCTTCAGTGCCCCGCAGCCAACCCCGGCCTTTGAAATACTGTTGTTGTCCGGTAATCTCAGGATGTTTAAAATAAAGGCGAAGTAAAGGGGGAAACCCTCTCCATATTGAGGTCCACCCAAAAACGGTCGCCTATGCAGAGGGGAGAGTCGGGCTGTCGGTCCCCCACCTTTGATCAAATCCCTCTGGGAGAATCAGAAGTGAGTGTTATTTTTGAAGGCGTGCTCTGGCAGTACATGACCCTATTTATTCTGGCGGCCACGCCCTGGATTGAATTGCTTCTGGTGGTTCCTGTGGGCGCCGCCATGGGGTTGGCGCCCCTGCCGGTGGCTCTGGCTGTTTTCACGGGCAACGCCTTGCCCGTATTCCTCATTGTTTTCGGCTACGATCACTGGCGGAAATGGCGTTCCGTCCACCCGAAAAACGAAAAGACGGACCGTGGGAACAATCGGAGAGCCAAGGCCCTGGGCATATGGAACAAGTATGGCCTTCCCGGACTGGCCATGGCCGGCCCTCTGGTGACAGGCATTCATCTGGCAACGATTATCGCCCTGTTCTTCAAGCCCGAACGCCACAAGCTTCTTTTCTGGATGACATTCAGCCTCTTTGTCTGGACGCTGGGGGTTATCGCCGTGTGTTACGCAGGCCTGGAGGCAATCCAGTACCTGATGTCACAATGGTGAGAGCCTGAGCGGAGGGACTGGTCCCCCTGGAACAGGATGCGTTCACAGTGAGAGCCTTTTCTGTTCCTTGGTCCCATGGGGCCAGATTGAAGATTCAAAGGCGCGGGGGTTTTCTCAGAGGTTCAGGTGTCTGCGTTTCAGCCAATTCTTCCTGCAGCAGAACTTAGCGTCACAGATTTCGCACTCATATTCCTCCTTCTGAACATTGGCGCCTATACCCGTGAGTGCACTGACGGATTTCATGGGAATCATCATTGCACTCTTGTTCAAAATAACACCGCAAAATCCCCTGGGAAAAAATGAAAACAATTTGTGTTGATCCTCCACATTCCAGCCGCAGTAACCGGGACTGTAGCGATTCGATGTGCGCAAGCCCTCTTTTCCCACCATCCTCTGAAGTTTCTCTTCGATGGCATCGGCAGTTTTTTCCACAATGGAGGAGGCAGCAGCATCCACAAAATATCCTTTGAGCAGGTCGCCCTCATGCATCATCTGCTTGGATATGATTTCAGGCTCATTTCCGATGGTGGCCAAAAGCACCGCGAGGGTTTCGACCTTTCGAAAATGCTTCGTGATGATTCTTCCGCTTTTGAGGCTCAGGCCATTTATGTGAAGGCGGTCCGGCTCCACCACGATTTTTTTCTCTTCAAGGAGGACGAATCCGCCCATGGGCTGAGCGTGTCTGCCGGCTGTTTCCAGGCCTTGGTGAACATATTCATTCAGATGAGAGGGAAAGGTTTTTTCCGAATACCCAATGGAACGGATGAGTTCTTTGTGCGAGACCATCACTTCCTCTGAAGTGAAACGGAATTGAAGGATTTTACTTTGAAAGGGCATTTTATTTGGTCTTGTGATTTCAGTGGAGACAGTCATGTTCTTTGGGGACGCTTTTCATGCATCCATCGTGAATTTCTTTTGGCGTGACTTTTTTTGCGCGACTTCTTTTGGCATCATTTCTTTTGGCCATGACTTTATTGGCCTGCGAACCCGCCGTAGGATGCCGATTTTCTTCATCTACGAAATCATAAGGAAAAACCATGCAAAGAAAAAGGAAGAAAAGTTTTCCTTCCCGCAAATGAGACTTTCTCTTAATTTTTGATTCCCTCGGAGAGCAAGCCACTTAAATTCTTATGATTGAGATGATATAAAGAAAAGTCTCAAGCTCCTTCCGCGTTACGCTGGCCGCAAAAATCTTCCAGCGGCTGCTTCACGGAGGGAGTTTTTTTGTGGCAAAGCAATTGAAGACGGTTTTATGGTCTGCACCCATGACAATGGCACATTTACTTCTTGAATTTGTTCACTATCTGAGATTAGATGCCGACGCCTGAGTCCCATGGCGGCCGATATTTGAAGTTTCTTTCATGGGGGGACGAAAGGATGCTTTGCGGAGCACGCCCGCCTTTGAATCGCTTCATGAATGATCCGAGGGAGTCCATGAACCTGAGAAAGATCTGCAGCGCACTCTTTTGCCTTACATTTGCTTTTTTTTCCTGGACCTTTTCCTGTGACGCTCAAGAGAAAGACCCGTTGATCATCATGGGGTGGATCGAAATCATGGGCATTTCACCGGAGGGACCTTACGTCAAAGCCAAACTGGACACAGGCGCTTTGACCTCATCCCTGCACGCACGGGACATAGAATATTTCAAAAGAGACGGTCAAAGAATGGTTCGCTTCATTGTGGACGTGACATGTGTCAAGTCAGGAGAAAAGAACGAGATCCCTTTTGAAAAACCGCTGAAAAGAAACGTGCGCATCAGGCAGCACCAAAGTGAATCAATGCGCCGGCCGGTGGTGACCATGGATTTCTGCATAGGTGGCCGAATTCACTCAACTCAGTTTTCCCTGACCGATCGGTCCAACTTCAATTACCCGGTGCTTTTGGGCAGAAGGTTTTTGAAAGACAGAATCCTCGTTGATTCCGGACACACGTATCTCATGTCTGAAGTCTGTCCTGAACAGTGATCCATGGTCAAAAAATTCGGAGAAACAATGATTCGCAATAACCGCGGGATAATTGCCATTGCCGTTGTGATCACATCACTGGCCGGACTCATTTTCATCTACAAGGTGAAGCATCTTGGATTGCCCCTCACACCCGATCAGGAAGTTCATTTATGGAATGTGGAAGCAAGAATCACCTTTGACTCACCCCCGGGTCCGGCTCAGGTCAAAGCCGCCATTCCTCTGACCCCTCCGGGGTTTCAGATCATGGGCGAGGATTTCATTTCGGGAAGCTATGGGCTGAGTGTTCAGACAGAAGGGCAAAACCGATACGCTCACTGGACTGTGCGAAGAACCCGAGGCTCCCAGGCCCTCTATTACAGAGTTCAACTCAGAAGGGTTGAAAACGACTCCATGTTGCAAAAAGGCGGCATTCCTGCGCCCCCAATGGTGCCCAGATACGGTGAAATGGAAAAGGCCGCTGCCATGGCCATACTGGAAGAGGCAAGAAGATCGTCCGCTGATGTGGCCACCTTTGTTCGCCAATTCCTGGTCAGGTTCAATGATCCCAATCCCTCGGAGAATTACCGTTTCTTTTTGAGGCAAGCCTCCACTCCCATGGAAAAAATCAACATCCAGATGCACATCCTCGCAGGAGCACGGGTCCCGGCCAGAGTGATCCAGGGAGTGTTGCTTGCGGACGGAAAAAGAACCCTGGAAATCACTCCGTGGCTTCAAGTCCACAATGGCAGGAAGTGGCTCACTTTCAATCCGGACACCAGCGAACAGGGACTCCCTGAAAACCTGCTGGTCTGGAGGATCGGGCAGGAACCTCTCCTGGAAGCTCAAGGCGTGAGAAATCTAAACATCAATTTTTCGTCGTCCATTTTTTCGGAAAACATGCTTCGATTGACGGGAGAATATCCCGTGAGCAGCAGTTCCCTTCTTCTCGGCTACTCCTTCTTCAACCTGCCACTGCACACTCAAAACCTCTACAAGGTGCTGCTGCTCATTCCCCTGGGAGCTTTGCTGGTCGTGTTCTCACGCAATGTGATCGGCATACCCACCTTCGGGACCTTCATGCCCATTCTCATTGCCCTTGCCTTCAAGGAAACGAACCTGGCCGTGGGCATTGTTCTTTTTGTGGTCATTGTGGCCATGGGACTTGCCCTGAGGTCGGTTCTGGACCGAATGCACCTTCTTCTGGTTCCAAGGCTTGCCTCGGTTCTTATCCTGGTGATCATGTCCATGGCCGCCATAAGCATCCTGTCCCACAAGCTGGGAATCCCCAGCGGCCTTTCCGCGGCCATGTTTCCCATGGTTATCCTGGCCATGACCATTGAGAGGATGTCCGTGGTCTGGGAAGAAAGCGGCCCGGGTGACGCCATCGGCCAGGGACTGGGAAGCCTTGCCGTGGCAGTGGTTGCTTTTGGAATGTTCAGAAATGACCTGCTGGAACACCTCTTTTTTGTTTTTCCCG
>SLCH01000106.1 GCA_007125915.1 Syntrophobacteraceae bacterium
TCAATGCGGGGCTGGCCTACCTTTTTGGCATCCCCACCACCATCACGGTTCAATTCATTCTCATCGGCATCATCACCGCCATTGCGACCATTTCTGTTATTCTCGGCCTGGACGGGGGCATCAGGCGCCTTTCGGAACTGAACATGATATTGGCCGTGGGATTGCTGACCTTTGTTCTGGTAACAGGGCCGACGGTGCACCTTCTTCAGACCCTGACCCAGAACATCGGGGCCTACGTTTCGGACATCGTGGACAAAACATTCAACCTTTACGCTTACGAACCCACCACCTGGATCGGAGGATGGACCCTGTTCTACTGGGGATGGTGGATCGCCTGGGCCCCTTTCGTGGGCATGTTCATCGCCCGTGTGTCCCGGGGCCGCACCATTAGAGAATTTGTTCTGGGCGTGCTCCTTGTCCCCGTAGGTTTCACTTTCATGTGGATGACTTTCTTCGGCAACACGGCACTCAACATGATCATGGTGCAGGGCATCACGGAACTGGGACTAGCTGTGGCTGCAGACACAACCATGGCCCTCTTTGAATTTTTCGAACATCTGCCCCTTTCCACACTCACTTCCCTTGTGGCCACCATACTGGTGGCAACCTTCTTTGTCACTTCTTCCGATTCGGGCTCACTGGTGATCGACATGCTCGCTTCCGGAGGGGAGGAAGACGCACCCGTCTGGCAGAGAGTCTTTTGGGCCGTGAGTGAGGGTGTCGTGGCGGCGGGCCTGCTGCTGGCAGGGGGCCTTGGCGCTCTTCAGACGGCCTCCATAGCCAGCGCCCTGCCCTTCACGGTGATCATGCTGCTCATGTGCTGGGGGCTGCTGCGGGCCCTGCACATTGAAGTGGTCAAGCGCACCAGTCTGCGCAGCGCGGTGCTCATGCCCGAAGTGGCTCACAAGCCCGTGTCCTGGAAGAACCGCCTGAACGCCTTGCTGCACCACCCCACCAAATCTGAAGTTTTCGGTTTCATTGAAAACACCGTCAAACCCGCACTGGAAGATGTGGCGGGCGAATTTGAAAGACGAAAGATGGAGGTTCGCGTGGACCAGGGAGAAGATGGACGGGTCTGGCTGGAAGTCCTGCACGGTGAGGAAATCGACTTCTACTACTCAGTGCACCCCAGAACCTACACCCCTCCCGCCTTCGCCATGCGCGACACCAAATCCAGGCGGGGTGAAGAACTCAAATATTACCGTGCCGAGGTTCATCTCAGCGAGGGAGGCCAGGACTATGACGTCATGGGATGGACTCGGGAGCAGATCATTTCCGACGTCATCGACCAGTACGAAAAACACCTGCACTTCCTCCATGCCATGAGGTAGCTCACTGAAGGACGATGAACCGTCCCATGGCCTCTTTTTCCTTTTGCCCCTTCCTTTTTGGAGGAAAAAGAGTGAGCATTGAAAGGTCCATTGCTCCCAGGGTGATGAAAGGAGGAGCTTCGATCTATCAGGGAAATGCCTTCCGGGATGGCGTGCATGCAATCCAAAATGGCCCCAGTGTTCTGGGCAGCATTCTTTTTCCTCTCTGCATTCTGTGCACTGCAGTTCCGGGCGCATGCACAGGAGATGCTCCCCCATTCCGAGGCGGACTTCCTGGTCATCCATGACCCTTCACTGCGTGCCGCAGCCATCCAGATTGAGCAGTCCTACCCTTCCGTCAAAAGGGAACTGGAGAATCTTCTCCGCATGCCCTTGAACTCCAGGGTGCGCGTGTTCCTCATGGAGGACCGGGAAGCCTTTCAGGGTCTCAGTGGAAGCCCTTACACCCGGGCATTTGCGGTGCCGCGGCAAAATGTGATCGTCATGCATGTGCCCCCGGGAATGCAGTCCCTTCTGCTCAATGATGTGTTTAAGCACGAACTCTGTCACCTCCTCCTCCATGAAAACATCTCGCCCCGCCTCCTGCCGCGCTGGCTGGACGAAGGGGTCTGCCAGTGGGTCAGCGGAAGCCTGGGGGAAATCATCGCAGGCAGCGAACCCAGCGCCGCTCATTTGCTCACCGTGTCGCACAAGCCATTTCCCTTTCACCAGCTGGAAAAGGACTTTCCCCGCGAGCGAATTCCCATGCTCATTGCCTACCATCAAAGCCGGAAATTTGTGGAATACCTTTCATCAACCCATGGCGGGGAGAGCGTCGCGCAACTTCTGCTGCACCTTAGAAGGGGTGCCAATGTGGAAACAGCGATGCAGCGGGTTTACGGTGCCAGCCTTGAGGAACTGGAAGCGCGATGGAACCGGGAGCTTCGAAGCTACCATGCAGCCCTCGTCTGGCTGAGCCGCCACATCCACCACGTCATCTTTGCCGTGCTGCCCATTCTCGCCGTGGTGGCCGTGCTGGTTCGGGCCCTGAAACGCCGAAATCTTCCGGAAGAAGAAGAAGACGAAGAGGAGGAGCCCTGAAAGAACACATCTGCATGAAGTCATGAACTGAAGGCCAGCAGACTTACTTCTTTCTTTCACTTTCAGGGGAGTATCGATGACTCTCACGCCAGGAAATGCTGTCACAAACGGAACACATGGGAAGCTTTTCCCCATCTTCCCTGCACTCATGCTCATTGGCACAGGAATTACAGCGATAGACTCCCGGCTGCACTTCACTCCCCGCTATGATTTTCTCCTTGGTCATGACGCAAGCTCCTGACTTCATCGTGGCAGTGATTTCAATGGGCAAAATTTCTTAGGAGGCTGCCACCACCTCCTGTTTGCCACCACAAAAACTCACAAGGCATGGGAGGCAACAGGCCACCTCATGGATTTCCTTCATGGGTTCCAGGGGCATCCCCGGACTCCTCTTGGGAGCCTTCGGGAATGACACCCACTGCCCCCTCCCCAGACTCCAAATCATAAGGCTGTTCCCCTGAAACTCCCTCAACGCCCTGAGGCGCTCTTTGCATCGGCCGGCTGTCCCCGTTGGCCTCGGTGACATCGGCTTGAGGAAAGTCGGGCGAAGGGGGAGGAGGAGGCACTACCTTGCCCGCAGCAAAAAGGGAAAGTTCGTGCAATTGGCCCTCTTTTTCAAGGCGAATGCTTCTGGGTTCTATTTTGACCACCTTGAAATCACCCACCTGGTCGCCTTCCTTCACCGAAACGTAAGGAGAGACTGCCTCGCCTCCCGCCCCACCCTGAGGAGCACGCCGGCCCGTGCTGCGCAGAATGGCTCTCCTGTTTTCCCCAAAAACCATGACGGCGTCCAACTGGAGAGATCTGAGAGCCGCATCGGAAGATCCGGGAGCGGAAGGTGCCGGGCTCTCGGCTACATCGGGGCGGCGTTCCGGAGCAAAAAGGTTTTTTTCCACCATGGGTGAATCCCCATGAGCAAGAGGGCAAACGCTCAATGTGCTCAAAAAGAGCACGCATACTGCAAAAGGACCCAACCTGGACAACATGACAAGTCTCCCACAATCCCGCATGGATAAGATATTTCCCTGATTTCACCTCTTCTGGCACAGTTTCTTCATATCATATGGACTGAAAGGGGGCGAACACATTTCCATGTATAAGGCAAGGAGGTTCGAACACCCCGAAAAGTCAAAACTCAGACCTCGGGAAACCGAGTCTGCCCTGAACATGCAGGGTTCAGTTTTGCCCCGTAAAAGGGTGAAAAATTTGACGCATCAGGGGAAAGTTTACTTTTGAAAAGAGATTTGTTAAGCATGCATCGAAATGATTCGCCGACCTTTTCAGGGGAGTCCCTATGCCCGACAGCAGCTCGTTGCTCCATCTCTTTGAGAACCGATTCAGCCTGACCGAAGAACAGTCAAAAATCCTGCAAAGCGCTCTTTTTACCCGGGGAATTCCTTTGCTGGACGCTTTTGAGAAGGTGGGCGTGGCTGACGAAATTGGAATACTGAAGGTTTTGTCTTCCCACCTGGGCCTGCAGCTTCTGGAGCGGGAGGACTACCCGGAGAAACCCGTTCTACTGGAAGGGGTTTCCATGTTCTTTCTGCGCAAACACGCCATTCTTCCCATACAGGTGGAGAGCGGGCGTGTGCGTGTGGTGATGAACGACCCTCTGGACCTGCCCCTCATCAACATCTTGTCCAGTTACTTTGAAGACATGGATTTGAATCTGTGCCTGGGACAACGGGAAGAGATTCGAACGGCCATTGACCGGCTGTACGGAGCCGCAGCCCGGGAGGCGGAAGCCCTTTCCCGGGATGGGGAAGGCGCATTGTTCAACCAGGATCTTTTCGAAGAAGACCTTGAACACCTCAGGGGGCTTGCGCAGGAGGCACCCATCGTCCGCCTTGTGAATGTGCTCATTTCCAGAGCCCTGGACATGAGAGCCTCCGACATCCATTTTGAGCCCTTTGAGCGCACCTTCCAGGTTCGTTGCCGAGTGGATGGCGTGCTCTTTGACCTTGACCAGCCCGCCAAGAACATGCAGGCGGCCATCGTCAGCCGTCTGAAGCTCATGGCCAATCTGAACATCGCCGAACGCAGGCTTCCTCAGGACGGAAAAATCAAGCTCAAGTTCGGAAGCCGGGATGTGGACATCCGTGTCTCCACCGTGCCCACCATCTATGGTGAGAGTGTGGTGCTGCGGCTGCTCGCTCAGGAGAGCGTGGACTACAACCTGGCATCCGTGGGTATGGACAGCGGCCAACTGAGACTGATGGAGGAACTCATCGAAAGGCCCTACGGCATGCTGCTCGTCACGGGACCGACGGGATCGGGTAAAACCACCACCCTTTACGGAGTTCTCAAAAACCTCAACTCCGTCAAAAGAAAAATCATCACCGTGGAAGATCCTGTGGAATACCAGATCAGCGGCATCAACCAGATTCAGGTCAAGCCCCAAATCGACCTGACCTTTGCCAACGCTCTGCGCTCCCTGGTGCGCCAGGATCCCGACGTTTTGCTCATCGGCGAAATCCGGGACAAGGAAACCGCTGACATCGCCATTGAATCAGCCCTCACGGGGCACCTTGTCCTGTCGACACTTCACACCAACGACGCCCCGGGAGCCATCACCCGCATGCGCGACCTGGGCATCGAATCCTTTCTCATGGCCGATTCCCTCCTCGCGGTCATGGCGCAGCGCCTGGTGAGAGTCCTGTGTCCTCACTGCAAGGAACCCTACACTGCCCGGGATGCCGACATGAATCGAATACGGGCCGTGATTCCCGACCTGCCCTCCACCGTCACCCTTTATCACAATAAGGGCTGCGACAAGTGCGGCCACACGGGCTACCGGGGACGCCAGGGCATCTTCGAGCTGTTGAAAGTGAACGACGCTGTGCGCTCTGCCATCGTCGGGGAAAAGAGCGGCGGGGAGATCGCGGAAATTGCCGCCCGTGAGTCCTACCGTCCCCTTCTCCACCACGGTTATGGCAAGGCCCTTGAGGGAACCACAACCCTGTCGGAAGTCCTCAGGGTGACGAGTCTCTCCCTCAACGAATGAGGGGGCACCCGTGAGAAGCTTTGACTTTTCCCCTGGAACTGGCACTGCCCAGTCCAGGCGGCACATGTCGTCCATTCAAGAGAGTGTGGGCGTGTGCCGCACTCGTTCTTTTTTATGGCATGCCCCCACTCCTTGGGAGAAGTGGATGCCTTCACCGGGTGGATCGGCCTGAAGGACGCTGACCTCAATTCACACGGATCTTTCATGGGTTTTTTTCAATATCAGGCTCGTGATCTTGCAGGGGCAACACACAAAGGTGTGCTGGAAGCCGTCTCCGAAGCGGAAGCCGCAAGGAAGCTCAAGTCGGGAAGGCTTTACCCCGTCAGCATCAAAGCTGTCAAAAGCCGTTCGCGCAGAAAGGTGCCTCAAGAGCACGTCATCCGTTTCTTCTACGACCTTTCCGACCTCCTGGAAGCGGGCCTCTCCGTGGATCGGGCCCTGGCCCTCATCAGCACCAACCAGTCCCACAAGGTTTTTCGGCAGGTGGTGAAAGATCTGTTCGAGGAAGTTCAGGGGGGGAGCGACCTTTCCGAAAGCCTGGGGAAGTATCGGGATGTTTTCGGCGACTTGGCAGATCACATGGTGCGAGCGGGTGAAGCGAGCGCCACTCTGGGGCCCATCCTCAAGAAATTCGCCCAGTACCTGGAGCAGCAAAAAGCCTTTCGCCAGACACTGATTTCTTCCATGATCTACCCGGGCATACTGCTTTTCACCAGCATGATTTCCCTGGTGGTGCTTCTGGTCTATGTCATTCCAAACTTTGCCCAGATCTTTCAGGATCTCAACCAGGAAGTTCCCCTTCTCACGGAAATTCTTCTGCAGACGGGCATCTTCGTCCAGGAATACGGGTGGATATTTCCCCTGTTGCTGGGCATCGCCTTTTTCGGCATCAGGTCTTCGCACCGCAACCCCAAGGTTCGGGGCACCGTGGACCGACTCCTTTTTCGGCTGCCATTCACACGCTTTCTCATTGTTCACAGTGAACTGACACGCTTTTGCCGCACCCTGGGAACCATGATGCAATCGGGAGTGCCCATGCTCAAATCGTTGAGCCTGGCACAGGAAGTGCTCATGAACACGGTTCTCAAGAGCTCCATGTCCACTTTGCACAGGGAGATCAAAGCGGGCCACTCCATGAGCAATTTCTTTCGCACTCAAAGCACTTTCCCGCCCCGCATGGGAACCATGCTTCGCATCGCGGAAGAGCAGGGAAACCTGGCCAGCGGTCTTCTGGGACTGGCGGAATATTTCGAAAGAGAGGTTCACCGAACCATACAGCGACTCATGACTCTCCTTGAACCCGCCGTGATCCTGTTCACCGGATCCATCATCGCCGTCATGGTGATAAGCATGTTCACGGCCATATTCGGCATCCATGACATTCAATTCTAGGACATTCAACTCCAGGCAGAAAATCTTCCTGACGGATTTGGCCCCCATGAATGGGCCTTATGCCACATAAGACGGGGATGAAAAGAAAAACCAAAGCCTTCTCTTCCATTTCCAACTCCCATGGGTTCACTCTCATGGAGGTCGTGCTGGTGCTCATCATTCTGGGTTTGACGGCCAGTCTCGTCATTCCAAGGGTTGGGGCCGGCTGGAAGAGGATGGAAGACCGGGAATTTTTGCAGGAGTTCACTCAGGCGCTGAGAAGCAGCCGCCTGTACGCCATGAACTCCAACCAGGTGGTGGCTTTCAGGCTCAACGGAGAGGAACGGGCTTACGGCATGGGACGACCTCTACCCAAAAAAATCCCCCAAAATGTGGACATCTTTGCGGATGGTCTGGATCGGGACCCTGAGTCAGGGGACTTCTTGATTCTTTTCTATCCTGATGGAAGCATGACGGGCACTGACCTGGAAATCGTCTTTGACGGAGAACGGATTTTTCGCCTCCACATCCACCCCGTTTTTGGAACGGTGGAAGTGGCGAGAAGGGGGACGCAGTGACTCGCTCCCTTCTTTTTTCAATCTTCCGCGGGAGAAGGGGCTTCACTTTCTTCGAAGTGATGGTCAGCCTCCTCATCGGCACCGTCGTCATCGGAGGAGTCATGGGGGCCCTGTCCGCCTCTCTCCAATACACAAAGCGATTGCAGGAAAAGGCACTCGTTCAGCCCGTCCTTGAAGCGGTGGCTCAGGACATCATCGCCAATCCTCAGTCCGTGGAGATGGGTGCTGTGGCGGCCAGGGGATTTCCCGGGGAGCCCTCGGTGGAAATTTCCGTGACGGAAGCGGAAGAGGATGGCGGGCTCCTGAACCGGCAGACCGATAATCTGCGCAGAATTCAACTGCGCTTCCGGGGAGAAATCCTCGAATTCAGCCTCATTGTTCCGCCGGAACTGTGAGGCATGATGCCTGTTCCTGTGAGGAGGCCAAAGCCATCATCCTTCGTAGAACGGGCAGAGAATTCCTGATATGATGACGCGAGCAGTTCAGCAATCCTCCTTTTGCCATGGTTTCAGCCTCAAGGACAACCAGTCGGGATTCACCCTGCTGGAACTGCTCCTGGCCACCCTCATTGCTTCCATTGTCATCGGAATGCTTTCCGTTGCCCTCACCTTTTCCCTGTCCCTGTGGCAAAGAGAACAGAATTCTCAGCACGACAGCGCCCAAAGCATGGTGGATCTTCTCCAGTTCCAGTTGGCCGGCCTGGACGCAAGTCCTTTGCCCATGGGGGGGCGGGCGGCACCTCTTTTTTTGCTGGAGGAAGACTCCATCGCCTTCGTGACAGCTCACTCTGTCAAGGCCATGTCCCGAGGAGCGCCCGCAGTGGTGCGCTATGTTTTCGATCCTGCACAGGAGCGCCTGTATTATAGTGAGATGCCCTTTTCACCCCATCGCATGAAAAGAATCGAGGAATTCCTGGAAGTCACACCCTCCGGTCAAGGGGAAGGGGCCCTTTTCTTTTCCGTCCACATGAGCGATTTTTCCATGGTGGCCGAGCAGGAGGAGGGGGAGAGCTTTTCCACGGAATCCATTGAAAGGACCATTCCTCATGCGCTCATACTCACATGGAAAAGAGAGGCAGGCTCTCCCCAGGGCACGGCCGTACTGAGACTCAACTATCTGTTTCCACCTGTTGCCGTGGCGCACCCCCCTGTGGCAACGGGTGGGTCGCCCTTTTAAGGCAGAAAAAAGCCATGAAGGATCCATTCTCCACAAGGAGCTCACTTTTCCTGCACAAAGTCGGAGATACCCTGCGCACTAGACTCGCGAGGGAGGATGGTGTGGTGATCATTGCCGCACTTTGGATCACGGCCCTGATCATGTGGTTCGCCCTTCAAATCAGCGTTGAAAGCAGGCTCAAAGGTGAAGAGCAGGTCCATCAGATCAGAAAGTCCCAGGCTCTTCACCTGGCCATTGGGGGCTGCTATGAGGCCTTGGCCCGCATGGGGCAAAACCCTTCCGACCTGTTCAGCCAGAACGAAGTGGATGCTGCCTGGATGCCCAACGGCCATCCCAACGTGGTGCAATATGAAACGGGACAGGCCGTTGTTTACATTGAATCGGAAAAGGAGAAAATCAATGTGAACTCGGCACCCCCCGATGTTCTGGCCACGGTGATAGAACGGGCGGGACTCCCCGAGAGGGATGCGGAACACCTGGCTCAGCTCATTGGAGAGTTCATCCGCCCAGGGGATTCCCTCCACATGGACTTGGGAGAGGGGAGCCTGCATGGACACGAGACCCTGCAGGAAGGGGGCTTCGGCGGCCCTCTCACGAGCATTCACCAGCTCCTTTTGATTCCCGGGGTGACACACCAGCTCTTTTATGGGCACCACATGCCGCGCCGGGATTCGGATCAAGCCAGGAAGGAGGAGCGGCCACCCTCCATGCCCCAGCATGATTCTTTATTTGATATGTTCACAATCCATGGTAATAATATTCTTCCAGAAACCTTCGAAGAAGAGGATTTCACTGAGAAAATATACACTTGGGAAAGCGGCGGCATCTATCGCATTCTGTCCTGGGGCGTGAGCGCAGCGGGGCCTCCCGGTGTGGTCATCTGGCTGGTGGTGCGATTTGCCCCCGGAACAGAATCGGGATATGAAATTCTCCAACGAAAAGTATTGTAGAAGAATACCTTGCTGATGAGAGGAAATATGAGGATGCTGAAGGGCCTTTTGAAGCATCGCATCAAGGAGTTCACAGCCGTATACGTGGAACCAAAGCGCGTTGAGGTGACCAAGGGATCTCGCCAGTGGCGCACCTGGCAGCTCAGCCCCGCTGAACAATACACGGCCTCAGAAGGTGAAGGTGTCTTTGACCTCCTTCAGCGGCTCCATTTGAAACCCAGAGGGCGCAAGGGCAATGCGCTCATCGTCGTCCTGCCCCGCACCTATTACAGTTGTCATAGAGAACACTATCCATCGGCCCTGGGGGACCAAATTGACGAGGCTGTGAACTTTGACTGGCAGGAAAACGTTTTCCATGAGCACGAGAGCAGCATTCACTTTTCCGGTGCACCCGTTTCCCTGGAAAAACAATTTTCAGTGGGTATCTTTTCCATGCAGACTGCCCTTTACAACAAGTTTTTTCAGGCGCTGAACGGAAATGCCTTTGAAAATTACGCCGTGATTCCCAGCGCCCTTGCTTATAAAGCATCACTGGCACACCTTCAAAGGGAAAACGGACACGAAGAAGGAGTTCACATCCTGGCCCGCGCCGTCGATGAGTCGCACCTGGAAGTTTGCCGATTCCTTCACGGAGAACTGCTCGAGTCCATCATTCTGGGAAGAAGCCCCTATGACACTCAGATCTTCGCAGAGCGCATGAGGGGCCTCCATGGGGATGAAAGGGCACATCCCGAGGCGCCCATTCACCTCATGCTGTCGCGGGAAGAAGAGCCTTCCAGAGCGGCGCAGAACCTCTTTCAGGCGGATCTCCCGTTCCGATTGCAGAGAGTGCAAAACTCCTTCATCGATCAATGGATGCGCCACTTCATCGAACAGGATTCGGTGCGAAGTTTTGAACAGGAATGGATGTTCAAGCCATGGGAAGTGCCCCGGGTGGTTTGGCCCATGGTGGCGGGAATACTCCTGTTCACTTTCTATGCCGCTCACCAGAGCTATTCTCACGATGCCCTGCAAGGTGA
>SLCH01000138.1 GCA_007125915.1 Syntrophobacteraceae bacterium
CCCGAAGAGATGCCGCAGAGAAGGCCCTCCTTCTTGGCCAGGTTTCTGGCTGTATCGAAGGCTTCATCGTTGGTGATGGTCACGATTTCATCGATGATGGAAACATTGAGGACATCGGGAACAAAGCCTGCCCCGATGCCCTGGATCTTGTGAGGTCCGGCTGCGCCCCCCGAAAGTACGGGGGAATCGGCCGGTTCCACGGCAATGGCCTGAAAGGAGGGTTTGCGTGCCTTGATCACTTCCGCGACCCCTGTGATCGTTCCTCCCGTGCCCACTCCCGCCACCAGAATGTCCACCCTTCCCGCCGTGTCCCTCCAGATCTCCTCCGCCGTCGTTCTGCGGTGTATTTCAGGATTGGCCGGGTTGGCGAACTGATCGGGCATGAAGGCATGGGATGAAGCCGCAAGAATCTCTCGAGCCCTGGCGATGGCCCCTTTCATTCCTTCAGCCCCGGGTGTCAGCACCAGCTCGGCACCCAGGTGCTTCAGGAGCTTTCTTCTTTCCAGGCTCATGGTGTCCGGCATGGTGAGCACCAGGTGATACCCCCTTGCCGCACAGACGAAGGCCAGGGCGATGCCCGTGTTGCCACTGGTGGGCTCCACGATGACCGTGTTCCTGCTCAGGAGCCCTCGAGCCTCAGCCGCCTCGATCATGGCCACGCCGATGCGGTCTTTGACACTTCCCAGGGGATTGTGAAATTCCAGCTTGGCCAGCAGGTCCACTTTCAGGCCTTTGGTGATTTGGGAGAACCTCACCACGGGAGTGGACCCCACCGTGGTGAGCACCGATGAAAAAATATTTGTCATGCAAGCCTCGTGTCACAGCATTTCATCGTGAAGGCCACTTTTTGAGCACTTCACCCTTGGAGTTCAGAATGGTGATGGAAACACCGTTATCGCCGTCCAGGCGATGGGTAGCACAGGAAATTCAGGGATCGTAGGCGCGCACCGCCATTTCGATGCGGTTCAGCGCCCCCTCGCTCACTTCTCCTCCCTTGATGACCGTATTGGCCGCCTGCCTCACGCTCATGTTCATGGGCCCCAGGTTGT
Organism: Syntrophobacteraceae bacterium; assembly: GCA_007125915.1. GTDB lineage: Bacteria > Desulfobacterota > Syntrophobacteria > Syntrophobacterales > Syntrophobacteraceae > SLCH01. The sequence goes on from SLCH01000138.1 coordinate 1,050, forward strand.
GGGTCGTGCCCACGATGATGTTGGCCCGTGTCATCATGCCCTTGTCGTCGGTGGAATAATCATGAATGAGGGTTCCCCTGGGAGCTTCCACATATCCCACTCCCCTTCCCGCCCTCGGCTCCACCTCCGCACGGACGTTCGTATCGGTGATTTCAGGATCCATGAGAAGCTCGATGGCCCGCTCGCAGGCGTAAACTTCCTCGATGAGGCGTGCCCAGTGGTAGAGCAGGGTGGCCTGGGCGGGTCTTCCAAAGAGGCTGCGGAATTCTTCCAGTTCCGCCTGGGCCAGGGGGGTGGCCATGCTGTCGGCCACATTGATGCGGGCGAGAGTGTTGGCCCGGTAGATGCCCTTGGGATTGTCCAGGTCCATGGAAAACCCTTCGTTCCAGCACTTGGCGTAGGGGAATTTGCCGTAGGAGTAGGGCTCCACATGTTCCCCGATGTAATCGGCATAGTCCTGAATGTCAAACTCCGTGTGGCTTCCATCGGGCTTCATGAGACGAATTTTGCCGCCGTAGAGGTTCAGGCTTCCCTGGTCGTCCACGGTTCCGATGAATCCCGTGTTGATGACCCCCAGGGATTTCACCGTGTCGAGATACTTGGGAAAAATGTCCTTCTTGGCCATCTGGATGGTGAAAAGAGCGAACTCCAGGAGCTCTTTCATCTGGGCCAGGAACTCTCTCCGTTCCTCTTCCAGAAGAGGACGGCAAAAACCTCCCACCACGCCTGCATGGGGATGAATGGCTTTGCCCGAGAGCTTTTCCAGCATCATCTTGGCCATGTAGCGCATTTTGACCACCTTGGCGGCCAGTTCGGGATTGGCCTGGGCAACCCCGATGACGTTTCTCACGGTGTAATCGGCGTCAGGGCCGATAACGAAGTCCGCTGCCGCCAGAAAGAAAAAATGCAGCAGCTTGTCTTCCGCGTGAGCGATGGTCTGCATGAGCTCCCGAAGCTTGGTGCCGGCGGGGGTGGGGGTCACACCAAAACAACGGTCCACCGCCTTGTTGGAAGCCAGATGGTGGTGCCATGGGCAGATGCCGCAGATGCGGTTGACGATGCGCGGAACTTCTTCCGCGGGCTTTCCTTCCACAAACTTTTCAAAACCGCGAAGGGACATGACGTGCACCTTGGCGTCGGCCACATCCCCCTGGTCATCGAGGTGAATGGCAATGGACGCATGCCCCTCGATGCGGGTTATGGGAGAAATGTTGATCACTTTGGACATGGGCTGAGCCTCCTCTTTATTTCCCCTTGGGGCTGAGAATGCCGTGGGCGCCGGAGAACCTGGAAATAGACGTGTATTCCGGCAGGGATTGAATGTCGATTCCGTTGGACGCGAGAGCGTTGAGCATATCCAGGAGCTGGTTGCCGTCGTGCTGCACGGGGCCGTGACAACCGCGGCAGGGAACCCGGGCGGCAATGCACCGCGGAGTGATTTTGTTGCCGCCGCAACCTCCACGAGTGACGGGCCCCATGCAGAGGAGGCCCTGTTCCAGGAGGCAGCGCATCTGATCCAGGGGTTCATCAGGGGCTTTATAAAAGGGTGCGTGCAGAAAGCGCCTCAGTTGCTTGAGCTGCCCCTTGCCCTGCCGAAAGGTGGGGCATTCGTTGCAGACGCTCTTGTCGGGCAGCTTCAGTTCCGTACCCGTGGCCAGCGCCGCCAGGGCAGCAAA
>SLCH01000217.1 GCA_007125915.1 Syntrophobacteraceae bacterium
CCTTGATTTGGGGACTTCGGTGACTGGTGTCGGTTTGACCGGTCTTTTGCTGGGGCCCCGTACCACGTCCATATTGAGCCTGGGAGTCGGTCCTCATTTCATCACACTGCCGTCGAGGGAGTTGCGAGTGGGTGTCTATGGGGGTGTGGACTTCCAATTGCGGTTTCGGTGATTGCAGTCCTTTTACTTGCACCTCCTCGCTGCTGGATGACGCAAAACGGATTCGTGGCTTAATACCTTCTTGCCTCTCCAGGATGCATTGGCGCAAAAGAGGTGAATCATGTCAGGATTAAGACTTTACACGGGGCAGATTCAGGTTTCCCTGGGGGTTGGGGTGGACATCAAGGACATCACCGTGCGTCTTGGGGAAATGGTGCGGGAGTCCCGTATAAAAGACGGCACGCTTCATGCCTTTTGCCTGGGCTCCACGGGCTCCCTCACGTGCATTGAGCATGAACCCGGCGTGGTGGCCGACCTGGCCAGGGCCATAAACGAGCTGGCTCCGCCCGGCAGGGAGTACGAACATGAAAAGGCCTGGCACGACGGCAACGGCCACAGCCACGTTCAGGCGGCCATAATGGGACCATGCCTGGTTGTTCCCATCCGGAACGGAAAATGCGCTCTGGGCACCTGGCAGCAGGCGGTGGTCATCAACCACGACGTAAAGGCCAGGACCAGGACCGTTGAGATCACCATAACCGGTGTTTAAGTTTGATCGGGGAGTGTGGCGGGAAATCCCTTTGTGAGGTTCTCTCGCCGGCACGGGCTGCCGGTCCTCCCATTCTCCTGCCAGGGCCAATACTGTTGACGAAGGGACTTTGCCTGCCTGATGTCTTCCCTCTCCTGGGCATTGTGCCCTTTATCCCTCGACTATTGTGCTAATGCCGGCGTTATTTCCCCGGGGGCCTTGGGTTCCGGTGCTTGCGTGAAATGCTGGGAGGGGCCTTCCAATATTTCCCAGCCGGCCTCGGTGAAAAGCTCCCGGCACATGCCCAGATCCTTTCCACGGTTGTTCTCGGTTTTTTCCTGGTCGTCCCGGGGATTGGCTCCCACCTCGGCCCAGAAAAGGGTCGCGCCGGCCATAGCCCCCAGCGTGCAGGGTTCATGAGTGCAATTGCCGCGTGTGCTCCGAGGCATGGCCAGGCGCGTAACCGCCACGATCTGGGCCATGCGCAGCTCCGAGATCATGCCGTACTTTGCCAGTTCCGTATGCGGGATGGGTATTCGCCTTGCAGCTCCGCTGAAGGCAGGGTGAATCCCGGCGGTAAAAAGAATCAAATGGGCCAATTCTTCGTTGGTGTGTTCCGGTCCGATGGGCTCCACGCAGGTGCCCACCCACAAACCCGCTTCCTGGAAGCTGCGAATGCTTTCAAGCCGTTTCTCCGGATGGATCCTGTTGCGTCTGCCTTCGTCGAGCCGCAGGGCGTGGTAAACGCCATTAAAACCCGCATCCTTCATTTTTTCCGCCTGGGCGAGGGTTTTGTCGCCCGTGTTGGCAATCAGCAGGGTTTCCGGTCGTATGTGCCTGCGGATTTCGCGCGCCATTTCCAGCATTTTCTGCAGGGGGTAGTCGGCCGTCGTCATGGTCAAGACCGCATTGGCCCCTTCCCGCTCAAAACGGACAGCCAATGACACTGCTTCCTCCGCACTGATCTGCCAGCCTTCCTTAAAAATCTTGTTGTGCTCGGCAAATGAGCACCAGAGGCAATTTCTGGTACAGGGGGCCAGGTCAAGGGCGAACTGCCCGTGGATTTCAGCCTTGCCACCGGTAACTTCTTCCGAAAGGCGCCGGGCCTCGGCCAGCAGGGCATAGGCTTCGGGGGACGCAGGCGCATACGACAGCATGGCAACGAGTTCTTCCCAGGAAAAAGACTCACCCCACCTTGATTTTTTGATGAATTCATGGACCTGCATTCTCAGATTCCTTTCTCTTTGAGTGCTTTTCCCAGGTGCATCCCGGCTGGCAATTATCGTGACCCTTTACCTGTGGGCGAAATCCCGCCGGCTTTGCCGAATGTATGGCGGCTCGCCAATGGCTCCTGGTTATTCTAGAATGTGGATATTCCCGGTCACTTGTCCTCATGTCCGTCATGGGCCTCCACAGTGATCATGCCCGTTTTTCTCCCCTCACCACATCCCGGGGAAGGTTTGGTGATCCGGCGCGCATTATACAGAAAAATGGCAGGGAGGTTCACAATGTTTTTCATGCTTTCGCTCAATGCGGTCGTTGTGGTAGAAAATTCAAGGGACTGCTCCCCTCTTGCACCAAGGGACATCTGAGGCGAAATCGTCACTCGAAAAAGGCCGCTCATGAACGCTGATGCGCGCCGATCCCTGCTCTTTTTTCCCGTTGCATTTCTTCATAATCTTCACCTGTTTTCGTCATTGGGAATCAGCGTGTGATTAGTGTCCTCTTCCACTCGGAGGTGGAAGATGGAACACACCCAGCTTCACAGTTCATTTGGGAGATCCTGATCCGTGAGCCGAAATTTTTTCGTCCTCCTGGCAGTTCTTTTGTTGTCTGCGTGTCAGTGGCACCAGAGGCCGGTGGTGCTGAACCCTGATTTTGACAGGGCAAGTCATGCCGAAGCCGGCCAGAGTCCACCCGCGCCAACGAACAGCCCCGGCGGCAATGCCTCCGATCCAGTGGGCGTGCGGTCCATGGGGATTCCGCCAAAGTATGACTTCCACTTCGGGCCCATGGTATCCTATGACCGTAC
>SLCH01000054.1 GCA_007125915.1 Syntrophobacteraceae bacterium
CAGCTGGTTCCCCATGCTGCTCCTCATCGGTGTGTGGATCTTCTTCATGCGGCAGATGCAGGCGGGCGGCGGGAAAGCCATGAGCTTCGGAAAGAGCCGGGCGCGCCTTCTCAACGAAACTTCAAAGAAAGTTCTGTTCGATGATGTGGCGGGCATCGAAGAGGCCAAAGAGGAACTTCATGAAATTGTGGAATTCCTGAAAGACCCCAAAAAATTCACTCGCCTCGGAGGCCGCATCCCCAAGGGTGTGTTGCTCGTGGGGGGCCCAGGAACGGGGAAGACACTTCTGGCCCGAGCCATAGCGGGTGAAGCGGGAGTGCCCTTTTTCACCATCAGCGGTTCTGATTTTGTGGAGATGTTTGTGGGGGTGGGGGCTTCCAGAGTGAGAGATCTCTTCATGCAAGGCAAAAAGAGCGCTCCCTGCATCATCTTCATTGACGAAATCGATGCAGTGGGACGTCATCGTGGAGCGGGCCTGGGCGGTGGACATGACGAAAGGGAACAGACACTGAACCAGCTGCTGGTGGAAATGGACGGCTTCGAATCCAACGAGGGAGTCATCCTCGTTGCGGCCACCAACCGCCCCGATGTTTTAGACCCGGCACTTCTTCGACCGGGAAGGTTCGACCGTCAGGTAGTGGTGCCCTCGCCCGACATTCGGGGCCGCGAAGGGATCTTGAAGGTCCACACGCGCACCAAGCCTCTTTCCCCTAACGTCAATGTGAAAACCCTCGCCAAGGGAACGCCGGGATTTTCAGGGGCCGACCTTGAAAACCTGGTCAATGAGGCAGCCCTGCTCGCAGCTCGCAGGAATAAGGACCTCATCGACATGGCCGATTTCGAGACCGCCAAGGACAAGGTCATGATGGGCCTCGAGCGCAAAAGTATGATTCTCAGCGAGGAAGAGAAAAGCACGACGGCTTATCATGAAGCAGGCCATGCTCTGGTGGCACGCTTCCTGCCCGGCGCCGACCCCCTTCACAAAGTCACCATCATTCCCCGGGGACGGGCTCTTGGGCTGACGCAGCAATTGCCCCAGGATGAACGGCACACTTACTCCAAGGATTATCTGGTGGACACCATCGCCATTCTCATGGGAGGCAGAGTCGCTGAAGAGCTTGTTTTCAACCGTCAGACCACGGGCGCATCCAATGACATCGAAAGAGCGACACAGATGGCCCGCAAAATGGTCTGCGAATGGGGCATGAGCGAAGATCTCGGTCCACTGAGCTTTGGAAAGCGTGACGACCAGGTTTTCCTGGGCAGAGAAATATCTCGCCACAGGGATTACAGTGAAACCACCGCCATCGCCATCGACAATGAAATCAGAAAGATCGTTGAGGACAATTATCAACGGGCCCGAACCATTCTCAAGGACAACTTTGAACTCCTGAAACTCACGGCCCAGGCCCTTTTGGAGAAAGAAACGCTCACACTTCATGACATGGACCTCGTCATCCGGGAGCATGACCCCGCCCTTTACGAGCAATTGTCAAAAAGAGTTCCAGATCAGGCGGACGAAGATCCTTCGGCAACGGCTTCCGCGACTCGGCCCAACCTGGGCACGCCACGCAGGAGTTCACACACGCAAGGGCAACCTGAGGCATCTTCGCCTCACTCCGCTGATGAGAAAAAGTCTTCTGAAGTTCCCGAGACCTGAACTCATGAGCATTGTGAAACGCAAGCGCTACTGTATCGAAACAAGAACCGGATCCCTGGTGCTGGGTGAGAGGACCCTTGTTATGGGGATCCTGAACGTCACACCCGACTCTTTCTCCGATGCGGGCAGGCATGGCAGCCTGAACACAGCCGTGCAGCATGCTATGGACATGATCGTGGCAGGGGCTGATGTGATCGATGTGGGTGGCGAGTCCACCCGCCCCGGAGCCGAACCCGTGCCCCTTGATGTGGAAATTGAACGCACCCTTCCAGTGGTTCAGGCAATCCGAAAGAGCAGTGACATTCCCATATCCATCGACACGACCAAAGCAGAAGTGGCCAGACAGGCACTGGAAGCAGGTGCCGACATCATCAACGACGTGAGCGCACTGCGCTTTGACCCGGCAATGGTTCACGTGGCCCAATCCTTCAGGGCACCCGTCATTTTAATGCACATGAAGGGCACCCCCCGCACCATGCAGCAAAACCCCGTTTACGCTTCACTCTTTTCGGAAATCATCATGTACCTGGAAGAGCGCATTCAATTTGCCACTGGCCATGGCATTCCACGAGATCAAATCATTGTGGATCCGGGCATAGGATTTGGAAAAACCGTGCTCCAGAACTTGAAACTGGTGAGGAACCTGGAAGCGTTTCAATGCCTGGACCGCCCCATTCTCCTTGGAGCCTCCCGCAAAAGCTTCATTGGCAGCATACTCCACCTTCCTGCCGAAGAACGGGAATGGGGCAATGCGGTGGTTCATGCTGTGGGAATCGCCTCGGGGACACACATGATTCGCGTCCATGATGTGGAAGGGGCCAGGCAGGTTACCCATATGGCGGACGCCATTTGCATGGACGAGCACCTGTTTTGATCCAGAAGCGAGCAGACCTGCAAACACCCCGCTGCTGCGCCAGCCTTTCATGCAGCAATCACTGCCACCATTGACCAGCTTGGAACACGGAGCCACCAAGGAGAAACTTCATGCTGCTCGCCATGGACATTGGCAACACCAACTCAGTTCTGGGCTTGTTCAAAGAAGGTCAACTGGTGGACG
>SLCH01000131.1 GCA_007125915.1 Syntrophobacteraceae bacterium
AAGGATTTCAAGGACCTTCTGCGGCGCCTGAAAGAACAGGAATCTTTTTCCATCGACCTGGAAACCACTTCCACGGATTCCATGCTGGCCTCTATCGTGGGAATCGCTTTGTGCTGGGGAGAAGGGGAAGCCTTCTATATTCCCCTGGCACACACGGGGGAGAATGCGGCGCCTCAGCTGGACGAGCAAAAGGTGCTTCGTGCATTGCAGCCTCTGCTGGAGTCTGAAAAGCCTTCCAAGGTGGGCCAAAACATCAAGTACGAGTGGGTCGTATTTCAACGCCACGGTGTGGGTCTCGAGGGCATCGGGTTTGACACCATGGTCGCGGGATACCTTCTCAATCCGGGCACCCAGTCTCACGCCCTGGAGAGGATCGCTGCGGAACACCTCGGGGAAACCATGATTTCCTACTCGGACGTGACGGGCAGGGGGAAGAGCCAGGTGGGGTTTGCGGAGGTGCAGGTGGATCGCGCGGCGGAATACTCCGGTGAGGACGCGGAAGTCACCTGGAGGCTCGTGCCCCTGCTCAAAAGGAAGTTGAAAGAAGAAAATCTCCTGGACCTGTATGAATCCCTGGAGCTGCCCCTGATTCGGGTTCTTGCCAGGATGGAACACCGGGGCATTTGTGTGGACGCGCATAAGCTGTTGAGGCTGTCCGGGGAGTTTGACGAACTTTTGGCCCGGGAGGCGGAAAAGATTTATGATCTTGCAAAGGAGGAGTTCAACATACAGTCTCCGAAGCAGCTGGGGCAGATCCTCTTTGACAAACTGGGACTTCGAGTGGTGAAAAGGACAAAGACGGGTCCTTCCACAGATGTGGGCGTGCTGGAAGAACTGGCCCTGGAGCATCCCATCGCCGAACATCTGCTCAAGCACCGATCCCTTTCCAAGCTCAAGGGGACCTACACCGATTCCCTCATTCGGCTCATTCACCCGGAAACGGGGCGGATTCACACTTCCTTCAACCAGACCGTTACGGCCACGGGAAGGCTCAGCAGTTCCGATCCCAATCTGCAAAACATTCCCATTCGTTCCGAAGAGGGAAGAAAAATAAGGGAAGCGTTCGTTCCTTCGCCCGGTTTTGTGCTCCTGTCCGCCGACTATTCCCAGATCGAACTGCGCATCCTGGCCCATTACAGCGGCGACGCGCATCTGTGCGAAGCTTTTCAGGCGGGAGCCGACGTCCACCGGCGGACAGCTGCAGAGATGTTCGGCATCGCTCCCCATGAAGTGACCCCCGAAATGCGCCGCCAGGCCAAGGCGATCAATTTCGGCATCATCTATGGAATGGGGCCTTTCGGGCTGGCTCAACGTTTGCGCATCAGCCAGAAAATGGCCAAAGCGGCCATTGACCGGTATTTTGAACGCTACGAGGGTGTCAAGAGATTCATTGAAGAGATGACCGAGAAAGGGCGTGAGCGGGGGTTTTCCGAGACTCTTCTGGGGCGCAGGCGGCCCATACCCGAGCTCGCGAGCCGCAACCGGACCATTCGCCAGCAGGGCGAACGCCTGGCCATCAACACTCCCATACAGGGGACAGCGGCGGATCTCATCAAAAAGGCGATGGTCATCCTGGATGAACGGATGGGCGAGGAAGGGCTGGGGGCTCACATGCTGCTCCAGGTGCATGATGAACTCGTCTTTGAGGTGCCAGGGGAGAAGCTGGAGCAAACGAAGGAGTTGGTTCGCCGCGAGATGGAAGGAATATGGGACTTATCCGTGCCTCTGAAAGTGGACCTGGGATGGGGTGAAAACTGGACGGAAGCACATTTTTAATGGCCTGAACAACAAAAGGGGCACACGGGGTGCCCCTTTTGCCGGGTGACCATTTGGGAAGGGCTGGCTTAGGACTGGGTTTCTGACTTGCTCTTCTCCAGTTCTGCCTTGAGACGCTCCACTTCTTCCTTGTATTTTTCAGCTTCCGCCTTGTAATTGGATTCGGGGGCGGACTCGGTGCCGCTCTGCGCTTTGTTCTTGGGGAGGGGAAGCTTGTCTTTGACTTCATCATAGCCAAGATAAGCGGCCATGGCGCCTCCTACGAGAAGCATCAAGGGAACTGCACCGGCAAGAAGTTGCAGGAATTGGCCAAAAAACACCAGGATTCCAATGATGCCCAGAAATGCGGCGACGACGCCACCCACAAAAACTTTCATAATTCTTCCTCCTTAAACTTTGTCAGTGTGATCTGTATAAACCCAATTTAGCAGCTGTCTATTGAATTCGCAATGTTTCTGAACAAACTCCACAATGTGATGCGGAAAAAACGCATACTGCTTAGCATGCGAGGATTTAGAATGCAAGGAGAAATCGAGCACCTAACTCTCCGTCCCCTTTGGGGAGAAATCCATGGGCATGGGTGCTGGGTGCCCATGGGCTCAGTTCACGGGTGAAGTGGTGAGCGTGCAAGGCCCCCTTCCTTCTCCGGTCTCCTGCGAGGTTTTGTGTTGACTCTTGTGAAACGTCCCCATTATAAATTTACGTTTCTGCCAGTGGAAGAAAGCACTCGCGAAGAGGCGTGCCTCTTGCTCATTTTCTCAGCTATATGGACAGAGGACCGACGGAGGAGACTGCACGGATGAAAGGCCAGCGCATAGATACGGACCACATGGCGGGCACCCCCGTTGTGCCGGAAGTGGTGGAAGCGATGAGGTTCGTTTTAAAGGCAGTTTTAAATGTTTGAAAAATCGTTGCAAGGCGTTGAGAGGCCCGGCCG
>SLCH01000172.1 GCA_007125915.1 Syntrophobacteraceae bacterium
TTCCCCGCCCTCCGCAAAAGACCCTTGCCAGGGAACGCAGTATTACAAAACTCTCACCAGGTGATGGAACCTGGTTGCGAAGCTAAAAAACAAAGCTCAGAATGTACCTGGTTCCCGTGAAAAACAGAATGGAAGCCAGCATCCACTTGATCAAAATGGCAGGCACATACTTCTGAAACCATGCTCCGCTGTACATTCCGATCATACCCCCGATGCCAAGCATCAAACCCAGCAGCCAGTCGGGAGCCACGGCCATATGGGGATAAAAGGGGGCTATGATCTGGTAGAGCAAGGCCGCCACCACCGACGTGATGAAAGTGCCCATGAGACAGGCACCGGCAATGGTGTACACAGGAAGACGAAACACGGCCACGAAAAAGGGCGCGATGATCGCCCCCCCTCCGATGCCGTAGATGCCCCCCACCACGCCCACAATGGCACTCAAGGTAAAAATGCCCATGGTGGGAGCTGAAATGTTCTCCCCGTAGAAGGAATAATTTATTCTGGAAAGCCCGAACTTGTGGACCGCAACTCTCGGCAGGGGCTCCCGGGTGGCCGCATCTTTTGCTTTGAAGCTTCTCACCAGCTCCTGAAATCGTTTTTCCGCCGTATTCTTATCGGCCCCCGGCGGGGATTTTTTAGTGAGTGACCGGACCATCGTGACCCCGATGTAGAGGAGAACCAGACCTGCGAAGAAGCGAAAATGGGTGGGATCGGGCAGAAAATGCACCCGCGCGAAGACCCCGACGAACACGCCAGGAACCGTGCCCGCTATGACGACCCAGGTCAGAGGCCACACCATGCGCCCCTCCCGTATGAAACGATAGACGCCGCTGGGTATGGCAACGATATTGAAAAGATGATTGGTGGCGCTCACAGCGGGAGTGGTGAACCCCAGAACGCTGACCTGAAAGGGAAGAAGCAGGTTTGCGCCAGAAACCCCGCCCATGCTGCACACGAAAGCCACGGCAAAACCTGCAACCAGGGGAACCCAAAAGGCCACTTCGATTTCAGCCACGGGAAAATACATGCCTCACTCCTTTGTCCAACATGTGCTTGAAATGAAATCCGCTTTCGATGGAAAAATGCGCTTGAGATGGTTTTTCTTTAAAACACGGACAACGGTTGAACGGTGACTTCATTTTCACGAAACAACACTCACACGAAAAATATAATTTAAGTGTTAGTAAACTCCGTACTTCTTAACCATGGGAAAGTCAACATCTTTTTCCTCCTTGTTTTTATGGAGGCAAAAATCTATGATTTTCAATAACTCACCCGCAGTTTGAACCGGTCTTTCATCAAGCTCGGCGGGTGGCTCTTGAGCACGAAAACCGGCAATTGGAACTGAAAATGGATTTCTCAGAAAAACGGGATTCCCATGAAGAAAAGGCTTCGCAAAATAGCCCGCAAGCACATCAACCCCTCCAGTATTTTCTCCGTATCCAGCGGCGTCAAATTCCTTGAAACGGCCCAATTGGCTGAATTGGAAAGGTCCTTTCGAAACTGGGCTCAAGAGCCCCTTCGGGCCGACATACGCGTTTCCCGATGTCGCGTTCTTCTCATCTTTCTTCTCATCCGCTACACGGGAGCCCGATTGAGCGAAATTCTCCATCTTGACGACTCCAGGCAAATAGACCTGAACCGGCTTGTTGTGCAACTGGGAAATCCAAAAGGGGAAAACGAGCGAAGAGAGGTGGAAATTCCCGCGCCCCTGGCCCGAGAACTGAAAGAAATTCTGGAGGACCCGGAACTGGCACCATGGCGTGGACAATTTTTCAAAGTGGATCCGGGGCATGTGAGGCGCAAATTTTACGAGCGGGCCGAAGCCTGCGGTCTGCCGAGGGAATACGGAAATCCCACTGCCTTGAGACGATCGCGCACCATCGAGCTCTTGCGCAACAATCTCCCACTTCCCGTAGTCCAGAAACTTCTGGGCCATTCCACTCCCAGTCTCACCGCTTCCGTTCTCCACTTCTCCCATGAAGACATGCACCAGGTGGTCAGGCACTACATGGACAGGGAAAGCCACAAGAAAACCAGCGCCCGCAATACTTTTTTCGGCAAGGTTCAACGGATAGTGAAGGGAGACATCCAATCGGAGGTCGAACTTATAACCGTGGGCGGGTTTTCTTTGGTCTCCGTGATCACCAACGGCAGCCTCAGGCAGCTGGGCTTGCAGCTGAACACTTTTGTCACTGGGGAAGTCAAGGCTCCCTGGGTCATGCTGTCCACGGGTCACGACGAACCCGTGAACAGTGCCAGAAACAAGCTGAAGGGCATCGTATCGGCCATCTCCGTGGGAAGGATCAACTCTGAGATCGTCCTTCGGCTGAGGGATGAAACCGAGATGTGTTCCGTGATCACCGAAAAAAGCAGGAAAATGCTCAACTTAAAAATGAATGATCCCGCATGGATTCTTTTTGATGCTCACTGTGTCGTCCTGAACGTGGAAGAGCTTCCCCCTTAAAATTCAAGAATCCTCGAAGGTGTGTGTGAGAGCCGGCCACGGCCATGAAGAATCCATCATAAGGGGGTTGCAGAGATGCGGTGGATGTGAGAACGTGAATCAAGACTTCTGCACCAGGAATGGGGCGAAAAGGACGGGGCAAAGGCCCATTGCCACTCATCCCCTCGTTGAGCGCTGACCCCTGTTCTCTTCTTGATGGAAGAAAACAGGACATGCTGGGTTGAAAATCCTCCCTGCAAACTTTTCTGTTTTTTCTCCCAGTCTGTAAAAATGACTCCAGCGCGGAGGAACACGCAAGCACACGCCAATTCCCATGCACAAGGAAGAAACGGACAGCTGCGGAATGATTAACTTGAAAAGGAGGATGATAAGCCAAGGCACTGCCTCATAGAGAAACGGCACCCCAAATGTCACTCAATCACAAGGAGGAAGCTGTCATGAAAGTGCTCCAGCCCGAGGCCATACGGAAACTCGCGGAACGTAAAGGGCAAAACAATTCTCCTGTCTTGAGTCTCTACCTCAATATAGATCCCTCCAATGCCGTGAATCGCCGGGGAGGCCACAAAGTGGCCCTTGACGGCATGCTGAGAGAAATCGAAAGCCAGATCAAGGACGACGAGCAGCTCAAACATTTTCAGGAGGACGCCGAATGGGTGCGGCAGAAAGCGGAATATCATCTGCCCAAAGGCAAGAGCCTCGTGCTTTTTTGCGACGTTTCCGATTCCTTCTTTTTTGAAGAGAATTTACCCGTACGCATGGCCAATCAGGCATGGCTCGGCAAGACGCCCTATGTGCGGCCCCTTTTGGAAGCCTGGGACGAGCACGCACGCTATGGTGTGGTGGTCGCAGACCGGGAAAAGGCCCGGTTTTTCCTCATCGCCATGGGAGAAATTCATGAAGTGGCGGAAATCAACCAGGAGCCTCCCGTCAAACACCGCAGCGCCGCTGGCAGTGACCACATGCGCTCCCAGATGATTTTACAGAGGCGCGCGGACAAGTACAGCGAGGAATTCCTCAGGGACGTGGTCGATAAGCTGCGCGACGTGAGCCTGGAATACAGCGTGGAGAAGCTTGTGCTCGCAGGACCCGAGGAGGTGACGGCGGAACTGCACCGACTCCTTCCCAAGGCCCTTCTCCTCAAGGTTATGGACCGTGTGAAAATCTCCATCAATTCAAAAGCTTCGGAAGTCCTTGAGCAATCCTATCCCGCCATAGAAAGGATCGAAAGAGAACAGGAAAGAGAAATGGTCCACGAAATGGTGACCATGGCCCACAAGGGCAAGGGCCCATCGGCTAAAGCCGTCATCGGATTTGAAGCGACTCTCAGTGCGGCCAACCAGGGACGCATCTACCGGCTTCTCTACCCCAATGGATACCGAGTTCCCGGCCATCAGTGCGTCTCCTGCGATGTTCTCCTTGACCATGCCCCCGCCGACAACAAATGCCCCTACTGCAGCAAGGCTCTTACAGAAACGGAGGACGTGGTTTGGCCTCTATCGGAAAGAGTCCTCAGCACAGGGGGCAAAGTCGAGGAAATCCGCGACCAGGAGGCCCGCCTTGAACTGGTTTCTGCGGGAGAAATCGGCGCCTATCTCAGGTAAAAAAGCCGGGGCGGATGCCGAAGCCTGTGATTCCGCCGCACACCCGGCAACTTTTGAAGGAACCAAACCAAAGAAGCCTTTAACCTTTCATTCGGTCAGCCCCCTGAACACCACCCAAGGCAAAAAACCAGGGCCCCCCTTTCGGGGCCCTGATTCTTATATTCCCTCCAATCCTCCGTTTCCACAAACAAACCAGCAAAAGATGTCAATTCTCCCGCCCCTCTCACCTGAAAAAAGTGAAGCATTCCGCTGTTCGCGGGTCACTTAGGGCTCAAGTGCTTCCAAAACTTTTCCGACAACCATGACATCATGTTCTGAGAGATCCCAGGAACAGTGAATGGTAGAAAAGCACGCCGGCAAAAGGGGTACCGGAGGTACTCCACGCCAACCTGCAGATGATGAAGCAGTCCCCTTCCCGGAAGAATTTCATTCTTCGGGGGATGAGACGGGGCACGTTCCGGAAACCTTTAAAATTCAACAAAGGAGAGAGGAAAGGATGAATTTTTTCAACAAGGGCATAGGCAGCAAGATTTTCGGCGGTTTCCTTGCTTTGATCTTCGTGGGGCTGGTCCTGGCCGGCACAGGCTTCATCAGCATGGACAGGGTGATCAACGCTTCGGACACCAACACGGCGGCCATGGAAGTGGACAACAAGATATTGGAAGCGCGCCAGCACGAGAAGAACTTCATCATTCGCAGAGATGCCGAGTCCTACAACCATCTCACCCAGGCATTGGGAGAGCTGGAGAGCCTCACGGAAAACCTGAGGAGTTATGTTTCCGGCACCACGGACATTCAGGAACTCATCGGTGCCCGGCAGAACTACCAGACTGCCGCTTCAGAACTGAGACGGCTGGAGGAATACGACCAGCGCGTCCTGGATGAACTGGTGAATGTTGCCAATGAAATCACCCGTCTGGCGGGAATACAGTCGGAACTGGCCGCAAGAGAGACGCAGGAGAACATTCTCCAGTCCAATTCGGCAGCCCTCAGGCAGGCGGCCATGAGAACCGTTCAGGATGTGGTGGCTGTGGGCTACGATGTCATCAAATACCACCACGAACGTGGCCTGGGACGGGAAGCTGCCCTGGAAACCATTCGAAATCTCCATTTTGACGGAGACAACTACTACTTTGTGGTGCAGGAAGACCTCACCCTGGTGGCCCATGGAGAAAACCGAAACCTGGAGGGCATGGATTTCGGAACCATAAGGGACCAGAAAACGGGGGAAACCTTCATGAGATACATTGTGGAGGAAGCAGTGCGGCGCGGCGAATCCCACACGGAGTACTTCTGGACCAAGCCTGGAATGGGAGAGGAAGTCTTCCCCAAAATCACCTACGCCATGCATTTCAAACCCTGGAATATCGTCATCTGTGCCGGTGTGTATGTGGATGACATCGAACACAGCATTCAGCAAACGGCCAACCTCATCGAAGAGGGCATCAACCGCCTCAACGAAGCCAACGCCATCAACACCTTCACTTTGGAAGCGCGGCTCAACGCCCTTTACTACTTTGCCTTTGAGCAGAATCACGAAAGAGTTGAACCCATCCTGAGCAATCTCAAAGCACTTTCCATCGCCACCGACGAAATCAAGAGAAACGCCGACCACTATGCCGCCAACTTCGCCCAGAGGGTTCAGAACAACAACGATCGCCACAAGGCCATTGCGAGCATTGAAGGGGACGCTGGGCAGGCAGCAGCCATCTCTCAGAGAATTCAGCGAGATGCCAGGCAGTCTCTGGACACCAGTTCCAGAAACGGCAAAATGCTCCTGTCCATATTCTCCCTCATCGCCATCGCTTCAGGCCTTTTGATCGCCGTCTTTCTCACGAGAAAAATCACCAAACCCATCAAGGAAGCCATCGAAGGCATCGAAGAGGCCTCGGAACAGGTTGCCGCGGGCTCGGGACAGGTTTCCTCGGCCAGCCAGCAGCTGGCTGAAGGTTCCTCGGAGCAGGCTGCCGCCATTGAAGAAACCTCTTCGTCCCTGGAGGAGATGTCCTCCATGACGCGGCAAAATGCTGAAAATGCATCGGAAGCCAACCGCCTCATGGCAGATGCCAACCGCATCGTGCAGCAGGGCGATGAATCCATGAACGGCCTGACACAGTCCATGACAAAAATTTCCCAGGCAAGCGAAGAAACTCAAAAAATCGTGAAGACCATTGACGAGATCGCTTTCCAGACCAACCTCCTGGCCCTCAATGCCGCCGTGGAAGCAGCGCGGGCAGGCGAAGCGGGTGCCGGTTTCGCCGTGGTGGCCGATGAAGTTCGAAGCCTCGCCCTCCGTGCGGCCGAAGCAGCAAGAAACACGGCCGAACTCATCGACGGAACGGTGAAGACCGTCCAGGAAGGTTCACGCATGGTGGAGAAAACCAACACCGAGTTCACGGAAGTGTCTAAAACCGTGGTCAAGTCAGGTGAACTGGTGGCTGAAATTTCCGCAGCATCCGTGGAACAGTCTCAAGGCATCGAACAGGTGAACCGAGCAGTTTCGGAAATGGACAAAGTCACCCAGCGCAATGCAGCCAATGCGGAAGAATCCGCTTCCGCCGCCGAAGAGATGAATGCCCAGGCTGCGCAGCTGCGGGTTTTTGTGCACGACCTGGCAAGCCTCGTGGGTGGAAGCAACGGCCGCTCCTCGACCAGCGGTGGTGGGCTCAAGAAACTTTCGGGAGTGCTGAAACGCCCCCATGGGCAGAAAGAACCTTCCCTTGCAGCTCAATGGGACCACCAAGAACAGCCCGCTCCTTCCAAACCCAGGCCCAGGGGAGGAAACGGGGGAACCATCCGGAAGGCGGAGTCCGCGCGGCCTCCCAAGTCCAAAGAAGTCATCCCCTTCGATTCCGATGATTTCAAAGACTTCTAAACGTTTATCTTCAATAATGGAACGAGAAGGGAAAGCCGGTGCATTCTGCGGCGCCGGCTTCCAATGAGGATGAAGTCCCCGGGGTGAACTCGAGGGGCTTCGCCTTTTTTAGGGGAATTTTTGTGAAGTGAGCGGCAGATGATTGATAATTTGCACTGGACTATCGATCCAGTCCTCAAGGCATGTTAAAAGAGTCACTCAAACCCCGATGCCCCCGAGAAATTTCCGGGGGTTCATAGTGATCACATGAAACATCCTGCACCGGGCAGGAAAACCATCAACACGGGACAAAGAATCCCGGTGGAGAGAGCGGAAGCACATGAGTCCATCGCAGAGAGCCAATGTGGACCGGCTGGAATACGAAGGCAAAGAAATCTTCCTGGTGGGAACGGCCCATGTTTCACAGGAAAGTGTGGACCTGGTGAAAGAAATCATTGAAGAAACACAGCCCGACACTGTGTGCGTGGAACTTTGCGACTCCCGCTACCAGGCTTTGTCCCAGGAGAATCGATGGCAGGAAACCAATCTGTTCAAGGCCATCAAAGAGAAGAAAGCTTTTCTCCTTCTGGCCAATCTCATGCTCGCCTCTTTCCAGCGCCGCATAGGGGAGAAGCTGGACATCAAACCCGGCCAGGAAATGGCCACCGCCATTGACACCGCTCGTGAAAAGGGTGCCGCAATTGAACTGGTGGACCGTGACGTGCGCACCACGCTGTCGAGGGCGTGGCGCTTCATGAAGCTGTCGTCCAAGATCAAATTGGTGGTGGAACTGCTCTCTTCCTTTGGAGAAATGGACAAACTGAAAAAAGACGACATCGAAAACCTGAAGAACAAGGATGTCCTGGAAGCGGTCCTGGCGGAAGTGGGCGAATCCCTTCCCGAGGTCAAAAGAATTCTCATCGATGAGCGAGACGAATACCTGGCGCATAAAATACGATCAGCGCCCGGCAAAAAAATTGTGGCCGTTGTGGGCGCCGGACACGTGCCGGGAATCAAGAAGTGCTGGGAAAAGCCCGTGGATATGATGGAACTGGAATCCATTCCTCCCAGAGGGAAAATCCTGGCGGGCTTCAAGTGGGGTCTTCCCCTTCTGATTGTTTCGCTCATCATCCTTGGTTTTTTCAAAGCGGGCCAGAGCGCGGGAACGGAGATGATCACCTGGTGGATTGCCGTCAACGCCGCCTTTGCGGGAATGGGAGCGGCCATGGCACTGGCTCACCCGTTCACGGTCTGCTCAGCCGTTGTGACCGCCCCTTTCACCTCCCTCAACCCCATGATTGCAGCAGGATGGGTCTCGGGCATGGTAGAACTTTTTTTAAGGAAACCCAGGGTGAAAGATTTTGAAGCCCTGCCCTCGGACCTCTCGAGGATCAGGGGGTTCTGGAAAAATGGAATAACCAGGGTGCTCCTGGTGGTGGTCATGACCAACCTCGGCAGCGCCGTGGGCACATTCGTCGCCATACCCCTCATGCTGAGAGCCTTTCAATGACCAGGGGCATGCATGTGGATGGAATAAGTTTCAATCCTCTCAGAAACACCATGCGATGCCCTCAGCAGGAAACCCTCAGTGAACTGGCGCAAGGAGCAGTCCTCCCTGCAAAGAGACCACAGCTCCCTTTTAAGAGGCATTGAATCTGGTGACATTAAAAAGCCCCTCTAAAGGCTGGAGTGCCGTTCAGCCATCACTCCTGGCCCTTTTTGAAAACCCCCATTGCCCACAACCGCCCAGTGGACATGGCCATCCCAGGGGGATTTCACTCCGATCCCCGACGATCCTGAATCAGTTGCCTCTTGATCATTTCCTGCCGGTAGGCATTGAGCAGATGACTTCGCGTGATGACCCCCTTTAGCTTGAGGGAATCTCCCGAAAGTTCCACAACGGGCAGCTGTTCCACGTCAATATTGCTGAATTTGTTGAGGGAGGAGGCCAGGGATTCCTCCGGTGTCACATAAACAGGACTGTCATTGGCCAGATCTTTGGCAAGAACCAGGTCCTTGAAACCCTCTTCAAAGACAAATTCTTTCAGATCGGAAAAGGAAATGACCCCTTCGAGATTGTCGTTTTCATCCACCATGTAGAGATAATCCCCCCCATGAGCCAGACAGTGACCGAGCACCACATGATAAGGGGCATTGGCTGGCACCTTCACATGGTCACTGCGCATGACATCCTTCACTTGCAGACTCAAAAGAATGCCCATTTCCCGGCCCGCATCGATGTCCAAACCGCTCCGCGCAAGGCCCAGAGTATAGATGGAGCCCTGAAGTATGCCCCTCTGCACCATTGTGGCCACGATGCATGCGGTCATCATGGGAAGAATCACCGCGTACACGTTGGTCAATTCAAAAACCATGATGATTGCGGTCATGGGCGCCTGCACCACGGCTCCCAGCATGGCCCCCATGCCCACCACACCATACGCGCCGGGAGTCACCACAATGTCAGGGAAAAACTTCTGGAACACCTCACCGCAGGCACTCCCCAGCACCGCTCCTAAAAAAAGGGAAGGTGAAAGAATGCCCCCCGACCCTCCTGAGCCAAGGGTGAAAGAGGTGGCGACGATTTTGAGAACAACCAGGATCCCCAGGAGAGTGAGGTCGACCTGGCCATGAATGGCCTCGATGAAAGGGTCGTAAGAATACCCAAGAATCTGAGGAAAGAAGTAGCCCATGGCTCCCACCAAAAGCCCTCCCAAAGCTGGTTTGAGGTACTTTTTGATGGGAATTTTATTTCGGAAAAAATGTTCCATGAAGGCCATGGTGCGAATAAAAGCCACAGCAACCAAGCCTGCCACAACACCCATCAGTGCGTACAGGAGAATTTCCCAGGGACTGTTCAAGGAATAGGGCAGAACATCGAGCAAGTTGCCACTTTTGGAAATGGACCTGGACATGGCGGTGGCAACTACGGAAGCGATGACGATGGGGCTGAAGGAATGAACGTTGAATTCTCCCAGGACCACTTCGAGGGCAAAAAGCACTCCCGCGATGGGTGCGTTGAAAATGGAAGCCACACCCGCCGCGGCACCGCATGCCACGATGACACGCAGTCGATTACCCCCCTCCCGCAGAAGCTGCCCCACTCCTGATGCCAGTGACGATCCGATTTGAATGATGGGGCCGTTGCTGCCCGCCGATCCTCCCGAACCGAGGGTGATGGCGGACATGCACATGCGTAGAACGGAGTTGCTCCATCGCATGACGCCGTTTTGCAACGCGACGGCCTCGATGGTGGCGAGCACCCCGTCCCGGGAGGCATTCTTTGGAAAAAAGATGAGAAAAGGTGCCAGTAACAGGGCCCCCAGTGCAGGCGTTAGGACCGCGAGAACTGGATGGGCCCCCAAAAGCCCGGGAAGGAACTCCCAGAAAAAGAAGCTGGAGTACTCCAGCATTTTTTCAAAGAGGTAGGCGCCAGCCCCCACCACCACACCCACTATGATGGCAACCAGGACAAGAAAGGTCTGGTCACTGATGCGAAAAA
>SLCH01000194.1 GCA_007125915.1 Syntrophobacteraceae bacterium
GCCGCCGTCATCCTTGCGGCGGCCGGAGGTTGGAAAAGGCTGAAAGGCCTGGATTCCCGCCTTCGCGGGAATGACGATTTGGGGGTTTTTGCGCTTACACGTTTGTTTTACAGGGGAAGAGCGAAGAGCATCCGAGCAGGCAGGTTATGGGGGGCACACGGGGAAGACCTTTGTGAAACATTGGTGGGAAGGTTCTCTGGATTCCCGCCTTCGCGGGAATGACGATTTGGGGGTTTTTGCGCTTTCAAGGGAATAACGGAATTGGGTCTGTGTTGCCAGGGCATGGTTCTTCAAGGGGCTGCAATGCAGGAATTTGCATGAAGGGGTCACGGGCGGCCGGAGGGAAGGAGTTTTCTTGCCTCCAGGGTTTTTTCCTTTTTCACTCCCAGGATTTGCTCCATTCTTTGTTCCATGCCTTCTTTCACCATCCATCCAATGAAATGATCCCCTTCCAGGATTTCATCATTGACGGTGCTGTCCACTTCTTCCATGAAGGAAGAGATTTTCTGCCAGGTGGCCCTGTCAACCCGCGCATTCAAGGCATAGCCGTCCAAAGTGATCCTGTTTCCCCTGGAATACACTTTCACCAGATGCAGGTTGGGAAGATTGAGCCGGTCGCGGGCATCTTCCCTTTCACGAAGGGCTTCCAGCCAGTCTTCCCTGGGGATGGCCATGACGCCTCCCTGGACGAGGACTCCTTCCCTGAGCCCATCTTCCCCTTTGCGCACGCCCCATCCGTGGCACAGGATTCCCTGTCCTTCGTGTGAACCCCCTTCTTCCAGGAAAAGATAGATTTGGGGCGTGCCATGGGCGTCATGGATGACTCTCAGGGTCCCTTCCCGTCCTTCGTGGCTGGTGCGGATGGCCTTCATGGAGGGAACTCCCCGGGTGAGGGAATGGGAGCGTCTTTGTCCTGAGGACATGGAACGGGGTCCCGTGATGGTTTGCATGAGGGCTCCGGATGGCCCTGTTCCTCACAAAAAAAAGCCCCTCGGCGGAGCCGAGCGGCTTTCGTTTTTTGGGGTGATTCGAGGTCACTCTTTGATGGTCGGGACGAGAGGATTTGAACCTCCGTCCTCTTGCACCCCAAGCAAGCGCGCTAACCAGTCTGCGCCACGTCCCGTCATCGTGACAGGGATAAATAGCACCATCATGGGAGAGTGTCAAGGTGCTTTCACACCATTTCTCCGCACCGGGCAAGGGGGGTTGAAACCATGGATTTCAGGAAGGGTGCTTTCCCGGGCCATTTGCCCCCGTTGGGTCGGCGGAGAGATCGCCGCCGATGCCCAGTGCTTTCATTTTGCGGTAGAGATGGCTTCTCTCCACGCCGATGTGGGTGGCCGTCACGGAAACATTGCGTTTGAAGATGTCCAGCTTGTGGTTGAGAAAATCCTTTTCAAAGGCGCATCGGGCTTCCCGAAGGGTGCCGTAGGAGAAATAATCCTTCCCGGGCTTGCTTTCTCCCGCCTGCTGGAGGAAGTCCTGGGGAAGGTCCTCAGGCCCGATGGTTTGTCCCGGTGTCATGATGGTGAGTCTCTCCACGAAGTTTCTCAGTTCCCTCACGTTTCCCGGCCAGGAATACTCTTTGAGCAGGGAGAGGACTTGGGGTTCGATGGTTTTGCGGCCCATGGTGCTTTCCGTGGCCAGTTCGTTGATAAAATCTCCCACGAGGAAAGGAATGTCCTGAATGCGGTCCCTGAGGGGGGGCACATGAATGGGGATGACATTGAGCCGGTAGTAGAGGTCCTGCCGAAATCTTCCTTCGGCGATTTCCCCCGGCAGGTTCTTGTTGGTGGCGGCCACGATGCGGGTGTCCACCCGAATGGGACGGCTTCCTCCCACCCGTTCAAAGGTCTGTTCCTGTATGATTCTAAGGACCTTGGCCTGAGTACGGAGGCTCATGTCTCCGATTTCATCCAGAAAAAGAGTTCCGCCGTTGGCGCTGTCGAACTTGCCCCGTTTTTTCTCGGAAGCTCCCGTGAAGGCTCCCTTTTCGTGGCCGAAGAGCTCGCTTTCGATGAGTTCCTCGGGAATGGCCGCGCAGTTCACTTCAATCATGGGCCTCTGGCTCCGCAGGCTGTGCCTGTGAAGCAGGCGTGCCACCAGTTCCTTGCCCGTGCCGTTTTCTCCCGTGATGAGAACCGTTGCATTGGTGGGGGCTGCCCGCTGAATTTGATCCCTGAGGGATTCCATGGCGGGACTGTTCCCCGTGAGACGTGTCTTGCGGTTGGCCTTTTGGCGCCACAGGCGGTTTTCTTCCTCCAGTCTCTGCAGTTCGAGGGCGTTTTGAATGGAAATGAGAAGGCGTTCAAAGGCGATGGGTTTTTCCACGAAGTCCAGGGCTCCCATCCTGGTGGCTTTGACGGCCGTTTCGATGTTGCCGTGGCCGGAGATGATGATCACGGGGACCGAAGGGGAAAGTCTCTTGATTTCCTTTAAAGTGGAGAGGCCGTCCATTCCGGGCATCCACACGTCGAGGAGGATGAGTTCGGGGGGGTCCCGGCGCAGCTCTTCCAGGGCTTTTTCACCCGATGTGGCGATTTCCACTCCATACCCTTCATCTTCCAGGATGCCCCGCAGAGAATTGAGAATGCTCATTTCGTCATCCACGATGAGGATTTTGTGCTTCATGGCCTGTCCTTCATTCAAAAATGCTCCTCATACTCCGCCGGTGCCCTCTGTTGAAAGAGAAGCCGACCCCTGCTCTTCGCCCGAGGAGGGGGTCTGTTCGGGCAGTTCCACGACGATCACCGTGCCCCGGGGCTCATTGTCCCGCACCCTCACCAGGCCATGGTGATCTTCGATGATGCTCGCCACAATGGCGAGGCCCAAACCGGTTCCCTTTTCCTTGCTGGAATAATAGGGTTCGAACATGCGCAGCTTGTCCTGGTGAGACAACCCCGTGCCCGAATCGGCGCACTCCAGGAGCACCACTTTCCTCAAGGGGTCATGGGCGATGCGGAATTGGATGGTGCCTTCCTGCCCGTCTATGGCGTGAATGGCATTTTCCACCAGGTTGATGAGAGCTTGCATGATCTGGTCCCTGTCCAGTTGCAGAGGGGGAGGCTGTCCTTCAATTTCCACGCTGAAAACAATGTGCGGGTGGCTGTGGCGATAGAGGGTCAGAGATTCCGCCACAAGAGAACCCAGGTCGCAGGGAGTCAGCTGAATGCGGGGCATGCGTGCGAACTTGGAAAACTCGTCCACCAGGTACTTCATGCGATCCACCTGCTCGATGATGGTGCCCGTGCATTCGCCGAAGACGGGGTCGTCAGCGCCGATTTTTTCCTGGTAACGCCGGCTCAGCCTCTGGGCACAGAGGCGGATGGGAGTGAGAGGATTTTTGACTTCGTGGGCGATGCGGCGGGCCACCTCCCTCCATGCGGCCATGCGCTGGGCTTTCTCCAGGTCGGTCAGGTCGTCGAGCACCACCACCGTTCCAATGTAGCGGCCCTTTTCATCGTGCAGCAGGGAAGCCTTGATCTGGAGCACCACAGGCCCCCGGCCAAGAGAAGTGTTCACCTGCTGTTCCAGATAATTGTGCCGGTGAGACTTGTGAGATTTTTTGAAGGATTGAACAATTTCCAGGTGATGCGGTTCGAGGAACTTTTCATAGGGTTGGTCCCGCGTCTCTTCGGCGGTGAGGCCGAAGAGGGCTTCGGCGGACTTGTTCATGGTCACGATGCGCCCTTGAGCATCCACGCTCACCACGCCCGCCGCCACATTCTTGAGAATGATTTCCATGTAGCGCCTCCGCTCCTCCAGTTCCCCATGTTGGAACTGGAGCTGGGAGTAGGCCTGGTCGAGCCGGGCGCGGCTTTCCTTGAGATCCCGGACCATTTCATTGAAAGAATTCATGAGCATGCCGATCTCATCCTGACGATCGGATTTCAGCTCCACATTCATGTTGCCGTCTGCCACGCGGCGCGTGGCCCAGACCAGGGACTGGATGGGGTGGGTGATGCCCCTGGCCAGAAAAAAGGCGAACCACACCGCCGCAAAGATGACCAGCAGGGTGATGATGCAAAAGGCGATGAAATTGCTTCTTTTCAGAGGAGTGTGCAGGAGCTTCAACTGCAGGTAGTCTTCGTAACCGGAGGAAATGGCTTCCAGTCTCTGGGAAATGGCCGTTGGCAGAACCCGGACAAGCACAAGGCTGTCCTGCAGGGTGGCATCGTCGTCATGGAGGGTGGGGAAGGGCATGCGGACGACGAGGCTTTCCCGTCCTCTGTCAAGGGTGAGAGAACGAACCCTTTCACTTTTCAGCATGCTTTCCCAGTTGAGCTGCAGGATTGCCAGGGCGTCGCTCTCGGTGAAGCGGGAGGTGTGCGCCTTGGACACAATGCTCCTGGATGGGTCCACCAGGATGACCGCGTCCACGTGTCTCCGCTGCAATGCCCTGGGATTCCAGGAGGCCGGCTGCCCGGGAGTGAGGGTTCCCCGGTGGCGCGCGTCGAGCATTTCCTCGCGCAGGGCGCTTGCGTCCAAAAGGAGGTCCTCTCCCGCCTGCTCCAGGTAGTTCCTGGAGAGGGCCACCGATTGCTCCAGGGAGTTTTCCACCTGGTGGCTGAACCAGTGATCCAGGCTTGAAAAAATAAACTGGGTGGCGATCCAGAAAAGGGGAATGGTGGGAATGAGTGTGAGTCCCACAAAGGCGAGGACGAGCCTTGTTCTGAGCCTGTGTCCCAGCATGTTTCGCTTGCGTTCGAAGACGAGCTTGACGATGTTTCGCAGCACCAGGTAGACGAGAAGCAGGAGGAGAATGACGTTCAGGTTGATGAGGGCGAAAAGGAGGATGTTGCCAGCCATGGGAAGGCTGGGCTGCATGGTGAAGAACCAGCCTTCGAGGAATCCGAAGAGCAGGACGAGGAAAAAAATTCCAAGAACGATCCACCGTTCTCTGGCACGTTTTTTTTGGTCGGGGGAGGGAGAATCTGTTTTCATGGCCCGCTGCCCTCAAGGATGAGGGGCGTGTTGTGCCAGTCCGTTTCAAAATCCCAGAGGGAGACGAAAAAGAAAATGTACCGGAAGAAGAGGGGAAGGTTGACCTTGGACAGTTCCGCTTTCACCCGAAGGGTGTATTCCCTGTTCTCATCCAGGCGCCAGGTGGGAATGAGTGCAAGGTCCTCCACGCGGCTCATCCATTCTTTCGCTTCAAAAAAGCTCGTGGTGGTGTGAACGAGTTCGGTGGTTTCTGGCAATATGACGCGGAATTCTCTTTTGAGCCGTTCGTATTTGATGGTGCGTTCAAGGGTGACATCGAGCACATTGGATCTGAGGAAAAGCCAGCGGCGGTTTTGCACAAGGATTCGAATGTGGAAAGTGGTGGGGACTCCGCTGAGCACGGCCTCTTCCATCTTGGGAGAGAAACAGTTGTCGATGACAAAACCGATGATCACGATCCCGTCTTCGATTCGTACATCCAGGTCCTGAATGCTCGCTTTGGTTTTGGCAAAGGATTGGGACGGAACGAGGAGGGCCGAAAGGATCAGGCCCAAAATCAGGATGGTCACCCGGAAGTTGTTTTTCATGGCTCTTTTATGGAGAGAGGAAAAATGGATTCGGACGGTCAAATTTTAACGGAGGTTCCAGAGTTACTCAAGAAGTTTGTATGCGGGGCTGCTCCCTTTCGAACCGCGGGAGGAAGAAACGGGCACAAAAAAGCGCCCCCGAAGGGGCGCTCAACATTTGCTCATGGGTTGAAAGGCCTGGTTAAGAAGCCCCTCAAAGCTGTTTGATGGCCGGCTGCATGCCCCTCAAAAAGCTGGGCACGGGCGTGTTGGGAAAAACAGCGCCGGGAAGGGTTGCTGGAATATAGATGGAGTAAAATCCCGGCTTCACCATGAGGTCTTTGAGGAATCGATTGTGCAGGGCATGTCCGGCCTTGTAGGCCCTGAAGTGGCCCAGCATGGGCATGCCCGTCAGGGCGAGATCCCCCAGAAAGTCGAGGACCTTGTGCCGGACACACTCGTCCACATATCGAAATCCCTCCTGGTTGAGCACCCTGTAGTCGTCGAACACGAGGGCGTTTTCCAGGGATCCTCCCAGGGCGAGTCCCCGGCTCTGCATTTTCTGCACGTCCTTGAGAAAACCAAAGGTTCGGGCTCTGGCAATGGTTCGGGTGAAGTCCATGGAATCGAACTTCCAGCTGAGACGCTGGTTGCCCACCAGTTTGTGAGGGAAATCGATGGTGTAGCTCACCTGAAGCCGGTTGGATGGTGTCACTTTCACGAATGCATCGCCATCCCTGTAGATGAAGGGCCTTTCCACTCGAAGGCACTGCCGCGCCACGCCCTGCTGCTGAAGCCCCCCCTCCTCGAGAATGTCTATGAACGCCGATGAGCTTCCATCAAAAATGGGCACCTCGGGACCATTGATTTCGATGAGCACATTGTCGACGCTCATGCCGTAAAGGGCGGCCATGAGGTGTTCCACCGTCCTGACGGAGACTCCGTTCACTCCGATGGTGGTGGCCAGCTGAGTGTCCACAACGTTGTGATAGTGAGCGCACAGGAGAGGACTCCCTCCCAGGTCCACACGCCTGAACCTCACGCCATAATTGGGCGGCGCGGGAAAAAACCTCAGGGATACTTTGGCTCCCGAATGCAAACAAGATCCGCTGCAGGACACTTCGCGTTCAATGGTGTGCTGCATTCCATATTCATATTTCACGCCCCATTTTCCTCCTCGGCCTTTGAACTGAAGCATTGGGCATGCCAGAAATCACAAAAATTTTCAAGGGTGCAAACCCTATGGGAACAACTTGTTATGGTGAGCCCTTTTTTATAGATAAAGAAAAGTCAGGTCAAGACAAGTGCGCGCAAAATGAAGAAAAGCTGTTGCAAAAAAACAACACTCTTCCCCCTGCATTGTGGGTTTTTTGCAACTGGCCTTTTGCTGATTTTCTCCCTTTTATCCCTTGAAAATCCACGTCAAAAAGTTGATTCTCCAATATTGTCATTCCCCGCTCCATTGGCAATGACCCTTGAGGGTCATGCGGGGACCGGACGTTTTTTGACCGCTGCCCTTTCAACCTGTGTGCTGGAGTTTCACCAACCATGAAAAAAGAGCATTTCCCTCGGGAAATTCAGCCCCATCTCATTCCCTCTCCCCAGGGCAGCTATGTGTATGAATGCCTGGGTTGCGGCGCGCGCCACGGCATTGAAAAATTACTATATACATGCCCTGCGTGCAAGAGCGTCCTCCTCATTCTCGACGAGGACTGGGATCGTCTCAAGGCCATGGGAGGAGATCTGTGGCGGAAGATTTTCGATCATCGCAGCATGCTGACGCAGCCTGGCCTGAGGGGCATTTACCGGTTCCATGAGCTGATCGGTTCCATCATACCCCTGGAATCGGTCGTTTATCTGGGTGAGGGGCACACGCCTCTGGTGGGTGCCAACGAACGGCTTGCCAAGTGGGCGGGGCGGCCCTTTTATTTCAAAAATGATGGGCAGAATCCCAGCGCTTCTTTCAAGGACAGGGGCATGGCCAGTGCTTTCAGCTATTTGAATCACCTCATTCGGGATCATGGCATGAAAGAGGTTCTGGCCATCTGCGCCTCCACGGGGGACACTTCTGCGGCGGCGGCTCTCTATGCGTCCTACTTTGTGGAGGGGGTCACTTCCGCAGTGCTGCTCCCTCAAGGAAAGGTGACGCCCCAGCAGCTGGGTCAGCCCCTGGGAAGCGGAGCCCGGGTCCTGGAAATACCGGGAGTCTTTGATGACTGCATGAAAGTGGTGGAACATCTTTCCGAAAACTACCCCGTGGCTCTCATGAACTCCAAAAATGCCTGGCGCATATTGGGGCAGGAATCTTACAGCTACGAAATCGCCCAGATGTTCGATTACGATGTTTCCCGTCTCATGGTGGCCGTTCCCATCGGCAATGCAGGGAATATCACGGCGGTCCTGCAAGGTTTTCTCAAGCTCCTGGATCTGGACATCATAGAAGCACTTCCCCAGGTTCTGGGAGTGCAGTCGGAGCATGCCAATCCCGTGTACCTTTATTATATGGAGCCCGATCCACAAAAAAGGCGCTTTGAGCCCGTGCATGTGCGCGCCAGTACGGCCCAGGCCGCCATGATCGGCAATCCCGTGTCCATGCCCCGGGTCATGAGCCTGGTGGAAAAATATCGGCACCTGGGTGGGGAAGAGGCGGTGCAGGTGGTGCAGGTGAGCGAACAGGAAATCATGGATTCCATGATCCTGGCCAACCGCAACGGCCACATCGCCTGCACACAGGGCGGGGAATGCCTTGCGGGCTTTCGAAAGGCGGTGAGTGAGGGCAGCGTGGGGCCTCAAGTGGTGGGAGTTGTGGATGCCACCGCTCATGCCCTCAAGTTCTCCATCTTTCAGGAGAAGTACTTCAACAACGCCTTTGAACCGGAATTTGAAGTGGTGCCCCGGGATGAATACCGCAATGCGCCCGAGGTCATCGATACCCCTGGGCATGTGCCTTCTCCCGGAGGGGGCAGAAGGCTGGAATCGGGGGAGTTTCAGGTTTTTGTGGACCATGCGGCGCGGGAAGTGGCCCGAATCCTGGGTTTGGTGAAGGGGTGACGGGGAGGGAAGGGTCCCGAAGACCTTGAAGAGGCTGGATTCCCGCCTTCGCGGGAATGACGTAAAGGTGCTGTTGCCCTGAAAGTACTGTGCACTGAAAGTACTTTTGCACTGAAAGTGCCGTTGCCCTGAAGATGCTGCTGCACTGGTTGGGACAGCTTGAGTCAACAGCTTTGGACGGTGAGGGAAGGCTTGAGGGAAAAACGGGGATCGTGAACTGGGCATGAAAAGCGTCTCGCCCCTGCCGCCGGCGGGTGATGACGGAAAGGAAGATGAGCAAATGGACAATGTTCTTCCCTACAAAGGCATCTATCCCAAGCTGGGTGAAGGGGTCTATGTGGCTCCCGGTGCCTGGGTCATTGGAGATGTGGTTTTGGGCAACCGAACCAGTGTGTGGTTCAACACCGTGGTGCGGGGGGACGTGCACTACATTCGAATCGGTTCGGACACCAACATTCAGGACAACTGCACCCTGCACGTGACCGGAGAAAAATTTCCTCTGGAAGTGGGGGACAGGGTGACCGTGGGCCATGCGGTCATTTTGCACGGCAGTGAAGTGGGGGATGACTGCCTCATCGGTATGGGGGCCATCATTCTCGACGGCTGCAAAATCGGCGATGGGTGCGTCATCGCCGCCGGTTCCGTTCTGCCCCCCGGCTTTGAAGCTCCTGCCAACTCGGTCATCATGGGTTCCCCCGCCAAAGTGCACAAGGAAGTTTCCAACGCCCAGCGGGCTTTGCACAAAGGCAGTGTGGAACACTACCTGGAGTTGACGGAGGACTACCTGAACGCGGAGGTCTCCCAGAAAAACAAGGTGAGAGGATTCCTCGGCTGAGTTCGGTTTTCACGGCCTGCGGCGTCCCTCGCAGGTGGAACTGGAGAGGGGTGGCCGTTGCCGCCCATGGACGGGCTCAGCCTGCCGGGTGTCCTGAGGGACTCCTCCTTGAAGATCGCCTACTGCAGGGTTTTATGAGCGGGGGGCTGCCAGTGGCTCCTCGGCTGAATGTGCAGGGGAGTCTCATGGGAAAGGGGCTCCTCCCCATGAATCACTCCCAGGTGCATGAGTTCCCGGGCTCCATTCATCAGGTCTTCTTCCGAACTGTTCCAGCGCTGTCTGGCTGTTTCCAGGGTGACGGGATTTCCTTCGTCACCGAGGGCGCAAAGCAGAATGTAGAGTGAAGTTGCTTCCACACTGGCATTCATGTCAAAAATGGCTCGGTCCATGGTCATGGGGTTCCTCCTCATGTTTCATTGCGTGCCAGGGGTTTTCCTTTGAGCTGCGGCCCTTTGCCTGTGTCCTCCCTGGGGCCTTCAGCCCCCATGGGCTTTTTTTCTCCGCGGGGATGCCCCTCTGCCCCGTGTGCACCAGTGAGACGCCAACCATAACACGGCAAAGGGGTTCGGGCAAAAGGCAATGGGTCCATGATGGCCCGTGGGGGGTCCCGGATTTTCTTCATGGGTGGAAAACGTGACCCTTGAAAAAACTTGTGAAAGTTGATACTTAAGTGAGGTGTCAATCAAGGCTGTATATTGACCTTCTTTGGTTGGAGAGAAAGTAGGTTCCCCGGTCAGCCTGAGGCGATCCTTTTGTTCTGTGAGGCACTGCGTGCCGCGATGCTGTTGATTTAATGGATCGCGCGCTGCTTTCTCCCGTCACCCCTCGCGAAGACCCGCGTCCGGAAGATCTTTAAAA
>SLCH01000084.1 GCA_007125915.1 Syntrophobacteraceae bacterium
CTACAGCGCAAAACAGCAATGGCCAGCATGACATTCCCTCGCGTCCCTGTTTCACTCCAACAGAACTTCGCCAACAAACTTTTTGATTCAGAGAACAACTTTCATGCCAGATGATGATCAATGCCCCAGGATCAGTCGCATTGAAAGCTCTGTCAAAGACAATGCGCAAAGATATTGGGCAATTGCAACGAACGGAAAGATTTTGGAAAAATTTGCCTCAGGGAAGAAGGACAGGGTGTGAGAGCGTCTTTTCTGAAAAAGTCAGGTGCATTTTGAACCCACTGCGGGACCGACACCGCTGAAGCCGGCGGAGGAAGATGTAGTGGGAAGAGAAGGAGGAGTCTTTTTGCGCTGCGTGTTCCCTTTCCTCACTCGGGTTCTGCTTGCCCCTCTGTGAGCAAGGGGGGCCCTATTCCTTGGGCATGCCCGCTCCGGGAACGTGATGAATGCGCATCAAGTGGGCCAGTTCGCTCCCTTCAAAACGTCCCCATGGATCAAAGTCGAAGGCGAAGACCGCCACTCCCACCATGGGACATGCCCGGCAACCATCGCGAAGATAATAATCGAAGACAAACCGATGTCTGCCGTCTTCAAAAATCCTGTAGGAGAGAAAACCTTCGGGCGATCGATCGCCCGGCCACAGGGTCACTTGGGGGTACTCCCCTCGAATGGCCTTGTATTGGGCATTTCTCTCGAGAGATGCCTTGTCCAGGAGTTCAAAATCATCCACGTCCACCAGAGGCGGTTCGCCGTTCACAAGATAGCAGCCTTGATTTTCATTGGCGCGGAAGGGAAAAAGCACATAGGCCACGTCCACAAGGCCGACCTCTTCAAATTTGTTCATGAAAGCCAGTTCTGAAGCCATCCTGCTGAAGGTTCTTGCACTGGAAGAGGCTCCGAAACGCTCCATGACCTGTGCAACACATGCCATCTCATCGACCCCTTCGACTCCAAGACAATCCCGGCGCATTTCTTCCAATGCGTCATTGGAAGGCACCCAGACAGAATGAATTCCAAAAACTCCCTGCGCATCCGTGGCTTCTCCATGTGCGGGATGGGAAGGAGCGGTCAACAACGCCGACAGCACAAGCATGCAAATCCATGTTCCACGAACCAAATCAACACCTCCGTGAAAATCTTTCCCGTTGGCTGCTCCATGAACTTTCTCAGAACTTTCTCAAAGATAAAGACATCGCGGAAATGAATTGATTTTATCATAGAATCTGATGGAGTTCACTTCTCAAAACCTGAGCGGCCGCGCAAAAGGGACGAACTCCCTCAAAACGCAACTTCCTCTGTACCGCCTTTGTATGAAACCGTGCTTGAACAGCGGTAGAATGCCGGAAAAAACAAATATTGTGTTGATACATAAAAGTGCATAATGATATCAAATAACTGTGATAGAATCGTGGTCACTTGGAAACCTCATCCCATCAAGTTCAAGTTCACCCTCTGCGGTCGTTTGGCTCGGCAACAAGACAAAAGCACCAGCACAGAGAGCTTGTATTCCATGAAAGAGCCGGGTTGTTCTTCTCTGCAGCAAAGCATCGGCCACATATTGATCGTGGACGACGAGCCCTTCAATCGGGAATTGCTGCGCGCCATTCTCAAAAATCAGGGTCACGAAACCTCTGAAGCCGAAAATGGAAAAATGGCCCTGGAGATGATTGAGTCGCTCCCGGTGGACGTGGTGCTTCTGGACGTGATGATGCCCTCTCCCGACGGCTTTCAGGTCTGCCAGACCCTCAAGAACAATCCCAACACGGCCCACATACCCGTCATTCTGGTGACTTCCCTTTCGGACCGCAGAGACCGCCTCAGAGGCATTGAAGCGGGAGCCAGCGATTTTCTCACCAAACCTGTGGACATCCAGGAAGTCCTTCTAAGAGTTCGAAACGCCGTTTACGCCAAACGCCTTTATGACCGTTTGCAGGAGAGTTACCAGAAACTCAAAGACCTGGAATCTCTCAGGGACAAGCTCACGCACATGCTGGTTCATGACATGAGATCCCCCCTGGCCGGCATTCACGGCTACCTGGAAATGATCAGGCTCCATGGTCACATGAACAAGAATCCCAAAATCCTGCGTTTTGCCGATCAGGCCCTGGATTCCACTTCCTCCCTCATCGAGATGGTCAGCTCCATTCTGGATGTTTCAAGGCTGGAGGAGGGCAAAATGCCCCTGCATTTGGCTCCTGCAGACCTTGTGGAAGTGGCCCGCCAGGTGATTCATTCTTTGACCAGCTCCAGAAATGAATCCCGAATCTCCCTGGAATGCCCTTGTGAATCGGTCCAAGTCTTGTGCGATGGAGAGATCATACGCCGTGTCATCACAAACCTGGTGGCCAACGCCATCAAGTTCTCCGAAGAAAACACGGAAGTGACCGTGGGGATCGAGAAACACGGAGAGGAGGTGAGGGTCTGGGTGTCCGATCACGGCCCCGGTATTCCCCAGGAGCTTCTGCCCGTGATTTTTGAAAAGTACGGTCAGGTGCAACTGAAAAGCAAACGGCAGCAGCACTCCACGGGCCTGGGCCTCACCTTCTGCAAACTGGCCATGGAAGCCCATAATGGCCGCATCGGTGTCCATACGGAGGTGGGCAGGGGAAGCACCTTCTGGTTCATGCTTCCC
>SLCH01000185.1 GCA_007125915.1 Syntrophobacteraceae bacterium
GACGGCCGGGTGGATGAGCCCGCATTGAGGCAACTGGTAGAATTTCAGATTGAAAGGGGAACCCATGGCATCGTGCCCTGCGGAACCACGGGAGAAGCGGCCACCCTGTCTTTCAGCGAACACGAGCAGGTCGTGGAAATCGTTGTGGAACAGGTGAATGGACGTGTGCCGGTCATCGCGGGGACGGGCTCCAACAACACGGAAGAAGCCATACGGTTGACGGAACATGCCAGGAAAGCGGGGGCCAATGGAGCCCTCATGATTTCTCCCTACTACAACAAGCCCACTCAAGAGGGGCTTTACCAGCATTTCAAAAAAGTGGCCGAATCCGTCGATCTCCCCATAGTGCTCTACAACATCCCTGGCCGCACGGCCGTCAACATGGAGGCGGAAACCATCGCCAGGCTTGCTGAAATCGGAAACATCGTGGGCGTCAAAGAGGCCACAGGCAGCATGAAACAGATCACGGACATCATTGCCCTTTGCGGACAGGATTTTCATGTCCTTTCCGGAGAGGACTACATCACCTATCCCCTTCTGTGTGTGGGAGGCAAAGGGGTTATTTCTGTGACTTCCAACATCGCCCCCAGGGAGATGGCCACCCTCTGCAATCTTCATTTTGAAGGAAAAGCTCAGGAAGCTTTGGCGGCCTACTATAAACTCCTGCCCCTCTGCCATGCCCTCTTTTACGAGACAAACCCTGCTCCCGTGAAAGCGGCCCTGGCCATGATGGGAAAAATCACCAGCGAGGAAGTTCGCCTGCCCCTGGCACCCATGAGCGAAGCAAACCGTGCAAAACTTCGAAGGGATCTTCAGGCTCACGGTCTCATTCCTTGATCTTCTGCAAGGAGCACGTCCCCAGGAGATCGAACTCAATCAAAAGGGAGGTCACAAAAACATGATCCGCGCTGCAGTGGCTGGAGTTGCCGGCAGAATGGGAACCCGAATCGCTCAGATCATCGGACAAACGGAAGGGTTGAAACTTTCGGGCGGTTTTGAATATTCAGCGCACCCTTCGGTGGGAAGCGACCTGGCGCAGGTCATTGGCGGAAGCCCGGCGGGAATGCCCGTGAACAGCAGCATACATGATGTTTTGGACGGAGCGGATGTGATCATCGACTTCACCAATGCCACCGTGTCCCTGGAGCATCTTCGCATCGCCTCCAAAGCTGGCAAAGCCATGGTGATCGGTTCCACGGGCTTCACGGGAGAGCAGTTGCAGGAAGCCCGTGAGCTGGCGCACACTGTTCCCTGTGTCCTGACTCCCAATATGAGCATGGGGGTCAACATTGTGTTCAAAGTGGTGGAAGATGTGGCTCGCATGCTGGG
The DNA here is from genome assembly GCA_007125915.1 of Syntrophobacteraceae bacterium. Lineage (GTDB taxonomy): Bacteria > Desulfobacterota > Syntrophobacteria > Syntrophobacterales > Syntrophobacteraceae > SLCH01. The sequence continues at coordinate 1,330 of SLCH01000185.1, forward strand.
AGACGATTTCGATGTGGAAATCGTGGAAGCCCATCACCGGTTCAAAAAAGATGCACCCAGTGGCACCGCCATCAAACTCGCAGAAGTGATCGCTCAAGCTCTTGGAAGGGATCTCGAGAAAACGGGCGTTTATGAGCGGCATGGGATCATCGGCGAGAGAACGCCCAAAGAGATCGGCCTTCAAACCCTGCGAGGCGGGGACATCGTTGGAGAACATACGGTCATGTTCGCAGGGCTTGGAGAACGCATTGAAATCACCCATCGGGCCCATAACCGGGACAATTTCGCTCGTGGGGCCGTGCGCGCCGCTCAATGGGTGGTGGGAAAAACACCGCAGCTCTACGACATGCACGATGTTCTCGGCATACGATGAATGAATCCCTTTAAGGCTCAATCAGATCCATTGAGGAAGACCCCATACAAGAATCCAGCTGGAGGTACAGATGCCATTTGAACAGGCTGAACGTCTCAAGAAACTCCCCCCTTACCTTTTTCAGGAGATCGACCGTCTGAAAGCTGAACTCATCGCGGAGGGTGTCGATGTCATCAACCTGGGCGTGGGCGATCCCGACCTTCCCACACCCAGGCACATCATCGAAAAACTGAAGGAGGCAGCAGAAGACCCCGCCAATCATCAGTATCCCTCCTATTCGGGGATGAACCGCTTTCGATCGTCCGTGGCAGACTGGTACAGGAGCCGATTCCAGGTAGACCTGAACCCGGAGCGGGAAGTGCTCACTCTCATCGGCTCCAAGGAGGGCATCGCCCATTTCCCCCTGGCCTACATTGACCAGGGTGACATTGCCCTCGTGCCCTCCCCGGCCTATCCCGTCTACCACATCGCCACCATGTTTGCGGGAGGCCAGACACACTTCATGCCCCTTCTTGAAGAAAACGATTTTCTGCCCGATTTGAACAGCATACCCAGGGACGTGGCCAAGAAAGCCAAGGTCATGTTCATCAATTATCCCAACAATCCAACGGGTGCCGTGGCCACCCAGGAGTTTTTCCAGAAGGTCATCGCTTTTGCCAAAGAAAACAACACCATCATCGCTCACGATGCAGCCTACACGGAAATGGGTTTTCACGGGTACCGACCCATGAGCTTTCTGGAAGTTCCCGGAGCCAAAGACGTGGGGATCGAGTTCCATTCCCTTTCCAAGACCTACAATATGACGGGCTGGAGATTGGGGTTTGCCGTTGGCAATGCAGAAATCATCAGCGGTTTTGGTCAGATCAAAAGCAATATCGATTCGGGTGCCTTCAACGCCATTCAGGAAGCGGGCATCGCGGCCCTCGAAGACGATCAGAGTTGTGTCAAGGAAATGCAAAAGATCTATGAGGAGCGGTTGGATGTGCTCATCCCCGGCCTCAATAAAGCAGGTCTCCAGGCCAGGGCACCCAAAGCCACTTTTTACGTGTGGTGCCCTGTTCCCAAGGGGTCCACCTCCAAAGAGTTCACTTCGCGCCTTCTGAAGGAAGCGGGAATCGTCACCACTCCGGGAAGTGGCTTTGGAGATCCGGGCGAAGGTTATGTGCGCATGGCTCTCACCGTGAGCAAAGAAAGGCTGCAGGAGGCGGTGGAGCGCATTCAAAACATGTCTCTTTGAGAAGATGACGGATCTGCGAGGGATCATTCATGAAGGTTCCTGAGGATGCCTTGGTGGCATTCGGCAGCAATCTTGGCAACTCCCTGGAAATATGCATGGAGTCCATACGGGCTCTGTCCAGGCACCCTCGAATCCACCTTTGCCAGGTCTCATCCTTCTACCGCACGCAACCGGTGGGCTGCAGGGACCAGGGGTGGTTCATCAATGGCGTCGTGCGAGTGGAAACGGGGCTCGCACCTCGGGCGCTTCTCGCTGAAATGCTGCGCATTGAAAGCCTTTTTGGACGAGAACGCAGGAACCGCTGGGGACCCCGGACCCTGGACCTTGATCTTCTTTTTTACGGAGACCATGTCATTGAAAGCCCTGCGCTGGTCTTGCCCCACGCTGCCATCTGTGAGCGCAGATTCGTCCTCGAACCCCTGGTGGAAATTCAGCCAGAAAGAGTTCACCCCGTTTCCCTGAAAAGCGTTTCGCAACTGTTGAAAGAATTGAATCTCACTGCCCATGAGCAACAGATCGAACGAATGGATGGCATATGTTTCGCACCATAATGTATGGGATTCTTGCCTATATGGCCTACAGGGCTTTCAAGCATTTTTTTTCCCCCTTGCAGGGACCGGAAGAAAGAGAATTTGTCCGTGGCAGATCACCGCGGGAAACAGAACTGGTCAAGGACCCTCAGTGTGGAGCCTATTTCCTGAAGCAGCAGGGTGTGAAAGGAAAAAGCAATGGAGAGATTCTTTATTTTTGCAGCGAAGAATGCCGAATAAAATATATCGATGGGCAAAAATCGGGATGACCTTTCACCCACAGGGCAAGAAATATCTTTGACGTAAAAGGCTCAAGTTTTTCATAATGGGGGAAGTGAACTTCCCTTCAGGAGATTTTTGATGAAATTCTTTATTGATACCGCAAGCATTCGCGAGATTCAGGAAGCCCACAGCCTGGGAATCCTGGATGGAGTCACCACCAACCCCTCTCTCATTGCCAAGGAAGGCATCAAAGACCGCAAATCTTTCGAAAGTCACATTCAGGAAATTTGCCGGCTGGTCCAGGCTCCCGTCAATGCGGAAGTGGTGAGCACCGATGCCGGCGGCATGATTTCTGAGGCCAAAACCCTTGCGGCTCTCGATCCCAATGTGGTGGTCAAAATTCCCATGACCACCGATGGTCTCAAAGCGGTGAAGCACCTTTCCCAGGAAGGTGTGCACACCAACGTGACCCTCATCTTTTCTCCCCTGCAGGCCCTCATGGCTGCCAAGGCCGGTGCATCCTACGTGAGTCCCTTCGTGGGGAGACTCGATGACATTTCACAGGATGGAATGGCCATTGTGGAACAGATTGTGGAAATTTATTCCAACTACCTGTTTGAAACGGAAATCATCGTGGCCAGTGTTCGCAATCCACTGCATGTGTTGAATGCGGCCCGGCTGGGAGCGGACATCGCCACCATTCCCTTTTCCGTCATTGATCAACTCGCCAAGCATCCCCTCACGGACACGGGGCTCAAGAAATTTCTGGACGACTGGAAAAAGGTGGAACAAGCCTAATGCACGGAAGCCTGTCATTTCGCGCAGGCAAATGGAGGTCAGTTATGGAGCCGAGCAGTCACCGACTCAAAAGAACCTTCCATGTCCTGGGGTTGTTGTCCTGCATGCTCTTTTTGCACGTTTCACTCACTTTTGCGGAGATTTACCAGTATGTGGACAGGGATGGAGTGATCCATTTCACCAATGTGCCCACGCATCCCCATGCCAAAAGACTCTCCCCTACACCGCTGCCTCTCCATAACACTTCCAGGTCATCGGTGAGGCCTGTCCGGGCTTTGCCTTCAGGAACCTATCGGCCCTTGACGGCCCCCAATGTGACGTGCTTCGATCACCACATACGCCGGGCCGCCTTTCGCCATGGTCTGGATCAGAACCTGGTGAAGGCCGTCATCCGTGTTGAGTCCAGTTTCGATCCCGCTGCCGTATCCCCCAAAGGGGCCATGGGCCTCATGCAGCTCATGCCCGGCACATCCGAATATCTGGGAGTATCCGACCCTTTCGATCCTCACGAGAACATCGATGGGGGCGTGCGCTACCTCAAATATCTCCTGGGTCGATTCAACAACGACCTCGTTCTCGCTCTTGCAGCTTACAATGCAGGACCGGAAAACGTCGTTCGGCATGGGGGCATCCCTCCTTTCAACGAAACACAGAACTATGTTCGAAAGGTTTTGGACGTTTACGCGGCTTATAACCGCTGATTTGAGAGCTCCTCCACCGGTGCCGCGATTCTCCGGCCCTGCAAAGATTCCACAAACACCTCACACGGGGTTGCTCTTGCCATGAATGCAAATGATTTTTCCCGCCGTCACCTCATCAATCTGCCCAACATCCTCACCTATTTGCGAATGGCCATCATACCCGTCATCATCTTCGTGCTCATGGTGCCCGTGTCGACCAAGTCTTTCAACATCGCCTTTCTCCTTTTCGTCCTCGCCTCCATCACCGACTACCTGGACGGAATCCTCGCCAGAAGCTGGAACCTTGTCACTTCCATCGGGAAGCTTCTGGATCCTCTGGCAGATAAGCTCCTCACTTCAGCCGTGCTCATCATGCTCATACCCGTGGATAGGGTTCCCGCATGGCTCGTTTTTCTCATCATCGGACGCGAGATCACCATCACAGGCCTGCGATCCATCGCTGCCAGTCAAGGACTCATCATCAAGGCGAGCCGAATGGGAAAAAACAAGATGATATCTCAAACCATAGCCATCAGCCTCCTTTTGTTGACCATTCCCCACCTGCAGAGTCTGCTTCACAACCTGGGGCTTTTCTTCCTTTGGGTTTCCGTTGTTCTCAGCTATTGGTCGGCCACGGAGTATTTTGTGAATTTCTATAAAGAAGCGAAACGCCACAGCCGGCAGGCAAGGTGACCCACTCTTTGGTGGAAAACGGGCAAGCAAAGGGGAGGAGCACTCAAAGCAAGCTCCAAAGGTCTGCTGCAGGCCGCCATTGTTTCTTTCAAACCTGGTGAACCGGAGAGCGCCCCATGTCCTTCCAGATTCCAGCTTATACACCTCCTGATTTCAGTGAAAGCCCCCTGTCAGAAGCTCCTCTCGCTCATTTCGAAGCGGTGCAACAAGAGGGAGTTGCCCCTGAGAATTTTCACGCCACAACCATTTACCCTGAATATTTTCACCTGCGGCCGGGCCAGTGGAAAATTCTTGAAGAGTCACGCATGGACTGTGTGGTGGTCCTTGAAGGAGACAACCACCTGGAGGTGAAAGAGTTCCGGCGTCTCAAGGTGGGTGAAAGGGTGGCCTGCGGAAGGAAGGGAGAAGGAGAGGAGGGAATTTTTGTTCACACCAACGGGTTCCATGTGCCGCAAGGCAGTAAAGAGAAATTCTTTTTTCGAAGGGGCGTGAGCCGAGAGACTTCCTTTTCCATCGACTACGATCACCTCTATCAACTGCTGGAACACGAAAAGGAGAAGGGCTGCGTTCTCTGGGTGCTGGGACCCGCACTGGCCTTTGATCACGATGCCAGAGGCGCCTTTGTGGAAATCATCGAAAGAGGCTTCGTGCACGGGCTGCTGGCCGGAAATGCCCTCGCCGTTCACGATGTGGAGGGCGCCTTTTTTCAAACGGCACTGGGCCAGGAGATCTATTCAAAAAGGCACACACCCCTCGGCCACTACAAACACCTGGACACCATCAACCGAATCCGGTCAGTGGGATCCATTGAAAAAGCCATACGGGAGGGGATCCTTCAGCAGGGGATCATGCATTCCCTTCTGAAAAATCAAATCCCCTTTTGCCTCGCCGGATCCATCAGAGACGACGGCCCTCTCCCCGAAGTCATTCCCAACGTCTACGACGCCCAGGATTCCATGAGGCGCCTCGCTCGCAGAGCAACCACGGTGATTGCCCTGGCCACTCAGCTGCACACCATCGCCACGGGCAATATGCTGCCGTCCTACCAGGTGATGGCTGACGGACGCGTGAGACCCGTCTACTTTTATATTGTGGACATGTCGGAATTTGCGACCCTCAAACTGGGAGACCGGGGATCCTTGTCAGCACGGTCCATTTTGACCAACGTTCAGGATTTCGTGGTGACTCTCAACAGAGGGCTGAAGGGCTGGTGCGGTGATGGATGAAAGTCAGGAAAGGGAACCCTCGTGTCTTCCTGAAATTCCGCGACGCTCAATCCCGATGCACTGCTGCCCTCCTTGATCTGCACAATGATGTCTTCAATGGAGAGAAAGGCTTCCACCACTTCGGGATCGAAGTGGGAACCACTTTCCCCTTTGATGATTTCCATGGCCTTTTCAAAGGTCATGGCTTCCTTGTAAGGCCTTTTGGAAGTCAGGGCATCAAACACATCGGCCACGGCGGTGATGCGTCCCGCAAGTGGAATTTTTTTGCCCGCCAATCCCCTGGGATATCCAGAGCCATCCCATTTTTCATGGTGCGTCAGGGCAATCACGGAAGCGAGGCGAATGAATTCCGTCTTGCCGCCCTCCAGAATGCTGGCGCCGATGACGGTGTGCTGCTTCATGAGCTCCCACTCCTCCCGGTCGAGCTTTCCGGGTTTCAGGAGCACCCGGTCCGGAACGCCCAGTTTGCCGATGTCGTGCATGGGGGCCGCATACAAAATCCCCTCCACCACGCGCTCGCCCAGGTTCATTTGCCGTGCGATGGCCGCAGCATAGTTGCTCATGCGGCGGATGTGCTCTCCCGTGTCTTCGTCTTTGTATTCCGCCGCCCGTGACAGATGATAGATGGTGGTGAGAGAGGCATGCTTGAGGTTGACGTGGGCCTCGTGCAACCTTTCCTTGGCGTGTCTCAGGGCCTTGGTCCGTTCTTCCACTTCCCGTTCCAGTTCTCTCTGGTGATCGACCATGTGATCATGATAGGCCTTGACCTTGACCAGTGAGCGCACTCGGGCTCTCAGCTCCATACAATCCACCGGCTTGGTCAGGAAGTCATCGGCTCCCAGTTCCAGGGCCCTGATCCGGTGGGACACGTCTCCCTGCCCGGTCACCATAACCACTGGCACAAACCTGGTTTGTCCATCACTTTTCAGATATTCCAAAACCCGGAAGCCATCCATTCCAGGCATATTGATGTCCAGGAGGATCACATCGGGAGATGACCCCTGCGCCAGGTCCATGGCCTCCTGCCCCGAACTGGCGAGATGAACCTGATAACCATGAGGCACGAGCATGTCATGAATCAGGTAGAGATTGTCGTATTCATCGTCCACAACAAGAATACTGGCTTGATCATTCATGGGGGAAGTCTCCCAGACCGGAAGAACGGTCTGAACTGGTCTGAGGGTAGTTTTCAATCCAAGGCCTCTCTGATAGTCTGCGCCATCAGTTTGATGATGAAGGGTTTCCTGAGAAAGCCTCGCACTCCCGCTTCCTTAAGTCTTTCCAGGGTCCCACTGTCCCCACAGCCGGTGCATACGATGATGGGAAGATCGGGTCGAACTTCCAGGCATTTTCTCACCAGATCGAATCCCGAAAGATTGGGCATGGTCAAATCCGTCAACACCAGATCAAATGCCTCCGGTTCCGCCTCGAAAGTTTTCAGCGCTTCCCTGCTGTCCCCAAAACCCGCCACCTCATAACCGAGCTTCCTCAACATGAGTTCTCCCACCTGAACCAGCATTTCTTCATCGTCCACAAACAAAACACGTTCGGTTCCTGTGGGGATGCTTCCTCCGTCGTCACTGGCGCGGACAGAGGACATCATGGCCACACAGGGCAGGAGCACCGTCACCACGGTGCCCCTGCCCACCTGGCTTTGGATGGAAATGGAACCCTTGTGCTCCTCCACAAGTTCTTTCACGATGGTGAGCCCCATGCCTGCACTTTTGCCGTCGTCCATGGTCGTGAACTGGGGATCAAAAATTCGGTTCATGAGTTCCCCGGGTATGCCCCGTCCATCGTCCGACACTTTTAACGCAGCGTATCTGCCGGGAGCGGGGGAGCCCGGAGTGCCTTCGCCCTGGGGGGAGACTTCGTGAGGGAAAAATTCGATGGTCAGACTGCCGTATTGATCGGACCCGATGGCATTGACGGCATTGGTGCAAAGATTCAGAAGAATTTGGTAGATATGGGAGGCATCGCACAGCACCGTGTCCCAGCCGGTGGGTTGGAGCTTCAGGTTCTGGTGAATGTTTATGGTGGAGGGAATGGCAGCTTTCAAAAACTTGACTGCCTCCTTGATCACCATGCCGGCCTGGACCTTTTGAGCCCCCCCTTTTTCATGGCGGCTGATGGTGAAAATCTCTTTCACCAGCTCTTTGGCCCGATTTCCTGCGGTGAGAGACTGGGCCAGGTGGCTGCGAACGGGGCTGTCCTGTGGCAGGGCCATGAGTGCCATCTGTGTGTGGCCAAAAATCATGGAGAGGACGTTGTTGAAATCATGGGCAATGCCACTGGCAAAAATGCCGAGAGCCTGCATTCTTTGAGCTTCCTGAAAAAACTGAAGGGATTGGTTTAAAAAATCCTGCCCTTTGACGGTTTTGCGGCAAACCCATCGAATCCGTTCGGGAAGGAGCCTTTCGTAACCCTTATCCTTGATGACCCAGTCGTCAAGGGCATTGCCAAAAGACCCGAGGACCCTGTCAACGTTTTGAGTGGCCACGCACATGAGCACAGGGGCATGGGGCATCTTTTGTTTGAGAGCGGGCACCATTCGGAGTTGAAAGGGAGAAAGAGTTTCGTAGTCCAGGAGCGCCACCTGAAAGGTCCTCAGATCTTCCTCATTCCATGATTTCTCATCCACGTGGAAGAGAGAGAGATCTCCCTTTTCTCCCGGTTGAGTGAAATGGGCGAGGATCATCCTCCATTGGTCCAGGTCTCTCCCCATGAGGAGTATCCGCTGTGGCGCATGAACTCTGCATGAGCCCGATAACGCAGGCAAAACCGTCATGAAATCTCCCTCGAAACTTAATGCATGGATGAGCCGCTCCGTGGCGCCGGGCCAAACAACCTGCCCACGGGAGCGGGGTTCTTGCAGCTATTGAATGGCGGTCTGCTCCCATGGCATGGCCACACCTGCCTTCATGAGCATCACATGGTGAATTCTGTGCCCGCTCTGCCCATCACTCCCGCGAAAATGTCCTCCACGGAAGTGATGAGAGCCCTCCTTCCACCCCCTTTGAGAAAGCGGACGGCGGCCATCACCTTGGGTCCCATGGATCCCTCGGGAAATTCTCCTCTGGACATGTGCC
>SLCH01000257.1 GCA_007125915.1 Syntrophobacteraceae bacterium
CCCGTCGGGGAAAAAACCCACTCCCCTCATCTACGCGGCCCTGTTCCTGGTGAGTCCCCAAAGGGCCGCCAGTCAGCACCTGCGCATTCTCTCGGAGCTCAGCGCCCGAATGGACGATCCCGCATGCATTCTGGCATGGCAGCAGGCCCATTCCCACGAGGAGATCCGGGAAGTTTTTCTCCGCAGGAACCGCTACCTGCTGGTGCACCTGGGCTCCGGCGGTCCCTGGGGGCAGTTCATCGGCAAACGAGTGAAAGATCTGCCCCTTCCCGCCCATTCTTCAGTGGGGTCAATTCACCGCATGGGCGCACCCCTTTATCCTCACCCCGAAGAAATTCTCGACGAAAATGACCGGCTGATCATTGTGGGAGAACCCGAAGCCATTCGACAGCTCCGTGACAGGATGGGCCCCCAGGGCAAACCATCCCCGTGAGCTGGATGAGGCCGCGGCATTCCTTCGACCCTCGCAGCCCCTTTTGAGACCACCCCCGAAACAGGATTTTCATCCCTACCGCGTGTTTCTTTTCCAGCACTGGAGTGATTAGGCATGCTTCGAGTAAAGGTTTTTCGTTTTTTTGCGTGACCCTTTTGGGGAGCAGCCGAAAACCGATCAAAAAAACATGAAAAAAGCTTGACAAATGTATTACTTTGTATTTACATGAAAGAAAATTGTGATGCGCTTTTCGCCAACATGCACTTTTCTTCTTTCCCGTGCCTAGGGAGTTGCAATGAACCGAAGGCAATTCATAAAAGGAACCGCAGGTGCTGCCCTTTGTCTTGGTTCCATCCATTTGCCCTTCAGCAGCCCGCCTTCCTTGCAGTGTGGGCGGTGCGGCGCCATGCATGCGGCCACAAAAGGCCTTTACCTCTTCGCCATGTTTCGTGAACCCATCCGTTATTGTGCCAACTGCGGAGTCGATCTGGCGACTTTGAAACACAACCTTCACTGCCATGACTATTTGCGATGCCTGGCCCAGGACACTGGGGTGTGCCTCCATGGCCATTTCGAATATGGCACCTGCTTTCGAGTTCCTTTTCCTAATGGGAAAAAACTGCTGGGCCAGAACGGGAAAACTTTCTCCCTGGCCAGCCTTACCCTTTGACCCCGGGATCCTTTCTTTTAGGGATTTTGGCATGGCGTTACGCCATGCGGGCCGTTCACTTACTCCGTACCACGGGGACTCTCTCCCCGTGGTTGTGTGAAAAGTAATGACGGGTCCCGGCGTCAATTCCTGCATTCACGGATGTGCCCATGCAAAAGATCTCACCTGAAAAGAGGGAGCGCTACCTCCAAAACCTGAGGCTGGTCAATGAACAGGCTGGAGTCGAACAGGAACTGGTCGATCTCATTGAGGCCTTCGCCGCCCTGGAGCTGGATCGAGGCAATCCGGTCAACCTTCACCCCTCAGCACCTTCCCGCCTTGGCAAAAGTGTGCGGCAGTTTCTGGCAAAAAACCAGCACCTTGCCCCATCGGCTCTCCATTTCATTGCCGCCTACTGCCAGCGCATCCATGAGCAGGGTGCGGTCTTCATTCTCAACCCCGCCCATCTGGCCCAGAGAGTTTCCTTAGCGCCGGAGCAGCTCTTCCGGCTGGCCACCAGCGCTGAAAAACACTATCATACATCTCAAATTCCCAAAAGAGATGGAACACTTCGCACCCTTCACGCTCCCCGTCCCTTACTGAAACGCACACAGCGTGCCATACTTGACGAAATCCTCGCCTTTATTCCTCTCAACCCCCATGCCGAGGGGTTTCGCCGTCACCACTCCATCCTCACCAACAGCCAACGGCATGTGGGCCAAAAAGTCGTCGTCAAGCTCGACATCGAGGACTTCTTTCCAAGCATCGGTTCCGAGCGGATTCACGGACTGTTTGCCCGGCTGGGATATCCCCGCCAGGTGGCTTGGCTGCTCACCAGATTGACCACCTGCCGTGGTGCACTGCCCACGGGAGCTCCCACCAGTCCCGCCCTGTCCAATCTGGTGTGCCGGCGCTTGGACCGCAGGCTTTCAGCCATTGGGGAAAGAATGGGTTTTGCCTATTCACGCTATGCGGACGACATCACCCTTTCCAGTCAGAATCCCCGAATGGTTCAACTCCTTCCCTTTCTTCGGGAAGTCATCGGCGAAGAAGGTTTCCGGCCCAAAGCTTCCAAAACACGCATTTTAAGAGATGGGGGACGCCAGAAAGTGACAGGGGTTGTGGTCAACACCCGACCCAACATTGGGCGCCATGAAATCCGGACCCTTCGGGCAATCCTGCACCGTTGTCAAAAGGGTAGCTTGCACCATCAGGCACGCCAATACGCCAACACCAGGGGTGTGGACAATCCTCAGAAATATTCCCTTTCCAGTTTTCAGGCTTCCCTGCGCGGCAAGATCAACCATGTGAGAGCTATAAACCCCGAGATGGGCGAGCGCCTCCTGCGCGATTTCTTGGCCATCAACTTCTCAGGATAGAAACCATGCCATCCCCTCCCGCTTTCACCAAACAGGGGAAAATCCCTTTCAGGGCGATAACTTTCGGATGCCTGCTGCTCACTCTCTTTTTGGGGGCAATGGCCGCCCACGCAAAAACGGGAGTCATCGTGGCCAGAACCGATACGTTCGCAGCCATCAAAG
>SLCH01000141.1 GCA_007125915.1 Syntrophobacteraceae bacterium
CCGCCACCCATGATCTGGGAGAAGTACTTGTAGGTTCCCAGAGGATAGGTGAACTGCTTGATGTTGCTGGAATCATCGTCAACAGCCTGGCCACTGGTGTAGAAGCCGCCGACGTTCATGGTGTAAGGACCATGGTAAAAATTCATGCCGGCATCGATCATCCAGCCCTGGTACTTGGCATCGTCATCGCCGATGATTTCGATTTTGCCAAGGTTCTTCACGAAAGTGAGGTAAGCGCTCATCCAGTCCATGCTGTAGGCCAGCTTGAAACCAAGGTCAAACAGGTTGTTATTGTCGATGATTCCGGGGAAAGCAGGAATCGGCCCGGCAGGAGTGATCTGGCCGGTGGGGACAAAGGGACTGGGTGCGGGGAAGGCGCTCACTGCGGTCTTGTGACCATACTGCCAGTAACCCACCACGTTCGCATGAAGAGCACCGGGGCCCACATGGTCATTGTAGTCAACGCTCAGGAAGAGCGCGTCAATGTTGGCACTTTCATCGGATACATTCAGATTCTGCTTGCCGATGTAGCCGAGATGCACGCCGATGGGGTCGAACTTGGCGCGAAGGACGGCCGCGGAAAAGTCGTCATCGATGATCCAGGAATCCAGAAGCTTGATGCCCTGGATACCCACACTGGCCCAAATGGGAGTCTGGGGAATGCCGAATTCTACATAGGCATTCTTGGTTTCGAAGTTGACACCGTCGGCTCCGACACCGCCGCCGCTGCCACGTCCAACAGCTGCAGGATTACCCCAAACGGTGTCGCCCACTTCAAACTTGGTCACCAGGCGAAGATTTTCGCTGGCAACAAAGTTGAAATAGAGTCTCAAACGGGTGTCTATAAAATTGCGATTGCGGTCTGTGGTCCCATCGAGATTGTCCGTTGTGACCATACCATAATCACTGATGGCACGGATACGGTATTGTCCACCATACTTGAATTCGACCGCTGCAATGGCCGGAGTGGCCAGAGCCAGCGATGCCACGAGCACCACCAACATCGTGAGATGTCTCTTCATCTCTTTCCTCCTCATAAGCTAACGCTTTAGACTCTTTCCAATAAAACAGCCCCTTTACCTAAAGATGATGACCTCTTAAATACCTCCTTTCTTTTTGGCCCAAAATTCCTGGACCTGTCCGGTTGATCTGATTTGCCCCTTTACCATTTTCCGTATCCTCTACAGCAAAAATTAAAGCTATGTCAAGCGTAAAAGATCCTTCCGGCGAGAACTTTTTTTCAGTGCTCTCCGGTCACGCTGAAACCCCCATGTATTCTGTTCCCAAACCATCTTTTTTCAAGGCCCTTTTCCCCTCTGCACAGGGTCGGGACAGGACCTTTCCACCTTGCATCTCACCACAATAAAGATTTGTCATTTTCAATCGGGCATGAATTGGGTATTCTTTTTAAGTGTTCTTTTGGTTAATGTCTTGACCATAGCCCTTTGCATCAATTATTTAAGGGCTCGTTCGGACTGACTATCGACCCATTTGTTTGATGGCTTGAAAATTTCTTTTTTTGAGGATCTCCAGTGGGGATTCCACCAGGCACACAGACCAGCACACAGCCAGAACACAATAGATGATGCGAAGCTGAATGGATTTTTCCTTCGACCGCAAGGGATGATGCCAGGGTCCATTTGTGAAGATGGAAGATGGCTGCTGCATATAAATGAGATGAAAATTCCACGAGGAAAGCACTCCGCACACATTCAGCGATCCTCAACCCGTTTTCCGTTCCAAAGGGGCGATGGCCCTCCAGAGTCTTCGCCAGCTTATTAAAAGTCTTTTGTCCTTCTGTCCAGAGGTATTTGAGGAGAGGTTTCATGACCAAAGGTAGCCCGCACAACAAAAACATTGGCGTTTCCCGTGTTTTTCCACTCCTTTTTTCCGTTGCCGCAGTCTTGTTTTTTTCCATGACCAGCGTGCCGGGAGTCTCTGCCGCCCAGGAAGGCCCCCAGAGGGTCGCCATTTTGCCCTTCACCATGCACACCCCCGGTGATTTGCATTACCTGCAGGATGGCGTTCGGGACATGCTCGCATCCCGCCTGGCCCAGCAGGGAAGAGTGCAGATCATTGACCGCAGCGCAACCCTTCAGGCGGCGCGTTCCGCTCAGGGAGACATGAACCAGGAAAGAGCCTTTCGCATCGGGCAAAACCTCAAAGCAGACCATGTCATTTTCGGAAGCATCACCTCCCTGGGGCAATCCATCAGCATCGATTCCACCATGATTTCCCTTTCCACAGAGAGAGAACCCCTGAATCTCTCGGCTCAAACCCAGAACATGGACGAAGTCATTCCTCAGATCAACCAGTTCGCCCAACGAATCAACGACCAGGTCTTCGGACGAGCCACCCGTGCCGACCAGGCGGCGACACGGGAGGAATCCGCTCCCTCCCTTCGCAACCCCGAACACCTTTTTGCGGACATCACTTCCCGGGATGACCGGACCAGCTACCTGAACCCCAACTTCCTGGAAATGACTTCCCAGGGGGCCTTGCGCCAGCCGGGACTTTGGAGAAGCCAGACTTTTCAGGGTGGAATCATCGGAATGGATGCTGCCGATGTGACGGGAGACGGGGAGACGGAACTGATCACCG
>SLCH01000231.1 GCA_007125915.1 Syntrophobacteraceae bacterium
AATTTCTTTTTCCAGAAGGAGCCTGGACACTTCCTCCAGGATCTCTCTTTTGTCCTCCAGAATGTTTTTCACCCTTTCGTAGGTTTCCATCACGATGCGGTTCACCTCTTCATCGATCTTCTTGGCCGTTTCCGGGCTGTAGTCGCTTGAAGATGGCTGCATCATGTCGGGCAGAAACAGGGGGCGCCTTTCCCTTTCGAAGGTGAGGGGGCCCAGGTTGCTCATGCCGTACTCTTTCACCATTCTGCGGGCGATGTCCGTGGCACGGTAGAGGTCATTCTGAGCTCCCGTGGAGGTTTCACCAAAAATGAGTTCTTCCGCAGCTCTGCCCCCCAGGAGCGTGGCCAGGCGGTCGAGCAGTTCCGATCTGGTCATGAGGTAGCGGTCTTCCGTGGGCAGTTGAAGGGTGTAGCCCAGGGCCGATATGCCCCGGGGAATGATGGAGATTTTGTGAACAGGGTCGCCGGTGGGCATGCTTGTGGCGATGATGGCATGGCCTGTTTCATGGGTGGCCACTATTTCCTTCTCTTTTTGATTGATGAGGCGGCTTTTCTTTTCCAGTCCCCCCAGAACCCGGTCGATGGCCCCTTCAAAATCTTCCATCTCCACGGCTTTTTTCCCTTTCCGTGCCGCCAGAAGGGCCGCTTCGTTCACCACGTTGGCGATGTCCGCACCCACCATGCCCGGTGTCCTTCGGGCCAGCACTTCCAGGTCCACATCTTCTGCCAGCTTCACCTTGCGGGTGTGCACCTTGAAGATGTTTTTGCGTCCATTGAGGTCGGGGCGATCCACGACAATGTGCCGGTCGAAGCGCCCGGGCCGCAACAGGGCCGGATCCAGAATTTCCGGGCGATTGGTGGCCGCCATGATGATCACGCCTTTTTTGGTGTCGAATCCATCCATTTCAGAAAGGAGCTGGTTGAGGGTCTGTTCCCTTTCGTCGTGGCCGCCGGCGATGGGACTGACACCCCTGGCTTTTCCCAGAGCATCCAATTCGTCGATGAAGATCATGCAGGGTGCCTTTTGCTGGGCCTGTGCGAAGAGGTCCCTCACGCGCGCGGCTCCCACTCCCACGAACATTTCCACAAAATCGGATCCGCTGAGGCTGAAAAAGGGAACCTTGGCTTCCCCGGCTACAGCTTTGGCGAGAAGGGTCTTGCCGCAACCGGGAGAACCCACCAGAAGGACTCCTTTGGGAATGTTGCCTCCCAGAGCCTGAAACCTGCCTGGAGTGCGCAGGAACTCGATGATTTCCTTCAGCTCTTCCTGGGCTTCGTCCACTCCCGCTATGTCGTCAAAAGTGACCTTGGTTTCATCTTCCACGTAGACCCGGGCCTTGCTCTTGCCGATGGCCATGAGCCCTCCCCCCGGGCCCGATTTCATCCTGTTCAGGATAAACCCCCAGAAGGCGAAAAGCAGCAGCAGAGGGAAGATCCAAAAGAGGATGGCCGTGAGCCAGATGTTTTCCTTTTGCGCAGCGTAGGGAATGTCGTTTTCCTGTAAAACTTTGATCAACTCGGGATCTTCCATGCGAACGGTGGTGAAATCATGACCCTCCTCGGTCATTTTAAGAAACTCCTCCTTGAGGGCCGGGTCGTTTCTCTTGGAGGAAATGATGTCCACGGCCCCTTCCTTCATTTTGCCGCGGATCACATCGGGTGCGATCACAAGGTCATAAACTTTCTTCTCCGCCACCAGTTCTCTGAATTCGCTGTAGGTGACATTTTGCACGTGGGGCATGAAATAGGTTCTTTGAAGCGTGATGAGAATGAGCAGGGCCAGCAAAAAATACAGAATGGAAAACCGAGTCTTACTCTCCATGTTCTCTTCCCCCTTTTTGAACTGGTGTGGTCTGGTCCGTTGACCCATTGAACTTGGAGGGCTTTCGGAGTCACGGGAAACGGGCAATTGAAACGGTGAAATTGTTCATGATCGTTCGAATATAACAAATCCGGCGGCGGGCAAGGACAAAAAAACGGACTTTCCATTCCTGCTCTCGATCATGACCGTGCTGTTCACCTGGCTTTCGTCGGAGGAATAAAGGCACTTGAGGTGTTCGCCCTCCTGGTTCAGGGTGTTGTCAATGGTTACCCATGCTGAGAGAGGGCGATGAATATCCGTGTTGACGGCCAGCAGCATTTCCCTGTCATTGAAAATGCGCGACCAGGGGACTATGGATCGGATTTCATGCCCCATCATCACTGGCAGCCCAAAATGGATCCCATCTCCTGAAATGGGGCGCAGGTACTGGCGGCCTCGGCGCAAAGGGATCTTCTCCCTTCGAATTTGAAGAATCTTGGAAAGCTCCTGGTACACATAGCCCTCTTCATTGAAAAAGTGCCTGCCACGGCTTTCAAATGCTCCAAACTCTCCACCGAACATGGCCTCTCTCAGGTAGCGGTCATTATCGCCATGGCCATTGAAGAACTGTTCGGTGCCGTAATAGATGCAGGGGATTCCCATGGTGGTGGCATTGAGGGCGACAACATTGAGCAGAGCCTTGTGATTTTGAGCTCCCGGTGCTTCGTCATGGCAGAAACGGGCTTTGCTGTTTCCTTTTCGCACCTGGTCATGATCGTCAAAGGTGGTGACCACCTTGT
>SLCH01000252.1 GCA_007125915.1 Syntrophobacteraceae bacterium
GTGCCTCTGCAGATGCCTTTGGGGCTGGAATCGGCCCATGAGGGAGTCATAGACCTCATTTCCATGAAAGCCATCACCTTTGGAGGAGCACAGGGAGAGGAACTCCTGGTGGCAGACATTCCCTCCCAGATGCAGGCCGCTGCCCAGGAAAAGAGGGAGGAGATGCTCGATGCCGTGTCTCTTTTTTCAGATGAACTCACGGAAGCCATCCTGGAAGATCGGGTGACCGATGAACTCATTCACGAGGCGGTACGGCGTGGCACTCTTTCCCTGCAGCTCGCTCCCGTCCTCATGGGTTCCGCCTACAAAAACAAGGGCGTTCAACTGCTCCTCGATGCCGTCACCCGCTATCTTCCCGCTCCTGAGGACATCGCCAATGAAGCCCTGGACCTGAACAGGGAAGAGGCACCGGTGATTTTGAACACCGCACCAGAGAGCCCCCTGGTGATGCTGGCTTTCAAGCTGGAAGTGAGCCGGTACGGCCAGCTGACCTATGTGCGCATCTACCAGGGCACTCTCAGCAAGGGGGACACCATTGTCAACATGCGCACGGCCAAGCGTTCCAAAGTGGGCCGGCTCATCCGCATGCACGCCAACCAGATGGAAGACATCGAAGAAGGGCGCGCGGGAGACATCGTGGCCCTCTTTGGAATTGACTGTGCTTCGGGGGACACCTTCACGACGGGTGAGGTGCGTTATGCCATGAGTTCCATGCATGTTCCGGCCCCCGTCATTTCCCTTGCCGTGAAACCCAGGGACAAAAAAGGGGAAATGAACATGGGCAAGGCCCTGTCACGCTTCACCAAGGAAGATCCCACCTTCAAAACCTACCTGGACGACGAGACGGGAGAAACTCTCATTTGCGGCATGGGAGAGTTGCACCTGGATGTCTACGTGGAACGCATGCGCCGGGAATATGACGCGGACGTGGAAACGGGCATGCCCAAGGTGGCCTACCGGGAAACCATCACCCGCAAAGCGGATTTCAATCACACCCACAAAAAACAAACGGGCGGCTCGGGACAATACGGCCGCGTGGCAGGATTCATGGAACCCCTGGAAGAGGGCGATTATGAATTCGTCAATAAAATCACGGGGGGCTCCATCCCCACGGAATACATTCCCTCCTGTGACAAGGGCTTTCAAGCATGCCTTTCCAAAGGCTCCCTGGCGGGATTTCCCGTGGTGGGGGTCAAAGTCACCATCAACGACGGCACAAGCCACTCCGTGGACTCCTCGGACATGGCCTTTCAGCATGCAGCCATCGGTGCCTTCCGCGAAGCCTACACCAAGGCGGCTCCCATGCTCATGGAGCCGGTGATGCGCGTGGTGGTGGAAACGCCATCAGAATTTCAGGGGGCCGTACTGGGAACACTCAACCAGAGGCGTGGAATGATCGTCAGCACATCGGAAGACGGCGTTTTTTCCACCATCGAAGCAGAAGTTCCCCTGGCGGAAATGTTTGGTTATTCCACCGTGCTGCGATCGAGCACTCAAGGGAAGGCCGAGTTCACCATGGAATTCTCACGCTACAATCCCGTGCCCAAAAACACGGCGGAAGAAATCATCAAGCGCCAAAAAGAGGAAGAAAAGACTCAAAAGAAGTAGAATCCTCAAGGTTAAGGAAATTTATTCATCATTATAAAAATCTTGGTGTATGATGACTTGTCCATGGTGAAGCCAAAAAACCCTCACCAGAAGCCTTCTCCGTGGCCAGTCGCATGCTTCACGAGGAGATAGACGGGATGGACACACAGCGAGAAAAGAGTCCGAAACGCATGGAGATGATCAAAAGGGCCCTTGGAAATTCCCTGGCTCCGGGGGAGCTGGGCGTATTGATGGCCGGAGCCGGTGTGGGCAAAACGGCGTGCCTCACCCACATCGCCCTGGAGGAGCTTTTCAACGGAAAGGCTGTCCTGCATGTGTGCATTGACGATTCGCCCGAAAAGGCAAAAGTCTGGTATCATGAGCTCCTGAAAAACATTCTTTCCGGAGAAGGGGTGGAGAGCTTGGCCGGCGTGCAATTGAAGATCGAGCCTTTGCGCTTCATTCAATCCTACCTGCAGCAGGTTTTCACCCCCGAAAAGCTCAGGAGCAGTCTCAGCACATTGAAATCCAGCGCCGATTTTCAGCCGGGCATGATCGTCGTGGACGGCCTCGACTTCAACACGGTGGACCGAAAAAGCATTGAGCAGCTCAAGGGCATCGCCAGAGACAACCATCTTTCCATCTGGATGTCTGCTCGAACCCATCGACACATTTCTGAGATGAACAGTCGAGGAATCCCCTATCCCTGCCACGAAATGGATGACCTCTTCGCATCCATCATCCTGCTGGAACCCGTTTCCGAGATCATACGGGTGAAGGTGCTCAAGCACGGCCAGGACTATAGCCCTGCATTGCCCCAGTTGTCACTCAACGCCCAGACTTATCTGCTCAATGAGAGCTGAGACGCCGGGCACAGAGTGAGACCCGGAAACACATGGATCATCGATGGGAGGAACCAGGGTCAGAATAAAAACAATATCGGAGTTTTGCAGACACCTCGATCGTCAGTTTTCCAGCCTGCTCTCCCCGCTTCCGCCACAATTTTTCA
>SLCH01000051.1 GCA_007125915.1 Syntrophobacteraceae bacterium
GCATAGCGGGACACATTGCAGACATCGCCAAGGGATTGCCCGGAGCCATGGAGCGGGATCGGCGCATTTCTGAAGCCCGGCAGAAACTGGACTGGGAAGGAATCATTCGGGAATCCCTGGATCCCGAGCTTGTGGCGCAGCGCCTTCAGATCACGGAAGACCGCGAAGCCTGCAGTATGTGCGGTAAGCTCTGTGCCGTGAAGATCAGCCGCCAGGCCATCTGACCGGCTTCTCAAAAAACCCTTCGACGCCATTCACGTCATTCTGGCAAAGGGGGAAACCAGCAGTTCCTGAAGGACAACGCCAGGCCGAGCGTCTTCATTTCCGCGCACCCGGGAATTAAGAATTACCAGGAACTGTTGCGCAGCAGCACATCTCGTCATTCCCGCGAAGGCGGGAATCCAGGCTTTTAAAGGTTCCCTGGACCCCCGCCTTCGCGGGGGTGACAAGGTGTTGCGCCTCGGGGGTGACAAGGTGTTGCGCCTCGGGGGTGACAAGGTGTTGCGCCTCGGGGGTGACAAGGTGTTGCGTCGCGGGGGTGACAAGGTGTTGCGTCAAGTTCGAGGGATGTGCCTTCAAATTCTAATGGCATTCGGGCAACAGACCCTTGCCGTTGCGCTGGTGATCCACGGCCCAACAATGTCAGAACACCTTGGCCATTTTCAACGGACACCCGCCCGAGCGCGGGTGAAAAGGCGGGAAGCGTCAGCCAATGCCGTCTGCCGGGTCAATGGTGTTGACACTCATGGCTGAGCGCGAGTCTAAAGGCGGGAAGCGTCAGCCAAACATCCTTTTCCAGAGGCTTCCTGATTTGAGCTTATCCAGTTCCAGTTCCAATTCCCTCACGCGTTTCTGGCTCTGGTCCAGCTCATACTCCTTCCACTCCATTTCCAGAAGGATTTCTTTGACCTCTTCGAGCTCCATGTCCTTGTCCTTGAGCTGGCGCTCTTTTTTCTGGAGCTCCTCCCGGTACTGGGACAATATCTGATCCAGCTTGCGCAGTTCTCCCAGCTCTATGAGCAGGGCTTCGTACCTTTCCCGGTCGATGATCACCACATCGGTTTTTTCCCCCAATTCCCCGCCTCCGTTCACGACTCGTCCTCACTGTTCTTGGTGGAACAGAGGGAGAGAAGGCGAGAACCTTCAGCCCCATATTCACTCCACATGGTCTTTCCTCCTTGACCGAACGCTTATAATCCTGCCATGATACGGGTTTTGAAGTTCAAAATGTTTCAATCCCCTATGGATTCAAGGACCTCTTCGAACTGGAACCACACGTTTTCTCCAGGAGCAGAATCACCTTCGAAAATATTGGACTGGATGAAAGGGGTCAAGGGGATTTGTGTTCCCTTTTAAATCTTCAAAACCCGTCATTGGCAGCGGAAACAGGTTTCAGGGCCTGAAAAAAGTTACAAAGAACGGGGACAAGTGACATGACGACCCACTCCTCCAACTATTTGACCATCCAGGAAAAAATTGAAAAGGCCCAGGCCATGTTTGAAGCATGGAGCGAAGAGCTCGCTCAGGAGCAGTCCATTGGACAGCTCCTGGAAAAACTGGCCAGGAATGCCGCGCGGTCCCAGGAAGCCATGGTCCGGCTGGGGGTGGTCGCCTGCTGCACCGCCTGCGAGGTTGAAGAGGGTGGTAGCTGCTGCGGCGCGGGCATCGAAAACCGGTACACACCCACTCTGCTTTTGATCAATCTTTTGCTTGGGCAAAGTCTGCCCCTCACGCGCCCACGGGAAAACAGCTGCCACTTTCTCAGTGAAAGGGGCTGCAGCCTCATGGCCAGGCATGTGCTCTGCATCAATTATCTCTGCCACAAAATAGAAAAGAAACTCACCATGGAAGAACTCATGAAGCTTCAAGCCGTTACGGGTGAAGAAATGGAAACGGGCTTTGTCCTCCATGAAAAGATCCACCAACACATCCAAAGGAAAAGGCAGCTGGTCCAAAATGAACGGAAAGCATGAGGCCCTTTGGGCCATTGCCCGCTTTTTCGACACCATCAGGTATGGGTACGAGGGGCACGAAGGGTACAGAAAATCCACGGACCTCTTTAAAATGATCCCCTGCCTGGAAGATCTGATGACGAGAGGATTGATCCACCCTCAGTGGACCAATTTCCTGGATTTGGGGTGCGCCGACGGCCGCGTCAACCTCATGATGAGCTATTTCGTGAGAAATTCCATAGGCATTGAAATCGACAAAGAGATTTTGAACGAATTCGAGCCGAGAAAAGCCCATTTGAACCGGCTCCTCAAGGATCAGAAAATCCAGCCCATTCCCGAAAACGTTCATCTTTTTTCCGGCGACTCCCTGGAACCCGGGACCCATGCACGCGTGAAAGAGATTTCCGGGGTCTCCTTCGAAGAAATGGATCTTCTCTACACCTACATCACCCTTCACGACCTCTTCGGAGAAATGATCGTGGAAAAGGCCCAAAAAGGGGCTCTGTACATGGTGTACGGCTTCAGCCGAATCCTTCCTCGCTATGAAGGCATGGAACTCCTCATTCCCGATGTGGGCTCCCAGGGAATCGCGGCCCTCTACAGAAAACTCTGAAGC
>SLCH01000101.1 GCA_007125915.1 Syntrophobacteraceae bacterium
CGCGGCGCAGCCCATGTCATCCCCGCTTCTCAAAATTTCCCTTTTCTCAGGAGACAGCCTTAAAAAATCAAGAAGTGCCCAATCAACGTCTTGACAAGCACTGAAGTGTACTTATAATCCTGCTGTGAATTTTTAAAATCACCAGTTTTTCAATGCCAGGCCCCATCACATGGCTCCATCACTAAACGGTCGGGAGGTCGATGTATGCCCATTTACGAGTACGAATGTCTCAGTTGCGGAAAAACAACGGAAGCAATGCAAAAATTTTCTGATCCACCTCTTGGTCAGTGTGGTCACTGCAGCGGTGAAATGAGAAAAATGATCTCCATGAGCGCATTCCACCTCAAAGGTTCAGGTTGGTATGTGACCGATTACTGTGGAAAAAAGCAGGACGGGGGCAAGTCTTCCGAAAGCACGAAGCCTGAGGCGCCTTCTGCTTCCACGACCACCTCAGAGTCTTCATGAAGGCTTCTTGACGGTTGCAATTCAGGGGGAGACCGAGGTCCCTGACAGAATCACTTCGGGGATCCACCCTGAGGGGAAAACCATAACAATCAGTGCACCAAAGAAAGCGGGTCGAGCAAACCCGCTTTTTTTGTTTCGCTTCCTCTCCCCCATGGCTTCCTCCTGCAAGGGGCCTTGCAACGCTGCGCAAAAATCAGCCTCATGACGTTCATCACTCAGCCTTTGGACAATTTCATTGTCTTTGCCCGCGAAAGGAGAATGCTTGAAAACAGGCCTGGTCATCGTTTTCACCGGACAGGGAAAGGGAAAAACCACCGCCGCCCTCGGCATGGCTCTCCGTGCGGCGGGGCACCGCATGAACATCCTCATCCTTCAGTTCATCAAGGGAACCTGGCGTTACGGCGAATTGGAAGCCCTGAAAAAGTTTGACAACGTCGCGATCCTTCCCCTTGGAACCGGTTTCACATGGAAAAAGGAAAACCTGGACGAAGACAGGGATCTTGCCATGAAGGGCTGGGAACAGGCCCTGAAGGCCATCAAAAGCGGAACTTACGACATGGTCGTTCTGGATGAAATCAATTATGTTCTCTCCTACGGCCTGCTGCCCCTGGACAATGTTCTGGAGTTTCTGAAAAATCGTCCTCCTCACCTGCACCTGGTATTCACGGGGCGCAACGCTCCCGATTCTCTTGTGGAAATGGCAGACCTCGTCACCGAGATGGTGGTTGTGAAGCACCCCTACAAAGACAAGGGCATCAAAGCTCAAAAAGGGGTGGAATTCTGATGCCTGCTGTGGAAAACAAATCGATCAAACTTGAAAAGCTGTACACAAGAATCCAAAAGGACCCTTCGTACCGGACGGAAGCCATGGGGCTTGTTTTTGTGCCGGGCATGGGATCCCACCAGGGCCATCCCGTGGTCTTTGTGGGGGAGGCTCCCGGAAGCGAGGAGGAAATAAGAGGGGAACCCTTCGTGGGGCCCGCCGGAAGAAACTTCCATGCCCTTCTCGAGGAAGCGCACCTGAACAGGGACGAGGTTTTCGTGACCAACCTCATCAAGTATCGCCCTGTGAGGGCAGGGGGCACCAACAGAAGCCCGGGGGAAAAGGAGCGTCGCCGGGCCCGCCCTTTCCTCATGGAAGAACTGGAAATCCTTCAGCCCTGCCTCATCGTCTGCCTGGGATTATCTGCAGCAAAGGCTCTGCTCCAGAAGACCGATCTCAAGATGGGAGATGCCAACGGTTCTCTTTTCTTTATGGATCCGTGGAAAATTCTGGTAACCTATCATCCATCACCACACAACTGGGCCAGCGCCCAAAAAAAGGCGGCTCTTCTTGGTGCCTTTCGACAATTGGGCACCATGCTCAATGAGCTCAAAGCGGCATCGAACCTTTCATGATGGGATGACCACAGCAGCACTCACTTCCATGACGCCATCGCCCATCGCCGCCTGAAGGCGGCTTTGCAGGAGAGCACCATGACGGAAGCGGAAATCAGAGAGAAAGTGGACCTCTACTCGCGTTTTCCTCACCAGGGAAAGCTCAATGTTTGGACCAACACCACCGAATTCATGCGGATCCAGGCAGGTGATGTCATCAACCTGGAAGAGCACTATTTCCTCGTTCGCGGAGAAGAAGTGGAAGGGCGGTTCGGCCTGGACGGGGAACCCAAATTCTGGGTGAAGAAGGTGACCGACCTGTCCGATGGAAGCCCCAAAATCCTCAAGCTCGTATTTTACGAGTCCTTTCTCATGCAGATCGGACCTGTGAGCATCCGCTGCTTCAGAAGCCCCCGCAAGGAGGCGCGCATCCTTCGCAAGACAAAAGACGACCCTTATTTCATGAAAGGCTTCGATGTGCAGGATCCTGCGGGAAACACGGTCCGTATTCTGGAACGCATACAGGGGGCCCGGTATTACGACTTCATTCAAAAGTTCGAAATGGACCATGAAACCTACTATCACGAACACTTTCCAGGCATTTTCAAGCGCCTGCTGGACTGCTTTGAGGCCATGCTTCGACTGCACCGCATGGAGGAAGTGCACGGAGACATTCGCAATGACCACATTCTCATCGATCGCAA
>SLCH01000011.1 GCA_007125915.1 Syntrophobacteraceae bacterium
GGGAAACCTGTCCTGAATGCCGCAGTGGGCGTGGGCGTCTATGATTCGCACACTCATCTCTTCCTCCTTAAGGTTGTGAACGGCTGACCGTTCCATGTTTCGAAGCGGACTGATGTTATGATATCATCACATGCCTGTACAGCCAGTGGAAAGTGCTGAACGGATGAGGTCCCCGGCGCGATATGTTCGGTGGAGGTTTTTCACGAGAATAAAAGAGGGTGGTGCAAAATGGAAGCAATGGACATTGATGAGCAAAAAACCATGGTCGTCCGCGATTTGATGATGGGGGCTTTTCCTGACTCGGAAGTGGTGATCGATGACGATGTGGCAGCGGGGTTTCAGGTTTTCTCAGCCCGATTGAAGGGCCTCGTTTACACAGCCATGGTCACTCATGATTTTTTGAAACACCACAAGGCATCTGAAATTCCCGATAAGATTCGAGCTTTTTTATTGTTTGAACACCTCAAGGACATGCCGGGAACCCCATTCGTTGTGACCCGCAATGGTCTTGAACTTCATCATTAGGATGATTCAAGGGGAGGTTTTTTTTCCTTAGAAATTCCACAGGTAAAAATCATTCTGCGCCTGTGGGCCAGTTCAATGTTCACATCAGCGAAGGAGGCTTTCGTATGAGCATGCTTTCTCGGCTACTGATTGCCCTGGGCATTCTTTTGTCCCACCTGATCATCTTTTTTCCCATGGCAGAACTTTTTCTCGCCTATATCATCATTTTCAACCCTATTTGGTTCAGAGAATTTCTGAAGAACCTGGACGAGCCGGCCATGGAGAAAAGTGAATGAAAAGTTCCTGATTCAAGGAAACGTGCAGGGGGCAGGCCCGGGGACGGGCACTCGTCCAATGGATGCCTTCAGTCAAGAACCACAAGAGTTGCGGCCATGATCAGCATGCCTGCCAGGAGGCCGTAAAGGGAGTCGTGTCCCTTGCCGTAGGCCCTGGAAATGGGCAAAAGCTCGTCCAATGAAATGTAGACCATGATGCCGGCTACGGCCCCGAAGAGAAGGCCCATCATTTCTCCGTTGAGGAAAGGCCTGAGAAGAAAGAAGCCCACCAGTGCTCCTGCCGGTTCAGCAAGACCGGATACGAGAGACCAGGCAAAGGCCCGTTTTCGACTGCCGGTGGCGTAGTAAATGGGAACGGAAACGCTGATGCCCTCCGGAATATTGTGAAGGGCGATGGCGATGGCGATGGCCATTCCCAGGGCGGGATCCTGGTAAGCGGCAAGAAAGGTGACCAGGCCTTCGGGGAAGTTGTGAATGCCGATGGCCAGTGCGCAGAAAACACCGGTTCGGTGCAGATTTTTGTTGTTGGGCATAGAAGGCCTGGCTTCACTCTCTTTTGAAGGCTCAGGACCGACTTTTTGGAGCTCCCATTGGGGGCGTATTTCGTGGGGGTTTTCCAGGGTGGGGACCAATCTGTCGATAAGGAAAATCAACGCGATGCCTCCAAAGAAAGAGAGGGGCATCAGCAGTCGCGCCATCTCCTCACCCCGTGCCTCTGTGAGCGACTCGGTGGATTTGGCCAAAATTTCCACAAAGGAAACGTAGAGCATGACGCCCGCCGAAAAGCCTGTGGCCCACGACAGAAAGCGGTAATTTGTTTGCTTGACGAAGAAGGCGATGGCACTGCCT
The DNA here is from genome assembly GCA_007125915.1 of Syntrophobacteraceae bacterium. Lineage (GTDB taxonomy): Bacteria > Desulfobacterota > Syntrophobacteria > Syntrophobacterales > Syntrophobacteraceae > SLCH01. The sequence continues at coordinate 1,650 of SLCH01000011.1, forward strand.
ATTCCTGTGGAAAGGCCTGCAAAGGTTGTGAGTCCCAAGGCGAACCAGAAATTGCCATCGCTCAAAGCTTTTCTCCTCCAGGTGCTTGGTTTTGAACTTATTATGCGTCAAAGCTCTTGAATACACAATCGCAGAGATCTGGCAAAGAAAGAAGAAAGGGTCCAGATTCTCTGAAAACTCAGGCGCACTGAGTCCTTTGGAATCCCCATGAATTCATGCTCGGGCAAAATGAGGGATTGAATTTTGTCCTGGGAGGTCTTAAGTTAGACTTAACGAAGTAAGTGAGCTCCACTAGATTAGATTTGAAACGAGGCGACTGATTATTGAATGGCAAAATCGTGCCTCGATGAGTTGAGAACAAGGGTGGAGCGAAGGAGGTAAAAAATGAAAACACTCAAAAAAACACTCTTCGGCGTGGCTCTTCTAGGTTCGTTGCTGGCAGCGGGAATGGCTTCCGCAGCATCTTTCAATCCCGTTGACATGGCTGGTATGCACAAGCAGGGATGTCCGGGTGAGAGAACTTCCCCCTACCCACCCTACTGCCATCCTGCTCCCTAGGGAAGGTTTAGAGCATATTAATATGGTCTGAACGGGAGCGGATCGGGTAAGTTGTACATGACGATCCCTTGAAACTTGAGTGAAGCTGATGTGATCACAGACGTGGAAGTCTAAAGGAATTGACGGGGGTGAAGCCAAGCATGCTCTCTGAGAGCTTGGCTTCACCTCTTTTTTATTTATGGGGAAAAGGTCTCAGGGTTTGAGAACATGACCTCCCCTGCCAATCAAACCTGCCGGATTCCATGAAACCCCTCACCATGAATAAATGTGAAAAAATTCCTCAAGGCTCTTTTGTGGCGAGCATTGAGCGTGTTATGTTGCTCGCGCATGTGCGGGCTCTGGACTTTTGCTTTCGGAGCCGCAAAGATGGCTTGACCATTCCGGTGCTCAGGATAAATCCCGCATCATGATCGCGGGAAAGACCTCCATCCGTTGGAGCTTCGAGGAGTGCAAGGGGAAATGCTCCACCCGGCGGAGGAATGGAAATATTTCAGTGAGACTACCAAGAGAATCGGTGTTTTTGACTTTTTGAGAGTCAATTTTTCTGAAGCGGAGGATAAGAGAGACATGAACATGAAAAAACTTTTCGTCTTTTCAACCCTTTTGGCATTTGTATGTGCTGCGGATATGTTTTTTCCCCATCAGTCTCATGGTGCCCGCCCAGAAGGTGGAATCGAGGAAATTCTCCATGAACATCGAGAGTCCCGCAAGGAATCGGTGGAGCGGGAACAGGGCCGGGCAGCGCAACGGGGAGTCACTATAGGCTCCACCACCGTGGAGGACATTTTCGGTCACCCTCCTTATTCCCGTATTGCCGAAACGGTTCGGGAACCCGGACACCTGGATGCGCACCGCCGGGCTCGCCTGAAATCGGTGGAGCGTGAGCAGAGCCAGCTGGCCCAGCGCGGAGTCAACATAGGAACGAGGACAGTCCAGGATTTTTTTTCCAGCCATGCCGGCATGGTCCACGATTATGAGGAACGTTCCTCTTTGGACGTGCCTTGAAGGCTCTGAAGAGCTGAAAATGTGAATCCAGAGGGTGCTTGTGCCAGAATAGGGCAAGTGTCCAGCCGGGTGTCGTGCGGGGACAACAAATGAAAAGGGCCACAGTCAGAAACGGCAGCCCTTTGTTTGTTTTCATTGGTGCTCAATGGTGCCGGAGGAGAGAATCGAACTCTCACGGGGTTGCCCCCACTGGATTTTGAGTCCAGCGCGTCTACCAGTTCCACCACTCCGGCAAATTTGCTGCGACTATAGACAGATCCCCATAGAGTGTCAATGAAAAAAGCCAGCCATGGAAGTGGTTTAACACCGTTTTGCCCCCATCCACGCTCTTCATGGGAAGCCATGGGTGAGGCCCTTTTCCTGTTCTTGTCCCCAGCGGTGAAAGGGCAACGGGCATGGTTGGATGACCTGAACTTTTTCAGTTCTCAAGAGGGGTTGAGAGGGGTTGAAGGAATTGGCGCATCATGGATGAAGTGCTGATATACTTGGGAATAGTTTTCTGTATCACTCAGTCGGCGACTTTTTCGGGACTCAATCTGGCCGTCTTCAGCTTAAGCCGCCTTCGGCTGGAGACCGCGGCCGAAAGGGGAGACTCCAGGGCCGCGAAGGTGCTTGCTCTCAGGCGTGACGCCAACTACACTCTCGTCACTATCTTGTGGGGCAATGTGGCCATCAACGTGCTGCTCACCCTCCTTGCCGAATCCATCCTGGCTGGCGTGGCAGCCTTCCTTTTTTCCACAGTGGTCATCACTTTCATTGGTGAGATCATTCCTCAAGCCTACTTTTCCCGGCACGCCCTTCGCGTTGCAGCATTGCTGGCTCCGGTTCTCCGGTTCTACCAGGTGATCCTCTGGCCCATTGCACGCCCCGTGGGAAAACTCCTGGACTTCTGGGTCGGGCCGGAAGGGGTGCCCTGGCTTCGAGAGCACGAGTTGCGAGAGATTCTTTACCACCATGCCCACAGTGCTTCAACGGAAGTGGGGCCCCTCGAAGCGACGGGCGCCATCAACTTTCTGGCTCTGGACGATCTGCCGGTGCGACGGGAGGGAGAAGTTTTGGATCCCATGAGCGTCATTCGCCTGCCTGTCCAGGATGGTCACCCCGTGTTCCCTGCCTTTATGCGGTCTCCCGAAGACCCTTTCATGCGCCATATGGTAGCATCGGGAAAGAAGTGGATTGTCATTACGGACATTGGGGGAGAACCGCGCTTTGTACTCAATGCCCATATGTTTCTCCGTGAGGCACTCTTTGGGGAGGATCGCTTCGATCCTGTGGCCATGTGTCATCGCCCTCTCCTGGTGCGTGATGGAGAGTGCAAGTTGGATCAGGTGCTGGGCCGCCTCAGAGTGAGACCGGAACATCCCGGAGACGATGTGGTCGATGAGGATTTGGTGCTTGTGTGGACCGAGGAAGAAAAACGCATCATCACGGGGTCCGATCTGCTGGGCCGTCTCTTGCGGGGCATCGTGTGGAATCCCGCAATTGGGAAGCAGGGTGGTCCTGCTCGGGAGCCGGAAAAAAAACTGCATAAGTGATTGACAGGCAGGGATGGGTTTGTTATGTTACCCAAGATAGATTGAATACATCACTGCCATTGTTTATTTCAAAAACCTTATTCAAATCTGACACCCAAGTACAATGAGATTGTTTTCACAATGGCGTGAAGCCACAGGGCACTGAGATAGTCTGGTCGAGCGGCTCGGTTGTTATATTAAAGTTATTTCAGCCGCTTATATCGCAAACCCTCGCATAGGATCGCCCATGCCTCTCATCAAGATCGTTCCAAGTCTCAAAAAGGAAAAGTTGGCCCTTCGCCTGGGACAGAAACGAGCCGGCAGGATGTCCTACTCAAGTCGTCAAAAAATCAAAAAACTCAACCGAAGACTCGAAGAAATTCTAAAACCCTCCCTTTATTTCCGCTCCGTACCCCTCCACCGCGTGGGCAAGAGTTACACAGAGCTGGAAGATGGCACAAGATTTCAGAGCGTCAAGCTTTCCAGGACACTCAAAGGGTGTGAAGAGGTGGTCTGTTTTGCTGCCACCATCGGAGAAACGGTGGAAACGGAAATCTCCCGATTGATAGAGCAGAACAATCTCTCTGAAGCCTACATCCTGGACACCATGGGATCCATTCTTGCCGAAAACATGGCCGAAAGCTTTTGGCAGCGCATGAGTTCCCAGTACAAACGGGAGGGGAGGGGAGTTTCCATCCGCTTCAGTCCCGGATATTGTGACTGGTCCATTTGCGAGCAGGAAAAGCTTTTCCGCTACATCGACACACAGAAGATCCCGGTCACCCTCACCGACAGCTTTCTCATGTCCCTCCGCAAATCCGTATCGGGAGTTTTCGGTATCTCACACCCTCACTGTGCCCAGGATGTTTCCTCTTACAATCCGTGTGACGAGTGCCGCAAGGTGGACTGCACTGAAAAGCGGAAGCGCGTTGCCTGAGGCGCGTTCAGCGCCTTGACCCATTCCATTCAATCATGTGACCATTCTTCGTTCCATTCATTCACCGGTTTTACAGGAGATTTCATGAAACGAATCGGACTGTCTGGGGGCTCATATAAGCCTCTGGATTCATTGCAAATTGAGAAAATTCATCAGGCCACACTGAAGGTTTTTGAAGAAGTGGGGGTCAAAGTCAGTTGCGGAGAGGCCCTTGAACTGTTTGAGGGTGCGGGCGCCAAGGTGGATCGCGAGCAAAAGATTGTGAAACTTTCCCCAAAGCTTGTGGAGAAGATTCTGAGCACCACTCCCTCTGACATCAATCTCTGCGGCCGTGACGAAAGCGGAGAGCTCGATTGCGCCATTGGGGGCAAGCGTGTTCACCTGGGCACGGGGGGCACGGCACTCAATGTTCAGGAGCCCGGAGCGACGGACAACAGAAGATCCCAACTCAAAGACATCGTCGACATGGCGCGCATGGTGGATGCTCTCGACAACATTCACTTCTATATGCTCAATGTCTATCCCAATGATTTGCCCATGGAAGACGTGGACGTGAACCGTTTCGGCGCTGCTCTTAACCGCACGCGAAAGCACGTCATGGGTGGTGTGTACACGGTGGAGGGGGTCAGAAATGTCATTCGCATGGCCGAAATAATTGCGGGTTCCCCGGAAAAGCTTCGGGAGCGCCCCTTTATTTCCATGGTGGCCTGCGTGATCAGCCCCTTTGTCATTGACGAACATTATGGGAAGTTGGGCATTGAGGCGGCACGAAACGGCATTCCCCTTGCCGTGCCGGCGGAGCCCCTCTGTGGCGCCACTTCTCCCATCACCCTTGCGGGAAACCTGGTGGTGTTGAATGTGGACACCCTCGCGGGAGTCATGATGACCCAGCTGGCCAAGGCGGGTGCCCCCGTGCTCTATGGCTGCGTGGCTTCGGTGACCGACTTGAGGGACATGAAGTATCTGGCCGGTGCCGTGGAAATGGGGCTCATCAACGCGGCGGCGTCTCAGCTGGCCCAGTTTTACAAGATTCCCGTCTACGCCACGGCGGGCATGTCCGATGCCAAAATGAACGATCCTCAATCGGGATACGAGTCGGCCATCACCAGTCTTCTGGTTGCCCTTGCCGGTGGCAACTACATTCATGATGCAGCGGGGTTCATCGAGTTCTGCATGACGGCTTCCTACGACAAACTGGTGATCGATAACGAAATCATCGGAATGGTCATGAGGGCCGTGCAGGGAATCGAGGTGACCGATGAAACCATCGCTTATGATCTCCTGAAAAAAGCGGGGCCATCGGGCCATTTTGTCTCTGAACGGCACACGCGCCGGCACATGCGCGCAGAGCATTATCAGCCTCAGCTCAGCAACCGGGAAGGCCGGGAAAAATGGCAGGCGGACGGATCCAAGGACGCCCGAATCCGGGCTGCGGAAAAATCTCGGGAAATTTTGGGGGCGCCTCCTGTTTCCTGTATTCCCGAAGACATTCGAAGCCGCCTGAAATCGGAAATTCCAGGCCTGAAACCCTTTGTCATGGAATAGAAAAGGGAGTGAAACCTTGATTGTTATCGGTGAAAACATCAACGCGACCATTCCTTCGGCCAAAAAGGTGATCATGAGCGGTGACGCCGAAAAGCTGGCCCGAATGGCCGTGGATCAAGCCAATGCGGGAGCCGCCTACATTGACGTGAATGTGGCCACGGGAAAGGGAGGGCGCCGGGATGAAATTGCCGTCATGGAATGGGCGGTGAAAGCCATCCAGGGTGCTGTGGACAAGCCCCTTTGCATCGACAGTGCCGATCCGGAAGTTCTCGAAGCGGGAATCAGGGCGGCCAGCGGGCCTGTGATGATCAATTCCACCACTGCCGAATCGGGGCGCATGGAACCGGTGCTCATGCTGGCCAAAAAGTTTGACGCTCCCATCATCGCCCTGGCCATGGACGAGAAAGGCATTCCCAAGTCGGTGGAGGGCCGTCTCGACGCCTGTGAAAAGATCGTCAATGCCTGCGGGAAAATCGGCATATCTCTTGACAAGGTTTATTTTGACGCCTTGGTGATTCCCGTCAGCACCGACGCCAAAGAGGGTGTGGTGACCCTGGAGACCTTGACGGCCATTCAGGAACGGTTTCCAGAATCAAAAACAGTGCTGGGGCTTTCCAACATATCTTTTGGCCTGCCCGCCAGGGCCAACATCAACGCCGCCTTCCTGCACATGGCCGTTTGGGCGGGACTGGATGCGGTCATCCTGAACCCCACGGAAAAGGCTCTCATGGGAGCGGTGCGAACCGCAGAAGCCATCATTGGAAAAGACCGCCATTTCCGGCGTTACATGCGCATGTACCGCAAAAGATAAAGTTCAACACATAAGACTTTCAGAGGAAGAAAACCGCTATGAACCAAACGGAATTGCTGGAAAAGATTGCATTCAATGTCATTCAGGGGCGAATGGTGCAGGACGATGAAGGCCTGGACGAAGGCCTGGAAGGACAGCCTGCAGTGACGGAACTGGTGGCACAGGCCCTCGATGCGGGCATCAGTCCCAAAAAAATCGTGACCGAATCCTTGACCAAACCCATGGAAGAGGTGGGAAAGAAATTTGAAACGGGTGAATTCATGATTCCCGACATGCTCGCTTCCGCCGAATGTGTGGGCGCAGCCATGGATTTGCTCAAGTCGGAGCTCCTCAAGGAAGGGGTGAAAAGCAAGGGCATCTTTGTGATCGCCACCGTTGCGGGCGACCTTCATGACATTGGCAAAAACATCGTGTCCATTCTCCTGAAAGGAGAGGGATACGAGGTGATCGATCTCAAGACCGATGTGCCCACGGATAAAATCGTGGAAGCCGTGAAGGAGCACAACGCTCCTTTTCTGGGGTTGTCGGCGCTGCTCACCACCACCATGGAAACCATGAAAGATGTGGTGGACAAACTGCAGGTGGAGGGTCTTCGTGAGAAAGTGAAGGTACTCATCGGGGGAGCACCCACATCTTCCGACTTTGCCAGGCAGATCGGTGCGGATGCGCACTGTGCGGATGCCTTTCAGGCCATCGAAGTCTTGAGGAGATATGCGTGAAGAATCAGGAACAAGTAAAAATTTCAACGGAAAAACTGGGCGAGCCGACCGTGGAAATGCTGCGGCAGACTCACGAAGACGCCCTGTGGATCCTTGAAAACCTGGGGGTGGGCTGCAAACAGCCTGAAATGCAGGCGGCCTTTCGTCCGCTGGAAGCCGAGGGGCTTGCCTTCATTCATGAAGATCGGATCTATGTCACAACAGACCTGGTGAAAAAGTGCCTGGAAACGGTGCCGGGTCTCAAGGATTTTTTTGTGCCGCGCAACAGCTTTTTTATTGGGGGAACGGCACCCTACGTCTATGACGATGCATCGGGCGAGGGGGGCATTCTTCCCACGGAAGAGCATGTGGTGCGCATTGCAAAAATTGCAGAAAAGTCCTCTGTGGTGGCGGGAATGGGCAGAGGTGTGAAACTCAAGGATGAAGTGGTTCAGATGAACATCATGAACCAATACTGCTCCAAACCTCTTTATTTCGCGGTCACCTCCGACGAGGCGCTCAAGCGGGCCCGTGAGATCTACGAAACGCGCAAAAACATCATGATCGTCTTTTGTCTCACCCGCCCGCCTTTAGAGGTCAACGAGAATTTTTCCGATCATTTCGTCAAGGTGGTGCAGGCGGGTCTCCCCGTTTTCATTTCCGCCATGCCCATGGCCGGCATCAGCGCACCCTTTTGCTACAACGGGGTTCTGGCCATGACTCACGCTGAGGTGCTTTTCGGCATCTGCACCGCTCAGCTCATGAATCCAGGCATCACCTGCATACACGCCGGGTTTCCCACCATCGCGGACCCCCGGATCGAATACAATCCCAATTATGGGCTCATCAGCCACAATCTGCTCAATCTTCTCATGACTCACCTGAATCTCATGCTGGACCTGCCCACCTTTCAAAGTGCGGGAACCACTCATGAAGAGCACCCCACGGAGCGTGCCTTTGCCGATGCCAGGATGGGCCAGGCCATGTGTCTCAAGTACGGTTTCCACATGATTCGCCACCCATTCGCCTTTCTCCGGTACCTCATTGATTTTTCCATCGACAAGCTGGAAAAGAGTGTGGAACTGGCCCTGAAGGTGAAGCCCGAAGATGCGCCTCAGGTGCAAATGCCCGTGTACGACGAAAGGGGCATGGAATCCATAAGGAATATCGGTTTGGGCATGTACATGGACGATCCGCTGACAACGGCCAATTTTGGAAAGGTTTTTGCCTCATGATTCTGGTCCCCCTTTCATGGGAACCTGAAACCCTTTTGGCTTCCCTCAGGCAGGAGAAGAAGTCACGGGCACAGCGGGTGGAGAGTTGAAACGCCATCGCAGCTGAAAGGTGGTTCGATCCAGATGACGAAACCCGCAGCCCCCTGTCCGGGAGCTGCGCAGCCATTTTCTGTACCTGCAGCTCCTGCAGCATTTGCCCGCAGGCTGTTGAAAAGGGCATGCCCCATTCCAGAAGAGGGCATGCCCTTTTTTCTTTTCATGGCGCCGGTCTGCTCCCGGACTGGTCGGTGTGAATAAATCGGCAGCTGTGCAGGCGGTCCGTTGATGGGCAGAAACACTCCATGTTCACTCGCACGGCTACTATCTGCGTAGCCGGATTTTCCCGTGGTGAAGGATGCCGTGCTGGATTTTCCCCCAGGGGAAAGCTGTGAAGGGAGGAAAAAATCTTCGATTCTGCCCCAGCACATGAACGTGCCAATCCTCAAGTATCCCCAAACAAGCCGGTCAAAGATGCGTCCCCAACCCCCTTCCAACTCTTCCTGGCTCTGCCCGCCTCTTCAGGGTGGGCCCGGAGGGGTTTGCCGTCAAATGACCCAAATTTTATGACTTGAATAAAGTGGTGTAAATATAATTAGTTAAATAATGCTTGTAAAAATTTATTATTTGAACTAATATTCTATGAGTGGCTGAACGGAAACAGAGAGTGCGCCTTGGATGGTTTGTGCGGCAGGGCCCCCTGGTTTTCAGTGAAAAATTTCCAGTCCTCCAGGAATTCAAACACATAGTTTCAAGAGGGGTTTGGAGCAGGGCGGCAAAGGCTCATGGGCGCCCGTTCCAAAACATCGAGTTCAATGCCGGGCACAAAACCAGACAGAAGGGCGCCACCCTCATGGCTGTTTGCCTCAAAGGCCTCTTTTTGTGGGGCAAAGCAGCAAAAGCCGATGAAGGTTGTGCGTGATCTCTTCTCAGGCTTCCTGGCGGGCCACCTCCATCGGGTGGACCGTTGGCGCTGGGAGCAGATGCGCACCCAGTTCAAATGCCCGTTCAGGACAAAAGAGGCATGAAATCCAAGAAGAAACTCGGTTTGGGCAGGTCCATGGACGATATGCTGACGGCGGCCAATTTTGCAAAACTTGTCTGTTGCCTCATGAGCCGTGCCCCGGACCACCCTCATGGTTCACGAAACCAGAAGGGGATCAAAACTCAAGGATGGGAAGATTTAAAGGCAGAGCTGAAGCTTGAAGTTTCCCCAAATGAGGGACTTCCGGCCGCCGTGTGAGGTTCTGCTCGTCTCATCGAATGAAGGAGAGAACATGTGTGGATTGGCGGGATGTTTCGGCATCAAGGACGAGAAAACCATCAACAAAATGCTCGATGTGCTCGGACATCGTGGACCCAACGACCGTGGTATTTTTTCCAGGGGCAGAATGGTGTTGGGCCACACGCGGCTTTCCATTGTGGATGTGGCGGGAGGCCATCAGCCCATTTTGGCTGAAAACGGGAAGATGGGAATCATTTGCAATGGAGAGATCTATAACTTTCGCAGGCTCCGTGAACCTTTGGCGTCCAAGTACGCTTTCACCACTTTTTCCGACTCGGAAGTGATCCTCCATCTCTATCGTGAAAAGGGCCCCTCCTGCGTGAAGGAGCTGGATGGGATGTTTGCCTTTGCCCTGTTTGATGGAGATGATTTCCTTCTGGCACGGGATCCCGTTGGCATCAAACCCCTCTATTACGGCCATGCTGGGGAAAACATGTATTTCAGTTCCGAACTGGGAGCCATGATCCTGGCGGGTGTCGACCAGGTGCACGAGTTCCCGGCGGGTCACTATTACACACCACGGGAAGGCTTTGTGCGGTACTACAACATACCCGAGGTGCAGGATCATCTGCTCACCAACGTGGAGGAGACCAAAGAACTCATTCGCAGCACGTTCATTCGCTCAGTGAAGAAGAGGCTGCTGGCCGATCCCGAGATTCCCGTGGGTTCCTTTTGCAGCGGGGGACTGGACAGCAGCCTGGTGGCGGCCATTGCAGCCGACGAGATTCCTCACCTCCACACATTTGTGGTGGGCATGAAGGACGACCTTGGGGATGTGAGTGACGACATCAAGGCGGCACGCATCGCCGCCAAGCACATCGGTTCCACCCACCACGAACTTGTGTTCACGGAAGGGGAGTACTATGACGCTCTGCCCACGGTGATTCAAAAGCTTGAGAGCTATGACCCTTCTCTCGTCCGCTGTGCCGTTCCCTGCTATTTCACATGCAAGCTTGCTGCTGATTACGTGACGGTGGTGCTGACCGGCGAGGGTGCTGATGAGCTGTTCACGGGCTACCACTACATGAAGCATTTTCCCTTGGAAAAGCTCAACCAGGAAGCCCGGCGCTGCATCGGTGGATTGCACAACATCAATTTGCAGCGAGCGGACCGAATGGGAATGTACTTCAATCTGGAATTGCGCGTTCCTTTTCTGGATGTGGAGATGATCGATCTTGCCATGAAGATTCCCCATGAACTCAAGATAAGGGAGCACAATGGTGCCAAGATCGAGAAGTGGATTCTAAGAAAGGCATTTGAAGATACTGGATACCTTCCCGACGAGGTCCTCTGGCGTTACAAGGTTCAATACACTCAGGGAGCAGGGTGTGAAAGCCTGGGAGAGGCCATGGCGGAAAAGGCCATGACGGATGAAGAATATCATCGCATCAAGGCCGAGAATCCTCTGGCCACCATCAACAGCAAAGAGGCGGCTTTTTATTTCAAGATTTTTCGGGAGTTTTTTCCCAACGATTCCGTTCTGGGTTCCGTCGGCATTTGGACCGGATTTGATTTTGCAGAGGAAAGAGAGAAAGTCAGAGGCACGGTGGATGGGGATTTGAAACACGATCACAATGAAATGGTGGCTTGATTCAAACCTTGAAACCCCGTTGCACCTGGAAAACCTGCCGGCAGGCTCAAGAGAAGGGCCTGCCCTTTTTATTGCCCGTCTCTGCCAAACCTTCGGTCCACCGATTACGACAGCTTGGTACGGGGTTCTTCCATAATGCGCCACGGATCTCAAGGAACAGCCCCCAGGGAAGATGAAGGTCCTTATAAACCCCGGGGGTATTTTAAGGCCCGCTTCGTCTTCATCTCCAAGTGAGCGGGACTGACGGGCTCTTTCGACCCCATGAATCCTTTTGCAGTCTTACGGGGCAGGGCTCCAAATTATGGGCTGCCCAAAAATTGAAACCATGGGGTCATGTGTCGCTGCGGCATGTGTCCACCCCGGTTCAAATGCTCCCCATTGGCGGTGACCCGCCATAAGACCCATTTCAGGGGAAATAAGCGTGACCGGGGCCATCGGGGTATTGCCACAAAGGGGTTTTGGTCCTGCTGTGTCAGGAAAGAGGGACCAGAATGGCCTTGACAGAATGGACTGTACCCGCTACTGAAAACCCTGAAAGGTGATTTTCCATGATCGAATGTGGAAAAGACCGAACTTGTGCCAGGACACCCAGCGGCTATTTATCTCAAAATCTTCCGGCATTTTTTTCCTCATGATCTTGCCTCATGGCTCCATCGGCATTTGGACGAAGTTTGACTTTGACGAAGAGAGAGAAAAAGTCAGAGACACGGTGGGTGGAGATTTGAAGCACAATCACAGTGAAACGATGGCTTGATTCATACCATGAAGCTCTCAGTTCTCGGGTCTGGCGGCTGCTCCCCCATTCCCAAGCCCTGCTGTTCTTGCAGAATTTGCCGGCAGGCTCGTGAGAAGGGCATACCCTATTCCAGAAGCGGGCCCGCCCTTTTTCTCCATGGCATCAATCTGCTGGTCGATACTCCTGCAGAAATTGTTCAGCAGTTGAACAGGTGCTCCATTGATGCAGTGGAGCACCTCATCTTCACCCACACCGATCCCGACCATGTGGAAGGGTTTCGTGTGGTGGAGCAAATTGCCCTGGACTTTCGCACATGGAAAAACTATGAGGACAAGCAGATCGCTCTGGTTTTGCCCCAATATTTACATGAGCGAATCCGGCGGGTGTGTTCGGCCTATGGCCCTCTGGTTTCCTATTATCTTCAGCAGGGCTACATTCGCACTCGAAAGTTTCAGGAGACCACCTTCATCGGTGCGGTTCATGTCACGGCCCTTCCCGTGGACCGAGGAGATCAAACGGTCTACATTTACGTTTTTGAAGAATCAGGGAGAAAGGTCGTTTATGCCCCTTGCGACATTCGACCCTTTCCTGAAAACCGCTCAGAAGTTTACGATGCGGACCTTCTGCTCATTCAGCCGGGAATTTTTGAAGAGGGTTTGAAGCACGGTTTTGTCTATCCTGCCAATCATGTCTCGCGAAACACTTTGTACACCTTCCCTCAAACCCTGGCTCTGGCGCGGCGGATTCGTGCCAGGAAGACCGTATTCATTCATATGGAAGAATACTGGAACCGCAGTCACGATGACTACCTTGAACTGGAAAGAGTTCATTCCCAAATTCGCTTTGCTTATGATGGAATGGACCTCACCGTCAAATGAAAGGTTTTTGAATGTTTTACACTGAAGAACTTCTCGAAAAAGTTCACGGCGATGCAGTGCGTATTCTTGAAGAAGTGGGTGTCAAATGCCACTCGGAAAGGGTTCGAAGAATTTTCGAAGACACGGGACTTGCGGCCTATGATGACACGACGGGCCATCTTCATGTCCTGTCACCTCTCATTGAGCAGGCCCTTCAAACCACGCCCAAGCGGAATGAGTTTTTCCTCCCCGAAAACTCATTCGGTGTGGGAGGGACGGCCCCTTTTGTCCATGCGGATGGGACGGGGGAACTCATTCCTCCCACTTTTGAGCATTTGGTGAAGATCGCAAAAATAGTCAACGAGGCGGACGTGGTGCAGTTCATGGCCAGGGGGGTGCTCATTCCCAAGGAAGAGGTCAAGGTCATGGACACCATCATTGAACACTGTCACAAGCCTGTGTATGTGGCCGCCCTCACGCCCGAGGGCATTGCGCGGGCAGAGGAGATTCATCAAAGGAGGGGCAAGCTGACCGTTCAGTTCTCCATCATCAACAGTCCCTTGAATGTCATTGAGTCCATGGTGGACCCTTTTCTGTCCTGCGTGGAAAAAGGCATTCCCATTTATGTTTCCACCATGCCCATGGCGGGGCTTTCGGGACCGTACAGCATGTCCTCTCTTCTGACTTTGACGCACGCAGAGGCTCTTTTCGGCATCACTTTGGCACAGTTGATCAATCCGGGAGTCACAGTGGTCCACGCGGGGCTTCCGTCCATTGCGAGCATTCAAAAAAAATACGCTGTGGACATGGGTCTCATGTCGCTGAATGTGGCCAACCTGCTCATGGAGAAAGTGAACAAGCGGTTGAACATTCCCTCAATCCAGACCGCCTGCACAACCAGCCAGGAGCATCCCAATGAAGTCTCCGAGCAAGAAGCCATTCGAGGCTATGCTCTTCTGAAACATCATGGTTTTCATCAAATTCGCCATGCCTTTGGTTTTCTCAAGGAACTGGTGTCCTTTTCCATTGCAAAGCTGGAGCGCCACATCCAACTGTGCAGGGAGACAGCTCCGGCAGACAACTATGCGGAACCGGTTATCTACGATCCCGAGGGTTATGATGCCATCGTGCGCAATGGCAGCCAGGCGAACTATATGGGAGATGCGCATACCCTGAAAAATACGGGCAAAGAATTTTTGTATTGATCCGCATACATTCGAATGAGGAAAGAATGTTCTTTTTTCTCCATTTCAGTTAAAAAATAATATAGTATGTTTCATCAATACAGTCTTGAGGAGGAACTGACGTTGACTTCTCCCATGCTGAGGCAGTTGCTGCGCATCTTCACATCAAGCCCTTCAATCTCAATGCCACTCTCACACGGATATACTTGTCCTGTTAATGATCAACTGTATGGTTCCGAACTTTCATGGTGCGAAATTCTTTTGAACATGGAGCCTGAACATTCAGGGCCACGCTTGGAACTGTTTCACAAATGGCAGGGATGAGTGCAGTTTTCACGGTCATTTTCACTGCGGGGTAAAGAAGGGAGGTGTGGGAAGCTTCTTGAGGTGGATTGAGTTTTTGTCATCATACCCGTATAAATGATTATCAAAAGGAGGGCTTTATGTACAAGAAAATCATGGTTCCGCTGGATGGATCAAAGTTTGCTGCCTCGGCACTTCCTCATGTGATAGAACTGGCAAAGGCTTTTAATTCACAAGTGATTGTTTTCCATTCATGTGCTTCCCCCGAAGATGCGGGAATGGCTGATGCCGCAGGCGGGGTTCGTGATGCAGCCGCATCGGCCGAACACAGAGTTTGCGAACGCTTCCTCGGCGAGGCGGCCCAGGAACTGAAAGCAAAGGGGCTTGAGGTTGAAACCGTTTGTGCCTCGGGAAACCCTGCACGTGAGATCATTGGCTATGCGGACAAAAGCTCTGTGGATCTCATTGTGATGGCAACCCATGGCAAGGGCGAGGTGGCCTGGGTGCTGGGCAGTGTTGCTGAAAAAGTGGTTTCCCATGCCACTGTGCCCGTTTTTCTCCATCGTGTGGTCGAGCGCAAAAAGCCCATTCTTGAGGGAGAAATGGTCGGTATGCCTTAAGGTCTAAGGTCCTTCGTTGAAGGAGGGAAAGCCAGGAGCCCACTTCGGCAGCTCAAGCCCCGTTTGTCCGGCAAGGCGAGCAGCCCAGGGACTTTTTCTCGAGGTGGGCGCCCGAGTTGAATATCTCACGAAAGCAAAAAGGGACTGGAGCAAAATCTGCTCAAGTCCCTTCTTTTTTGCCGGCTTGGTGGAGCTGAGGGGAGTCGAACCCCTGACCTCTTGAATGCCATTCAAGCGCTCTCCCAACTGAGCTACAGCCCCCCTTGCGATGTGGGTGTATCAATACAAAAGACGTCTCACCTTGTCAACAGTTTTGTTGCTTTATTCCCCCATTCCAAAGAGTCTTTTCTCCCTGGTGCTTTGTATCTGCGCGGTCGTTTTCACTGCATATCCAACGCAAGCCTTCAATCCAACTTCCACTCTATCTCCTCAAAAAGATCTTCCATCTCATAGAGAAGCTGGTCCGCTTCGGCCAGCTTCCATTCGGCTGCCTTCTTTTCAATGGCTTTGTGTAATTTCTGCAGCTTGTCCCGATGGGGTAAAAGGGCCTCTCTGAGACGCGTTCCCTCATAATGATACAGAAGCTCATCCAGCTGTTGTGCAAGGTCGTAAGGGGAAGGGTCTTTGTCTGCCCACCGGGTGTCCAGGTACCCGAGGTGCCGTTTCAGTTTGGGGTAGATGTCCTGCATGCCCCCTTTGTAAAAGGGAAGGATTTTGATGCTGATCTGCATGTGTTTGCTCATGGACTGTTTCCTCATCCTCAAGGGGAGAAACCATGTTCGCACTATGGGGGCTTCTGCTTCAGATTCCCAAAATTCGAAGGCCGGCTTTCCTGGTATGAAATGATTTTGATCGCCCCCTCCACAGAGTCCCAAGACCCGCGAATGCAGCCAGGTTGGGCTCGAGAACCCCCAGCAACAGAGTGCTCTTTTGCCTTCTGATGTACAGCTTTGACCGTCCGTTACAGGATTGTCAATTGATTTAATGATGTTAATTTTTAATAATGCTATAGGTCGTTGAAAAGAGCGAAACGGGTGATTTTCTCACTTGCCATTTGTTTGAATCCTCCCCGAAAAATGCCACTGGGGCACGGCCCATGAAGAGTTCACATTACAGGAAATTCTTCCTGTTCATCTGTTTGGTGCTGGTTCTTGTTTCATTTTCCCTCATTTTCCTGCAGACGTCCTGGTTTCAGAAGAAAATGACGTCCAATTTTGTGCACAAAGTGGAGACCATATGGGGATATTCATTGAAGTTCGACAGGTGTCATTGGAATGTCTTGTCCCAGCTTGAACTGCATAATGTTGCAGCCACCCGGGGAGCAACAGATGTTTTTCGAGTGGATGAGGCCAGAATCAGCTATGATTTATCGCTCCTTTCATTGAAGATCAGAATACGCCATGTGCTTTTGGACCACCCCGTGCTGTTTGTCCAAAAGGATGATCGGGGGCGATGGTCCCTTCCCGCAGGAAAAGCAACAGCTGCCGCATTTTCTTCTCGAGGCAGTCAAACACGAGTATGGGAATGGAGTGGGGCCACTTTGAGCATTTCATCGGGGACACTCAAGGGTCTTGATGAAAATGGCAGTGTAGTCTTCAGAACCAGCTTTTCCGGCAGTTTCCGCCTAGAAAGCGTGATCGAAGAAGACTTGGAAAAACTCTTGATGAACATGGAATTCTTCGGGGGAAACAGTCGGTTGCGCAGTTTCTGACACCGCCTTTCAAAAAATGAAGAGATTACGATGAAACCATAGAATCTTATCACTCATCCCGCAAACTCCTTGACTCCATGGACACGGGATTCTCATGGATTCTGTGTTTTGTGGTCTGCTTTTAAGCCTTCGAAAGATGATGCAGATGCAGAGAAACCATGAAGTGGGGGAGGGGAACTGACGGTTTTCCATCACAGGAGCGCATCCCATGAAAATGCAGGAAGTGAGAAAAATTGCCAAACAATTGGGCGTCAACTCATTTGGGAAAAAGAAGGTCGATCTGATCCGTGAAATACAGAGAAAGGAAGGTTATTTCGATTGCTATGGCACTGCTGAAGATTGGTGTGATCAGGAGCAATGCGTCTTTCGTGCATCCTGCCTGGAGAAAGCTGATTTCAAACCATAAGGTTGCCCCTGTTCCGTGCCGGGAACCCGTTTGCGGAATCAAAAGAGACAAAAGTTGAATCTTGTGAAGGATAGAACACGCCGAAGCTGCGGCTTTGGCATGAGGCCACTCTCACGGGTATCCGCAAAGGGGCTGGCTTATGTGTTTAGTCGTGTGATATCAATTATTTAATAAATATTTGACATGAAAGAAACGGGAGATATGCAATTGAAAGAGAAGTCCCGCCAGTTCAGGTACAAACGGGAAGACTTCGGGGATTTGCCCGTTAAATTGGAGCATCTCACCATTCATCTGAATTTTCAGGAAACCCGGGTGGATGGCACCAATTGTCTGGAAATGACCGCATTGGAACCCATGGACGAACTGGTGCTTGACGCCATGGACCTGGAGATACTTCAAGTGGAATGGATTTCTAATCCTGCAGGGGAATCTCCCTTGAGGGGGAAAGGTCTCCCCTTGAGCTTCAGTTATGACCCGGCCAATAATAAGCTCAGTGTGCAGTTGCCCCACCATGTGAGTGAAGGGGAACGCTTTTGCATCCGCACTCAAAGCCGCTGTTTTCCATCGGACCACCTTCTGGAGGGAATCTACAGGGACACAACGCCACCGGGGGCTCCACAGCAGTACATGTCCCAATGCCAGCAATGGGGGTTTCAAAGGATTCTGCCCATTTTGGACGACTGTCGCGCCAAGTGCACCATGACCACGACTCTGGAGGGTGACCGGGCATACACACACCTCATCAGCAACGGCAATATTTCCAGAAAAACAAACCCTGAGGGCAAGCCCGCACCCAAGGCCCATGACCCCTCAAGGCAGGTCATCACCTACGAAAATCCGGTGCCCATGGCACCCTACCTGTTCATTGCCTGCGCAGGCACCTGGGAGGAGCTGACAGATCACGTGACCTATGAGTCGGGAAAGGGAGTGCGTCTGGAATACCTCGTGCCTCCCGGTTCTGTGGATGGGGCGCGCATTCCCATGGAAATCTTGAAGGACTCGGTTCTTTGGGTGGCACGCACTCAGGACTATGAATACACGGGGGATACCTATCGTACCATCACCATGAACAAGTCCAATTTCGGCGGCATGGAAAACGTGGGGAACACGACCATTGTCACGGATGCGGCCCTTCTTGACGAGCACACATTGGATCAGTCCCTGCTCTACGCTCATGCGGTCATCGTCCACGAATTTGAACACAATCAATGCGGCAGTGAAACAACCATGGAGACGCCTTTTGACGTCTGGCTCAATGAGGCGTACACGGTGGATGTGGAGCGGCAGTATATGGCCAGCCGCTTCGATCCATCCTTCATTCGTCTTCAGCAGGTGGATTCCATACGCAATCCGCTGCTGGGACCCCTGG
The DNA here is from genome assembly GCA_007125915.1 of Syntrophobacteraceae bacterium. Taxonomy (GTDB): domain Bacteria; phylum Desulfobacterota; class Syntrophobacteria; order Syntrophobacterales; family Syntrophobacteraceae; genus SLCH01. The sequence continues at coordinate 20,051 of SLCH01000011.1, forward strand.
CTCTGGAGGATGGGGGCCATGTGGGGCGCATTGTGCGTGAGGGATTCAATGATCCCGATGAGCTCATTGACGGGGTCACTTATGTGAAGGCGGCGGAAGTCATTGGCATGCTCCGTCTGGTGCTGGGGAACGACCATTTCAGGGCCGGAAAGCGCCTTTATTTCCAGCGATACCATCATGGCAATGCCAATACGGAGCAATTCTTTCAATGTTTTGAAGAGGTTTCGGGCATATCTCTGGAGCAGTTTCGCCGCAGATGGCTTCACACCGTGGGATACCCCAAAGTCACCGCCCATGATCGCTACGATCCCCAGACCAAGGAATACCGAATGGTGTTCACACAGCACTTGAATGAGGGGCAGGAGCCCTTTCACATTCCCCTGGCCATCGCCCTTGTGGACTCCCATGGAAAAGACATGGAAAACACCTGCAGGGTGATTCAGCTCCGAGAACAGGAAACGGAAGTCATTGTGGAAAACGTTGGCACTGCACCGGCCTTTCCCTCTCTCAACCGCGATTATTCTTTTTACGGAACTCTGCACCACAGGGGTGTCACGCAGGGGCAGCTGGCTCTTCAGACCCGCCTGGACCCCAATCGCTACAATCGAGTGAATGCCATGAGGCAACTCACGGACTTTGAGCGCGTGGGGTTGCTGGCCAACCATGAAAGAGCCGTGGACCCTCAATGGTTGACCCTTTACGGGGAGATACTGGAAGATGAGAGTTCATCGGACTCCCTGAAGGCCTTTTTTCTGCGAATAGACGAGCAGCCCTTGGACCGGGCCTACTGTGCCTGGTATCCCGAACTGGTGATGGCCCGGGAAAAGCTCATGAAGGCAGTGAACGGCATGTACCGGGATCGATTGCTTCAAAAGTTCGCGGAGCTCGACACCTACACACTGCCGGAGAACGCTTCACCCACTGTAGGCATCGAAGCACGCCTGCTGAAGCAGGTGCTTCTGGACCTGATTGTTGTGGACGATTCAGGGGAGAGCCATGACCTGATATTGAATCATCTTCGCAATGCCACCACAGCCAATGACCGCGTGTCCGCCTTGCTCGCCCTCAATCGAAGCAGCGCTCGTGAGCGCCGCTCGATCCTGGAGGAATACTACGCCCGATGGCACGGTCATTTGAGCGCATATGCCAACTATTTGAGGGTGATTTCCAGTGGCACGCAGGATGACGTGTTCCAGATGATCGAAGAAGAAAGTTCACGACCCACCTTTGACATCACCCAGCCCACCTGGTGCCGCGCACTTTATTTGCCCATGGCTCTCAACAACAAAAAGCTGTGGACGGAGGAGGGCATACAATGGGTGGCCCATTCAGTGGTGAAGCTCGCTCCCATCAATGCCACCACTGCAAGCCGTCTTCTCAATAGTTTTCAGCAGGTGGCAGGACTCAGGGCAGACTTGAAGAAGCTTGTGGTGAACGCTCTGGATCATATCCTGACACAGGTGCCTTCACATGTGAGTCCCACCATTCACGGACAGGCGGAGGCCTATTTGAACCATGGCGAATCTGCTGTGAAGGGTGAAGCCCGCCCTTGAAAGGGGGGGCGCGTGGAGTGAGGCCTGGTTGCGGAAATGATGGGGGCGGTGCGCAGGGAACCGGGGGAGAAGTTGCCGATGGAAAATTTTTATTTGGGCGTTGCCTGTTTTTTGTTCCTGACCATGTTCGTTGGTTTGGTCCGCGTCTTTCTTGGTCCTCAACAGGAGGACCGGCTGGTGGCCGTGCAGCTTTTCGGCACCACTGGCGTGGCCATTCTCCTTTTGCTCGCTCACGCTTTTGACGCCCCTTCCGTGCGGAACGCCGCGCTCCTCTTCACCCTTCTGGCTGTGCTCGCGGTGGTGGCTTTTGTGAGGACTCCCGAAAGTCTTGATGGAGAGAAAGAGTGACATCATGCAAGTTTTAGCTGGAATGTTATGCCTCCTGGGGGCTTTCTTTTTCATGGCCGGCTCGGTCGGTGTGATTCGCTTTCCCGACTCCCTGAGCCGTATTCATGCTCTCACCAAGGCTGACAATCTGGGACTGGGTTTCATTGTTCTGGCCCTGGTGATCACCTCCCAGTCCGTGGCCGTGGGTTTGAAGCTGATTCTCATCTGGGTTCTGGCGCTGGTTGCCAGTTCCAGCATCTGCTTTTTCCTTGGCAGAAAATTGATTCGCGGGGGCTGAGGGGAACTCCATGAACCTGATTCTCCTGTTCGATGTTTTCCTCATAGCAGCCCTGCTGCTGGTGAGCTGGAGATTGCTCGGGGCTTCTGACCTCTTTCAGGCCACGGTGTTGTTCATCTCTTTTGGGCTTTTCCTCTCTCTGGCCTGGATCAGGCTTGGGGCTCCAGACATCGCCCTGGCCGAGGCGGCGGTGGGCGCGGGTTTGGCAGGGGTCCTTCTTTTCGGCACATTCAAAGGCCTTGAACCGGGAGCAGATCGTGAGAATGATTCTTTTACCTCTGAACCATGCAGGCTGGACCCCATTTCCCCGTGTCCAGGAAAAATACACCTCCTCCTTGCCTTCACATGCGTTGGGAGCCTGACGACGCTTCTCGTGCTCGCAGTTCTGGATCTGCCCGCCACTGGAGACGGGTTGACCCCGATGGTATCCCAGTTTCTTGAGAGAAGTGGTGTGGAGCATCCCGTCACGGCAGTGCTGCTCAACTTCCGATTTTATGACACATGGCTGGAACTGGGAGTGCTGGTGGCGGCCGTTTTGGGCATCCTCTGTGTACGGAACCGTTTTGACCTGAGAGAGCTCAAAGTCCTGCAGGCTCCTGATGTCATGCTCAGGAGGCTTGTCATGGGGCTGGCACCGACCATGGCCCTGGTGGTGGTCTACCTTTTATGGCTGGGAGATCATGCGCCGGGGGGCGCCTTTCAGGCGGGTGTCGTTCTGGCGGCCATGCTGGTTTTGCTCTGGTTCTCGGGCCACGCATCCATCACGGGTCTGTCCCGCATGCTCTGGCTGTTTTGCCTCATTGCGGGCTTCGCCGTGATGTTGCTGGTGGCCGTGGTGAGCGCCCTGTGGCCCGAAATGAGGCCCCTGGAATTTCCTGAAGAGTGGTCCGCAATGATCATACTGGGTGTGGAAGTGGTTGCAACCCTGTCCATCGGTGTTGCTCTATCCTCCCTGGCCATACTGTCGTTGGGTGCAGTGGATGACCCGGGAGGCAGCTGAGATCGATCTTTCATTTGCAATGTCCACGTTTTCCATCTACTCCCTTGCCGCCATTCTCCTGGTGGGTTTGGGCGTCTACGGGCTTTTCACCCGGCAACACCTGCTGCGCAAGGTTATGGCTCTCAATGTCATTGCGGGAGGAATTTTTCTTCTACTGATCAGCACCGCATATCGAAATCAGGATCTCTTCCCGGATCCTGTTCCCCAGGCCATGGTTCTAACGGGAATCGTAGTGGCCATAAGCGCCACGGGTTTTGCCCTGGCGTTGGTGCGAAGCATCCATCGAAGGATGGCAGAGTCTGAAACCGATCCTTCCCAGGATAGCTGGGACCAACCATGAACCAAGTGATCTGGGTGGTGCTTCTTCCCTTTGTGGGCAGTGTGGTCTGCCTTTTGGCCCACAGGAAGGCTGTTTTTGCACTGGGAATGGCCGCATCTCTGGGGACTTTGATCGTCTCCGTGGGGCTGGTGGCCCACGTCTGGGAGCATGCCAGTGCCCGTGTGGAATTGGGTGGATGGGCCACGCCCCTCGGCATAGCCCTTCATCTGGATGGACTCTCGGCTCTATTTCTCCTCCTCACAGCCGTGGTTGGGGTTTTGGTGGGCATTCAGGCGGGTAGCTATTTTGCTCAGTCCCCTGAACTGCGCGCAATGGGATCCCGCTTTTGGCCTTTGTGGCTGCTCCTCTGGGGCGGCCTGAACGGGGTCTACCTGTGTTCGGATGTATTCAATGCCTATGTTTTGCTGGAGATTTCAACCCTTGCTGCAGTGGGGCTCACCATTCTATCGGGAAGCACCGCCTCTCTGGTTGCGGGACTTCGTTATCTCCTGGCGGCCATGTTCGGCTCATTCATGTATCTCCTGGGAGTGGCTCTGATCTATGCCGGTACGGGTCAACTGGATTTTCTGCTCCTGAGCCGAGGCGTGACCCCACAAGTGCATACCCTGACCGCATTTGGCCTGATGGTGTTTGGTTTACTCATCAAGTCCGCCCTCCTGCCTTTCCACTTTTGGCTTCCACCGGCCCATTCCAGTGCACCGGCTCCGGTCAGCGCCGTTTTGTCGGCTCTCGTGGTCAAGGCCTCTTTCTTTTTGCTCCTCAAAATATGGTTCGTGGTCTTTGAATCCATTTCTGGAGGAACCCCGGGAGGAATGCCAAGTCAACTGCTTGGCATTCTGGGATCTCTGGCGGTCTTTTGGGGATCATTTCAGGCGGTGCGCCAGTCGAGACTCAAGTTGCTCATAGCCTACTCCACCGTGGGCCAGCTGGGTTACCTCTTTTTGATTTTCCCTATTCTGGCCAGTCCTGATTTTCAAGGGCACGAGGCTCTGGCCTGGGGGGGCACCATTTTCCATCTCTTTTCTCATGGTCTTGCCAAGGCCTCACTCTTTCTCGCGGCGGGGTGTCTGCTGCAAGCCATGGGCACCGATGACCTCCATGCCATGCGCGACATTGCAGGGCGCTTGCCAGTGATCACTTTCAGCCTGGGTGTGGCTGGTGTGAGCCTGATGGGGCTGCCTCCCAGTGCAGGATTTGTGGCCAAGTGGATGCTGCTGCGTGCGGTGCTGGCCAGCGGGCAGTGGTGGTGGGCCCCGGTGATCGTCCTGGGCGGACTGCTCACAGCCGCTTATGTTTTCAAAATTCTCGCTCATACCTTTGTGCCTTCAGAGGGAGAGGCCCTTCGTCTCAACTCGGTCCCCCTGGTCATGACCCTTGTGCCCCTTGCATTGGCCATCCTTTGCGTTCTGATGGGTTTCAGAGCTGACGAGGTGATTGCGCTGCTTCCTGCTGTCCCCCATTTCGGCACGGGCAAAAACGGTTGGGAGATGCCGTGACCATGACCTTTTGGCTGCCCCTCATTGTCTTGTTCAGTTCTCTGGTCACGGGACTGGTCATCTTTATGCTTCCGGAAGAGCGTTCCAGGCTCCGCACCACCTTGAACATGTTGGGAGCTTCTGTGAAGGTTGCCGGCGTGTTTCTGATGGCCTGGGGCCTTCTGGCTCATGATGTTGTCTATGAAGTGCGGTTCACCATGGGTTTTGGTTTCGACTTTCTCCTCAAGGTGGATCTGCTTTCCCTGGCCTTCGTTTCACTCTCCAGTAACCTCTGGTTTTTGACCACCCTCTATGCCGTGGGCTACCTTGAAGGCTCTCCCAACCGAAGCCGTTTTTTTGGATTTTTCAGTCTCTGTGTGACTGCTTCCACGGGTGTGGCTCTTGCCGGCAATCTGATCACTTTTTTTATCTTCTACGAATTTCTGACTCTTGTCACTTATCCCCTGGTGGTCCACAGGGGAACCCCCAAAGCCCTCGAAGCCGGCCGCACATACCTGTGGCATGCGGTGACGGCAGGTGCCGTGCTCTTTTTAGCCGTTGTTTGGCTGCAGGTGCTGAGCGGACCTTTCGATTTTGTTCCCGGGGGAGCGCTTCACGCGGTGGAAAACCTTTCCGGGACGGACCTGAAGGTGATCTTTGCTTTGCTGATCATCGGTCTTGGCGTCAAGTCGGCACTGGTGCCCCTCCACGGATGGCTGCCCACGGCCATGATCGCCCCGGCACCCGTCACCGCTCTGCTGCATGCAGTGGCTGTCGTCAAGGCCGGAGCTTTCGGTGTCATGCGGGTGATCTTTGATGTTTATGGCAAAGATTTCGCCGCCGACCTGGGGCTTCTCAGCCCCCTGGCCCTGGTGGTCGTGGTGACGATCCTTTTTGGCTCTGTGCGGGCTTTGATGCAAAGGGAACTGAAGCGGCGACTGGCCTATTCCACCGTGAGCCAGATCTCCTACATTGTTCTCGGAGCTGTCGTCCTGGGTCCTCTCGCCACAGTGGGAGGCCTGGTTCACCTGGTGCACCAGGGAATCATGAAAATCACCTTGTTTTTTTGTGCGGGCATTTTGTCGGAATTCCTGGGAATTTATCGCATTGACCAAATGGATGGAGTAGGACGCAAAATGCCCGTCACCATGGCTCTCTTTTCCATCGCCGCACTGGGAATGATCGGTGTTCCCCCCGTGGCAGGCTTTGTGAGCAAGTGGCACCTGGCACAGGGAGGAATTCAGGGAGGACAGGAGTGGGTGGTGGCGGTGCTTGTGGTGAGCAGCCTTCTCAACGCCGCTTATTTCTTACCCATTTTGCATGCCTGCTGGTTCAAACCCGCGGCGATGGACTTTGAAGGCACAAACACGCAAAGGGGCACATTTTCAAAATGGTGGGAGGCTCCCTGGACCTTGATGCTGCCCACTCTTGCAACGGCTCTTTTTTCTTTGGCTGCGGGGGTCTTTGCCGGTTGGGAATGGAGTCCTCTGGGTGTGGCTGAAAAAATAGCCAGGGGACGTGATGGAGGTCTTCCATGATCTGGATCCTCGCCGTTTTTTCACCTCTATTGTTGCTGCCTCCCATGGTTTTCCCTCCTTTCCGGGGGATCGTCTTTCGATACGGTTTGTGGCTCGCCCCAGCACCCGCCCTTGCTTTGGCCCTTGGAGGAAGTGATGTGGCGCCTGGTCTTTTTCCGTCTCTTTTTCTGGAAACGTCGCTCCACTTTGGTTCCTTCGGGCGGGCTTTTCTGCTGATCACCACGCTCCTCTGGATGGCAGCGGGAATGTACGCAAGCTCTTACCTTGCCACAAATCCTGCGAAGAGCCGCTTTTCCCTTTTTTTTCTGCTGACCTTATGTGGAAATTTGGGGCTCACCGTGGCCCAGGACTTGGCATCCTTTTACACGTTTTTTGCCCTCATGAGCTTTGCCGCCTACGGGTTGGTCATCCATGAGGGGACACCTCGTGCACTTCGAGCGGGCAGAGTTTATCTGACCATGACCCTTTTCGGGGAGGTCATGCTTGCCTCGGCCTTCTTCTATGGGGGACTTGCGGGAGGGGGGCTCACCTTCCAGGCAATGGCGCCCCTTCTGCCGGCACATGACCAGGGAACGCTCATCCTTGCGCTGGCTTTTGCCGGCTTTGGGATCAAGGCCGGAGTGATCGTTTTCCACCTGTGGCTCCCCCTGGCCCACCCCGCGGCACCCATTCCTGCCAGCGCTGTCCTCAGTGGAGCCATGATCAAGGCAGGGCTGCTGGGGTGGCTGCAGTTTTTCTCTGTGGACAGCGTTGCGGATTTTTGGGGAATTCTTTTTGCCTGCCTGGGTCTCTCAGGAGCCCTTTACGGAGTGGTTTCGGGTCTGCATCAGCGTGACCCCAAAACGATTCTGGCTTATTCCAGCGTGAGTCAGATGGGTTTGATGACAATGACACTGGGCTTTGCCCTTATGTCCGGCGTTTCTGCAAGGGAAGAAATCATGACGGGTCTCATGGTGTTTGCCCTGGTGCACGGCTTGGCCAAAGGAGCCCTCTTTCTCGGCATCGGAATATCCCTTGCCACAGAGCGCCGCTCCCTTTCGGGCAGAGTTGTCCTGGCCGGCCTGATCTTTCCTTCTTTGGTTCTGGCAGGATTGCCCTTCACAGCAGGAGCCGCGGTCAAGGGTGTCATGAAGGGGGGCGTTGCACATCTGCCCGAGGTTTGGAGTGGATTTTTTTCTGTGATGCTCTCTTTCAGTGCAATGGGCACCACCCTCCTTTTATCTGCCTTTGTGTGGCGGGTTTTTGCGGCAATGCCCCACGAAAGAGAAAAAGGCGGTGCATGGGGAATGATGGTTGCCTGGGCAGGATTGCTCGGCCTCCTGTGGGGGGTGTTTCCGATGGTGCAGGGATGGCTTCCGGTGGCTCAGATCCCTTTTGAAGGAGGCCTGCAAAGAATTTGGGAGGGGATCTGGCCCATCGGTCTGGGTGTTTTCCTGGCTTGCCTGTTTTTCAAATCATCTTTTGCCTCCAGAGAATGGAAAGGTCTCGATGGTTTTTTCCTGGAAACACTGGAACAGGCTTTACGATCTCTGGAGCGGCGATGGCGGGCCAGCCCCCTCTGCGATCCTTCTTATGGCCGCGTTGATCTGGTGGCCTGGACGGATCGCCTCCTCCAGAACCCCATACTGCGTACGAGTCCAGACAAAGTAGAGCAGCGATTGATGCACTGGCACACCGTCGGAGTGCTCCTTGTTTTTTTGCTTTTGGGGTTTATTCTGTTGACCTGGGCGGGATAGCTCCCGGATCAGTGAGGAGTCTTGTGATCGCTGAAAAAAGAAAAACATTTTATGGATGGAAGAGCGCTTTGGCTGTAAGGATCGTATCAAGAGTACTCTTCCTGAGTCTCTTGTGGTGGATACTGACCGAGAAAGGTTTTCACCTTTCCCTTTTGGGAATTGTTGGGGTTGCATCGGGCGCAACTCTCAGTTTCTATCTGGCACCCTCACCCGTTTGGAACTGGAAAGTCCTTCCATGGCTGCGTTTCTTTCTGTTTTTTTCATGGCAGTCTTTTCTCGGCGGAATGGACGTGGCCCAGAGGGCCCTTCGAGCAGGGCCAGCGGTGCAACCCATGGTGGTCCGTTACCTTCTTGGGGTGCGAGGGGAAGAATCGAGGGTCTTTTTCCTGCTGGTGGTCAGCCTCCTTCCCGGGACTGCAGCCGTGGATCTGCGCGATGGGGTGGCGTTGATTCACGTGCTGGACAAAAGTCTCCTCCGGGAAGACCTTCTCAAAGACCTTGAGAACAGGATCGCCCCGTTGTTTGTTCCCTGAGTCCGAAAAGCGGGCCTTCAAGCTGCGGGTGCGCGCAGGGATCTTTCACAGCCAGGTTTTTCATTTTGGGGTTTTCCTTGATGTCGCCATGGTGTGTTCTTGCTGTCCTGGTGACAAGGAGTGTGGCATATTTTCTGCTCGACCTTTTTCTCGGTTGCGTTCCTGGACACTTCGCATTCTCAACGTCCCGGGCTGTGCCCAAGTGTGTTTCACAGTTCTTGAAAAAGGGATATTGAGGGGATCGGATCAGGTTTCGGGCACTGGTCTCCATTTCCAAAAGCGGCAACCGTCTATCAACCCGTCCAAATCCAAAGGTCCTTTCACGTGTCTTCATTTGTGTGGTGTAAAAAGGAGGAAAGACGCATACCGTTCTTCAGATGTCGTCTTTGCTTGGACGGGTGTCATGAAGCGAGGAGAGAGGAGCAGGAGGACGAAGGGATTATTCAGTCCTTGATTGTTTCAGGTAAGCTGAAGGAGCGTTTTGTGATGAAAAAGAAACAGGAGTCGGTGTCTCAGAAGAACTTGACCCCGGAGGACGCGCAGGGGAACGATTCCCTTGAAGGCAACGAGGGCGAGGACCTGGCGCTCAATGATGTGTTCATGATGGAAAATGGCCGCTTACGACCCTTTCCAATGGAAGAATACACTTCTTCCACACTCTACGAAATAGCTGAATCCTTTGAAGTTCAATGCCGTCTTGTGAAGCCCGATGATCCGGGGAGCATACTCTACGAAGGCAAAAGACCTTCCAAAAAGACCGTGCCCGCCATTCTGAAGAAAGATGGGGAAACTCTTTTGCTCGATTCATGGGCAGGGCTGGAGGAAGACCCCTCCCGGCTGGCGGATGTGCGGGAAGTTCTGGGCGTCGTTCCGGTGAAACAGGTCTTTGTGCTCAAGAGAAAAGATCAGTGAAAAAGACCTTCAAAGGGATATGACATTTTTCCGGGAAGACAACTGCCTCAAGGTTCGCATTGTCTGCTTCGAATCTATTGTTGACGGTCGCCTTCCATTGATTTTGCTGCTATAAAGCTTTCAATGGAATCGTTTGGCCTTATAAATTTCCATGGAGATTCGACCCTTCGCCGCTGTGGTGGAAGAACAGGGGGCACTGGCATATTCAAAGGATGCGGGAGCACGGCATGAGCAGGGTGGAAGATTTGCTGGAGAGAACCTGCAAGAATATGATTCGGACCATACTCCGCTGTATCCCCTTTGCCTACAAGGGGACCATTTACCGAGTGGGGCCCATGCCGACCCTTCAGGCAGTGCGAATCACTTCGGGCATTCGTGGAAAAGGTTTAGATGAGATCGAGTGGGGTCTTCCCGCCACATCCGATTACAACCCTCCGGGCAAAAGCTGGAAGGAGTACAGTGACCATCCCGGGCGCCCATTGGAAGCCATGGGCTGGTGCGTGGAAAAGCAAAAGAGCTGGACTGCAGAGAATCCTTACGAAGACTTGCGCAGTGTGGCCAAGCAGCTTCGCGGCGAAATCGAAGACTTTTACCACATGGAGCCCGTGCTCGTCAGAAAGATCGACCTTTACGGATCCTGTCTCGATGCATTGCCATATCCTCTTGACTGGCAGGGAAATCCCATATGGCAGGATACGGAATACGTGGTGGTGGCGGTGATCAAAATTCACTTTCGACCCTACACCATACGCAAGGATGATCAATCGACCCGCGTGATTCAGGAACTTTCTCGAAGCCTGGGAACAGAAATACTCACTCTGCAGCTTCGGGAAACACTTCTCAAAGCCCAAAGGGAGTTTGCCCGGCAGAGGCTCCATAGCTGTGAACTCCTTGCCCATGAATTGCGAAACACACTCATCAAGTTCGCTTTTATCCTTTCTGCCGTCAATGCCCAGTTGGGAATTCTGAGGGCTGAGTGGGAGGCGCAGCTGAAAATCGCTTTTCCCCTCATCCCCTGGAGGGAAGCCATTCTTCAGCAACTGGAAGTTCTGCTTTCCAGGGGAATGAGCTTGGTGAAGGGGGATGATGAACTGATCCATTTGTCCCGAAGGCTCTCCGCCGATCACGAAGAAATGAAGACCATGTGCCTGCTTCCGGCCCAATATCAGCAATGGCTTGCCTTCAAGATCGTTCCCAAGTGGGAGCAGCTTTTTTCCCTCACTTCCGTTTTTGATGAGAACAAGGTTCAGATCAGGCATCTCATATCTCATTTGGAGGAGGCCATTCACAAGGTCACAGACAAGGAGCTCATCCTCCGCATTTCTCATTTGCCTCAGGAACTGTGCCGGCGATGGGTAGACACTGCTTACATCTATTTTACGGCAGACAAGTTGGAAGTGCTTGACCAGGCAATCCTGCTCCTTTCCCGCTCGGAGTTGCCCATAGGGAACCGCCACCAGATGATAAAGGTGCTCAGATCTCTAAAAGCTCTTGTCGAATTGGTTCCGGAAATGGAAGAAAAGGCTGACCGGATCATCTATTCGCTGCGCCACAGTGGCGGGGGAGAACCCGATGGCCCGGCGAGCCTGGAAGATCTGAGCGCCTGTTCTTTGATGTGACCTTCATTCCACCTTGAGAATGCCGCGTGCATTTAAGTTCCGGGTCTGCCGCTGCAAAGGGGTGTCAAATGAATTCCTCGGAGCATTCTCCTTTCGAAAAAGCATTTTTTGCGCAAGGCATTCGGTACAAGAGTTTTTTTGATGCGTCTCTGGACATGCGCTTTGTGGTGAATCGCAAAGGAATTCTTCTGGAGACCAACCGGGCCGGAGCGGAGGTATTCGGTTTCCAATCCAAAGAAGAAATGCTGGGATTGCCATCCATTGCATGTCTCTTTCAAGATCCGCGGGATATGGAACTCCTTCGTCAGAAGATCGAGGCGGATGGATTCGTCAAAAATTACGAAGTGATCATGAAAAGAAAGGACAACACCACCTTTGTGGGCATGATCACCGCGAATCTCTGGTTTGAAGAAAGTGGAAGCGTGTCTTATGAGGGACTGCTTTTAGATGTCACCAATTGGAGACGCTGTCGTCAAGCGCTCGATGAATGCCAGATGGAGAACATCGGCCTCGCTCAATCGGAAGAGCGCATTCGGCATTTGAATGAAAAGATCCTGCAGATGCTCATGCTCATGTCCCATGATGTTCGAGGGTCGCTGGTGGCCATGGCTGCAACGCTGAAGCTTCTCATTCGAGGCCGGTATGGTTCAATGGATGAGAGCGTTTACAACACTCTCAGCGATCTTTTGTCCCGAGTGGCCCAGTTGCTGGGAACCGCTGAAGAGTTCATGGGAAAGGCGCAATCCATGGCCTCCTCCATGGACGATGGTCCTCAAATGCTGGATTTGAGAACGGATATCATTGATCCTGTTCTCTATGAACTTGAAAGTGAGTTTGAGAAGAACGGGATCATGATCGACAGCGGCATGGGGGCCATTCCCGCGGGCCAGATTGCCGTCCATGCAGACAGAATCTGGCTCAAATCCGTATTTCGAAATCTTTTTCGAAACGCCGTGAATCATGGTGGCCCAGGAAGCCGCATCGCCTTTGGATTTGAAGACCTTTCGAGCCACTACCGTCTGCACGTTTACAACAGCGGCCGTTCCATTCCCGAAGAACTGAGAGACCGGCTGTTTTCCAAATTGGGGCGCATTTCAAAAGGGGGTTCGCCGGGACGGCCCGGCCTGGGCATAGGGCTCTATCTCATTCGAGAAATCATTCGAAAGCACGGAGGAGAAATTTGGTATGAGCCCTGCCCGGACGGGTCGGACTTTGTCTTCACCCTTGCCAAGGATTCTGCTCACTTCCAGGCTGACGAATTTTGAAGATCCTGGAAAGACTCCATTGCCCGCGTGATGCATCGTCGAGAGCCATTGAAGCTGTCTGTGGCCCTTGATTGGTGCGGGTGCTTCTTTTCCATTGCCTCAAGCCCAAAGGGTTGGTTCCCATCGATGAGTGACTGGGTGAAAGAGAGCAGAAAGGGTCTTTTCCCAACACCATGATCTCCCTTCAAAAAATTGAGGAAGCTTCCAATGTGCTGAGGGGGCTTTTTCTCAAAACACCTCTGGTCTATTCTTCCACATTCAGCAGGCTGAGTGGCGCTCAGGTCTATCTGAAGCTTGAAAATCTTCAAGAAACGGGGTCCTTCAAAATTCGAGGGGCCTCGAGCAAAATAGCCTTCAGCCGTGAGGCCATCGGCCCCTTGGGTGTGGTGGCCGCCTCTGCGGGAAACCACGCCCAGGGAGTGGCACTTGCGGCTCAAAGAGCAGGCTTTCCAGCGACCATCATCATGCCCAGGTGGGCTTCCATTTCCAAACAGGAGGCCACCAAAGCTTACGGGGGAAGGGTTCTGCTGGCCGGGAACGATATCACCGACGCAATCCGCATGGCTCTCCAGCTGGAAAAGGAGGGAAAAACCTTCATCCATCCCTATGATGATCCGGACATCATCAGGGGGCAGGGCACGGTGGGTTTGGAAATTTTTCAGGATTTGCCCGATCCCGACTTCATCTTTGTGCCCATTGGAGGTGGCGGGCTTTTCAGCGGCATAGCCGAGGTGGCTCGGCAGGTGCGGCCTTCTGTAAAAATGATCGGGGTCCAGGCCTCTGCATGTCCATCCGTGAAGGAGGCTCTTCGGCATGAAAAACCCGTTCAGGTGGAAGCCCGAAAGTCCATTGCCGATGGAATTGCCGTCAAGCAACTGGGGGTCATTCCTTTCGAAATCATTCGCGCCTGCGCTCATGATGTGGTTCTGGTGGATGAAGGAGAAATCGGCGCAGCCATCCTGATGCTTTTGGAAAGAAGACGTGTTCTGGCCGAGGGATCGGGTGCCGCGCCTCTGGCTGCCCTTCTGGCAGGGGGTGTTCCCATGCGCCCTGGGAGCAAGGTGGTGCTCGTCATCAGCGGAGGGAATGTGGACACGCCCCTTGTGGACCGCGTCATTCGCCAGGGTTTGTTTCGCAGCGGGCGCATCCTGCGCTTCAGGGTCTGTCTTGAAGACACTCCCGGTTCTTTGGCGGAATTGTTGAGGCTGGTGGCCGACCACTCGGCCAACGTTCTGGATATTCACCATGATCGAGGGGGCAAGGACCTTCCCCTTCACCTCACACGTGTGGAACTGGAGGTGGAAACGAGGGGTCCGGAACACAAGGCGGAGCTTATGAGCGCATTGACAGAAGGCGGCTACATCGTGTCCGGGCCATGAGGTTTTCACCAGGTCCTTGAAGCGATGTTCCCCATATTGTGCCGGTGCCTATACCAAATGAATGAAACATGATTATTGTAGGGATCTGAAAGGATTCTCCAGGTAGAGAGTCGACTTTGGCGGGGCGATTTGCTTTTTTCGTTTGTCCAATGGTGCAGGCGCATCCCCAAATGAAGAAATCATGTGTGTGACAGAATCATAAGCACTGGAGGGTTTTGAATGTTCAAGAGTATTCTCGTGCCGACGGATCTTACGGAAAGGAGCTTCAGGGCACTGGAGATTGCCATGAAAATTGCCAGGCATGATGAAGCGAATGTGACGCTTCTACATGTTATTGAGATGATTGAAGATGCTGATGCAGGGGATTTTCAGGATTTTTATGACAAACTGGGCCGCCGGGCTCACAAGCTGATGGATCAGGTGATATCACGGTATGAAAGGGGGTCCGATCTCATTGAAAAGCGCGTGAGTGTGGGGCGCAGAGTGAAAGACATTGTGCAGTATGCTCATGCCCATGAAATGGACCTGATCGTTCTGACCTCACACAAGATAGATGTGGCCGACAGATCTCAGGGATGGGGAACCATCAGCTACAAGGTGGGTATTCTCTCCCAATGTCCAGTGATGCTTGTGAAGTGAATCAGAAAGATTGCCATGATACCCATTCGTGACATCAACCCCTCCAAAGGCACACCGGTGGTGAACTACACGATCATTGCCACCTGTTGTCTCATATTCATTTACGAACTCACCCTGGGTCCCGATGTGGAGAGGTTTCTTTACCGTTACGGTCTCATTCCCGCGCGTTTCTTTCAGGGGGCGGAAACTCCCGGCGTTTCTTTCCTGGAGCTTCTGACCCCTTTCTTTTCTTCCATGTTTCTTCACGGCGGATGGCTCCACGTCATTGGGAACATGTGGATCCTGCACATTTTTGGCGACAATGTGGAGGGGGAGCTTGGCCATGGGCGATACCTTGTCTTTTATCTGCTTTGCGGTTTCATTGCGGGCATGCTGCATGTGGTGGTGCATCCGGCATCACCCATCCCGACCGTGGGGGCGAGCGGTGCCGTTGCGGGCGTGATGGGAGCCTATTTTGTCCTTTACCCGAGAGCCAAAGTGCTCACCCTGGTGCCCATTTTCTTCTTTTTCACCATGGTGGAACTGCCCGCCTATGTTTTTCTGGGAATTTGGTTTCTGCTGCAGTTTTTCAGCGGCGCCTTCACTCTCCTTGCTTCGAGGGATGAAGTGGTGGGGATTGCCTGGTGGGCGCACGTGGGAGGATTCCTGGGGGGCATCGCCCTCCTGTTTGTCATGCGCGCCACGAGGCAACGGCAGAACAATCGTTCAAAGTGAGCTGTTCATGCTTTTATCCATCGCGTAACAGATTGTTTCCCGCCTTCGATCATTGGAGTTTTTCTTTAAGAATTTCAATGGTCTCAGAAATTTCTTTGGGGGTCACTTCCCGACGCATCTTTTCCAGCTGCTGCATGGTTTTGGAAAAACGCATTCCCTCGGCGGCGCTGATCCACTCCAACTGGAGCCGCTCCGGACGAATGCCCCACTTTTCCATCTTCTTGCGAATCTTTTCCACACGCTTCTCCGTCCAGCGGTTGGCGTCGATGTAGTGGCAATCGCCAATGTGACAACCGCTCACCAGGACGATGGGTGCGCCTTTGTTAAGTCCGTGCCAGATGAAACTCTCGTCCACGCGGCCCGAGCACATGGTGCGTATGAGTCGAACGTTGGGGGGATACTGGAGCCTGGATACTCCGGCGTAGTCAGCCCCGGCGTAGGAGCACCAATTGCATGCGAAGGCGAGGATCTTTTCCTGGGAATCCAGTTCCAGCATTTGGTCGATCTGGGTGACGATCTGGCCGTCGGTGAAGTGGTTCATGGAAATGGCGTCAAAGGGGCATTCGGCGGCACAGGTGCCGCAACCCGCACATGCCGCCGTGTTCACCATGGCGGGCGTTTTTTTCTTCTTATCCACGGTGATGGCGTTGTAGGAACACACTTCCGCGCACATGCCGCAGAATTTGCAGTCCTCAGCAACGACTTCCGCAGTGATGGGTTCCGTGAGAATTTCTCCCTTGTGCATGAGCCTTATGGCGCGGACGGCGGCGGCGGAAGCCTGGGTCACCGTCTCCTTGATGTCCTTGGGGCCTTCGGAACATCCTGCGTAAAAGACTCCCCGGGTCGCTGCATCCACGGGCAGGAGTTTGGGGTGAGCCTCAAGGTAAAATCCGTCCGAATTGAGCTGAAGGCCTAGCATTTCCTGAAGTCGCCGCGTCCCCCTGGAAGGCTGTACACCGACGGCCAGCACCAGCATGTCAAAAACGTAGAATTCCAGTTCTCCCGTGGCCGCGTTTTCAACGGCCACTTTCAGGCTTCCGTCGGGCAGCTCCTCCACATTGCCCGGCAAACCTCGAACATAATGCACTCCCAGGCGCCGGCTTCTCTTGTAGAGATCTTCAAATCCTTTCCCAAAAGCACGAATGTCAATGTAGAACACCTTGAGGTCAATGTTGGGGGCGTGCTCCTTGAGCACCAGCGTGCTCTTGATCGTGTTCATGCAGCACACGTTGGAGCAGTAGGAGTGGCCCTTGCGCGCGGACCTGGACCCCACGCACTGTATGAATCCAATGGAGGAGGGGTGCTTTCTGTCTTTGGGGCGAATGAGGTTTCCCCTGGTGGGGCCTCCCGCATTGATGAGCCTTTCAAATTCAATGCTTGTGAGCACGTTTTCAAATCGCGTGTAGCCGTACTCATCCATTTCCGTTGGATCGTAGGGCTCCATGCCCGTGGCCACAATGATGCTTCCCACTTTCTCCGTGATTTCTTTGTCTGACATGTGGAAATTGATGCACCCTTTATCGCAGGCTTCCACGCATTTGGCGCAAACCACGGGGTTGTGCCCGAGACATTCGCTGGTGTTGACCACGTATGCCGAGGGCACCGCCTGGGGAAAAGGAGAATAGATGGCCTTGCGCGAAGAGAGTCCGTGGTTGAATTCATCGGGTCGAACCACGGGACAGACGGTGGCGCAATCTCCGCATGCGGTGCACTCTTTTTCGTCCACATAACGGGCTTTCTTGATGATTTTGACCTCGAAATTGCCAACGTAGCCCTTCACGTCGGCCACTTCGCTCATGGAGTAGAGCTTGATTCGGGGATGTCGACCGACATCCGTCATTTTCGGACCCAGTATTCAGATGGAGCAGTCCATGGTGGGAAAGGTTTTGTCAAGCTGGGCCATGATGCCTCCAATGGAGGGCTTCTTTTCCACCAGAACCACGTCGTAACCATTGTCCGCCAGGTCAAGGGATGCCTGTATGCCGGCCACTCCTCCTCCTATGACGAGAGTCCGCTTGGTGAGGGGGAGCGTTTCGGGTTCCAGGGGCTGCAGCTGTCTCACGCGGGCGATGGCCATCTGCGTCAGATCCACAGCCTTGGCCGTGGCGGCATCGGGCTCATGCATGTGCACCCAGCTGCAGTGCTCACGAAGATTGGCCATTTCCAGCAAGTATGGATTCAATCCAGCGGAAAGGAGCATCTGGCGGAAAGTGGGTTCGTGAAGCCTGGGTGAACACGATGCCACCACGATCCGGTCGAGCTTATTTTCGGTGATGTCGTTTTTGATGCTCTCCTGGCCTGGATCGGAGCAGGCATAGGAAATGTCACGCGCCACGATCACATCGTCGTGTTTTTCCGCCAGTTGGCTCACCTGGTTGCAATTGACCGTTTTGGCGATATTGAGTCCGCAGTGGCACACGTAGACTCCAATGCGAGGTTGATGGTGCTGCATTTTTGCGCTCTCCATGAAAAAACACTCCCTATTGAGGTGATTTCGCGTTTTCAGCGAAACCTGCTTTGGACGAAAGTCGATGGTTCTTCGTTGCCCACGGCGTTCAATGGTTTCCGTGCAATCCCCGTGAACGGAACTCCAGGACTCGAATCATTCCCACTTGATGGTTTTGGCCATGAGTCCCGTGAGATCCATGATCTCCATTTCAATCTCATTCCCTCGAAAAGGGTCTTGCATGGCACATTTCAAATGGATTTGGCATTTGGGGCAGGCGGTTACAAGAAGGTCGCTCCCTGTGGCCCTGGCTTGCCGCAGCCGCTTGTTCTGAAGAGCCTTCGTGTAGCTGTCACAACCAGTCCAGGCACAATTCCCGCAACAGAGAGCAGATATGCCCCGATCCTGCATTTCCTTGATTCCCTGGGGACGCAGACGCTGCAAAAGCTTCCTGGGAAGCTCAGGCCGCCCTTCAAGCCTGCTGAGGCGGCAGGGATCCTGGAAAGTGATTCTGTGTTCCGTCTCCTCAAAATCTACGGCGCCTTTGCTGATTTCTTTTTCCAGGAGATCGTAGACATGGGTCACCTTGATGTTCAGTGGAATGCCCGCGCGGGGGTAATCGTGGGAAAGTGTGCGAAAACATTCAGGGCAGGAGGTGACGATTTCTTCAATGCCCATTTCTTGGAAAGCTTTCGCGTTGAGACGGGCGAGGCGGAGAAAGTTCTCCTCATCACCGGACCAGAGGAGGTCGTGTCCGCAGCACCTTTCTCCCGGGTGGATCGCTGGAAAAATATCGAAAAAATTCATCAGTCTGAGGCTGTCCGAAAGAATGTCGCTGGTGTTCACACCCAGATGATGGCGAAAGAAAGTGTCGAAATAAGGTGCGCAGCCCCCGAAATAGAGGATGGGGCTTTTTTCGTCTGTTTTAATGTCTGGGGGCAGCCAGTCCCAGTGGTTGATGGTCAGATGGGGAGAAGTCATGGTTCGCATGAGGGACTGGAAAAATCCGCCGTGACTCTGTTGACCTTCAACACCGCCGCATTTGAGCATGTGGCGCATCTCACGAATGAAGTCCGGAAAATTGACCACGGAGGGACACCGGTCTGTGCAGAGGCCGCACGTGAGGCAGGACCACACGTCTTCCACCACGGCGGGGGAGTCCAGGTCGCCCCCGATGATGGCATTGGCCATGGCTCTGGGGGAAAAGCTTTTCCCCGAGAGGGTCACAGGGCAGGCAGAAGAGCATTTGCCGCAATCCTGGCAGGCGTAAACGTCGTGTGCCGCCACAATTCGGGCCGTTTCCATGTGAGAGAGAGCGGCCACGTCCCGGGGGTTTGGTGTGACAGGACTTTTTCCAATTGTTTCAATGACATCGCTAAAATCCTGCAGGAACCGTAACAGTGCCTCGGATTCTTCCGGGAGAAACATGGCCAGGCGCAACCGGTCCCCCCCCAATCCCAGGAGGTGGAGAATTCCCCGTGTGTCTTCCACGTTGCGCTCCGCCGACTCGGTGCCGCTGCCGTAGCGGCATGATCCTGGTTCACAGCCCACAAGGGCAACGCCGTCCGCTCCCATTTCGAACGATTTGAAGAGAAGGGATTTGCTCATTCTTCCGGTGCAGGGAATTCGAATCATGCGGACCTCCACGGGAATGTCCGCATCGTTGTCCTGCAGCGACTGAAAAGCGGCATGAGGGCCCCAGTTGCAGATAAACAATATGATTTTTGGTTTGTCCATTGCGCTCTCGTTCTTCTATGAATTGTAGACCACGAACTGTTTCACATGAGAATTTCTTCCAGCATCTGCTCCAGATAGCCGTGGTCGCGATAGGGACTGTCTGCTGCGTTGGAAGGACAGACCGTGATGCAGTTGCCACAGCCCTTGCAAAGGGCTTCGTCTATGACCGAGTACCATCCGCCTATGTCGTTGCTCTTGAAGCTGATGGCCTGGTAAGGGCAGACCCGCATGCACCTGCCGCAGCCGCGGCAAAGATTTGAATCCACCACCACAGTGTAGCCCTTGTTCTGGCGGGGACTCCGCGGCATGACACAAGCTGCCAGAATGGCTGCAGCCTTCCCTTTGGTCCGCTCAGAAACCTTGATTCCCGGGGGGTTTGCCAGGAAGAGCCCCGGAATGGAAGTGGCTCCGGGAGCAAAAAAAGGCACTCCTGTGACACCTCGAGCCTGCATGGAGCTCTCCACGGTGTGGGGAGGAAGCTGCTCTGTGGCCGTGTAGGGAATTTTCCGCCGGCTTTTCTCGCCGAGTATGACGGCGCCCACTTGAAACACCTGCCGGGAACCATCGGTTTCGACGGTGACCTGGAGGTTGCCCACCGTTCCTTTGAGGCCCACCACCTTTGAACCTTTGAAACAGTGAATGTTCGGATGTTCCAAATCCTTTGAGAGGGCCTTGTGAGGTGGGCCAAACAGAAATACCTCCATGCCTGCCTCTGCAAGGGTCATGGCGCTATCGAGGGGAGCCGGGGACTCCCCGATGACCGCCGTGGTGAAATTATAGGGACGGGCCGGAGTGGGCATGGCTTTGAGGTGGCCTGCCCGGCCCACGGAACGTTCCAGCAGGCCTTGGAAGCGCTCCAGGGCCAGGGGTTGGTCTGTTTTGAGGAGGCGGAGAACTTCCCCTCTCAAATTGCACGTTTCCACCATGGCCCTGTTGATGCCTGTGCCGTTGAAAAGGGAGTGCTTGAGCCGTGTGCGCTGGTCCGAACAGGCCGTGCAGATGAAGTCAAGGGGGCAGCAGACACAGGAGCCCAGCACAAGGCGCGTGAGATTCTTTTCCCGAATGGCGCGGAGAACGGAGGACGCTCCTGCAGGTACACAAGCCGAAGGGAGCACCTCCACATGTTCCACGAAGGGAATTCCGCCAAGGTTTTCAAGAATCTTGTTGAGTTCCTCAGGCCATCCATAAGAATCATTGCAGCGGCAGACAAATATTCCCAGACGGAGCGAATCGGAAAGCTGGGGGCCTGCGGCGGCAAAAGAGAGCCCGTGGCCCCTCATGCGCTGCGTGGTGCCTCCCAACAGAATGAGAGCTTCCGCGGCCACAGCGAATCCCCGAAGCGTCATGGCATAAACATTTTCTTGGGAGGATTTGGCGTTATAGGCTCTTAAAACGTCTTCTCCCCTGATGTTGGGAGCCAGCTCGGGGTCGGCGATGATCACCACTCCTGCATGTTCGACTTCTTCTCTCCACTGGGCGTCATGGTGTATGGTGTTCCTGGTTACGCACACCTCGCCGCACTCCAGGCATTCGGAACAAACCCCGCAATTGAGGCAGCGGGATGCTTCCGCGAGGACCTGCTCCTCATGGAGACCCAGGGCCACCTCTCCAAACCCTTCACAGCGTACGGATGGCTGAACCTCCGGCATGTGAACCCTCGCAAGAGAAGGGGTGTGAGGAGGAATTGCAGGAAAATCCAGGTTCTCGGGTCTGCAGGTTCTCACCATTTCCGGTTCTTTGCCCGAAAGCTTCCTCACCACCGAGCGTGCCGCTTCTCTGCCTGAAGCCATGGCCCTGACCACGCTGGAGGGACCTTCCACGGCGTCCCCTGCGGCGAAGACGTCGAGCAGGGAAGTGGTGCATTGGGTGTCCACCTGAATGAACCCACCCTCTGACGTCAGAACACAGGTGCCTTCATCGGCCTTATTGGGACTGCCCGTCTGGCCGATGGCCACGATGGCGCGATCAAAATCTTCTTCAAAAGTTTTCCCTTTCGAATCGATTCGAGGCCAGCAAATGCCATTGGCGTCGGGCTCCCCCGGCTTGGTGGCTGCGCATCTGATTCGGTTGAGCCGGCCATCGGCGCCCAGAAAAGCCGTGACCTGAGTGGAGGTGACGAGGCGAATGCCTTCTTCAAGGGCTGCATTCACCTCCTCCCCATCCGCTGGTATGGAATCGGCGGGAAACCATGAAAGGACCGTGACCTTTGCTCCCAGGCGCAGGGCAGCACGAGCTGCATCAAAAGCCGAATTGCCGTCACCGATGACGGCGATTTTCTCCGGCAGCCGCTCCACTTCACCCCTGTACACGGATCGCAGAAAATCAAGGCACCCGTGAACATTGGCCAGTTCTTCTCCCGGAACTCGGAGACTGCGGTCGTGCCAGGTGCCCGTGGCCAGTATGACGGCCTTGAATTGGGCCATCAGTTCCTGAGGACCCTTTTGGGGGTCGATGGGACTTGAAGGCTTGAATTCCACCCCCAGCCTCCTGATGTTTTCGATTTCGTGGTCGAGAATCTCCCGCGGCAAACGGTAGGGACCCAGGCCGTAGCGAAGCAGGCCTCCCAGTTCTTTTTCTTTCTCAAAGACAGTCACGGGGTAGCCCTGACGAGCCAGCTCCCCAGCTGCGGCAAGTCCTGCGGGGCCCGATCCTACAACGGCGATGTGTTCCTTTCTCCAGGGTGAGGGAGCGGGGCTTTTTTCACCACAATGCTTCATTTCGTAATCAGCGAGAAAGCGCTTGATGTCCCTGATGGCAACGGGTTCGTCCAGGTCTTTTCTTCTGCATGAAATCTCGCAGGGGTGTGTGCAGATGCGCCCGCAAATGCCCGGCAGAACGTTGTCACGCCGAATGAGTTCCAGGGCTTCTGAGTATCTTCCCGCTCGGGCAAGAGCCACGTAGCCCTGTGCGTTGACACCCAGTGGGCAAGAGGCCTGGCAAAGAGGCTGCTGTCTTTTGTCTATGTGAGGTCGCCCCGGAAGTGCCTGGCGGCTGGAAAACCGAATGGGTTTGCCTCCATCAGGGGCCGTGGCGGGACACACTTCCACACAGCGCCCACAGAGGACACAAAGGTCGGGGTCCACGTGATCGGGGGGGATTTCGATATGAGCGCAAAACCCCTGTGGCGTGTGCCGCAGGGAGCGAAGGGTGCCCGGCAGGATGGTTCGAATTTTGGAATTGCGAAAAATTCTCAGCAGACCGGGCCGTAAGGCGTGGTTGGTGCGCTGACCCGATGCGAACCGGTATTCATCGCGGGCGAGCTTCACGTCGAGATCAAAGGCGGAATCGACCAGAGTGACGGGAATTCCCATTTCTCCCAATTTGTTGGTGGCGGCTATCCCCGCTGGGTTGGCCCCTATGACCAGCACTTTCTGAAGGCGATCTTTAGGAGTTTTCATGACTTGGCTCCTTTCTTGCCCGCCGCCTTTTTCTCGATCCCCTTGAGAATTGCCGCGCCGTAATCGTATCCCTTGTGAAAGGCAGTGGAATTGAGTTCTTCCGTGCCCTTGGGAACAGATTTGACCACAGTTGCGTGCAGGGCGTCCTTGGTGACCACGTCGCTCACGGCTGACAGGAAACCCAGCATGACGATGTTCGCCATCATTTTCCGGCCCAGCTCTTCGGCAATGCGTGTGGCAGGGACCCTGTAAAGGGTCCGGTCGCTTCCCTCAGAGATGCGGACCAGGTCCTGGTCCACGATGAGCATTCCGTCGGACCGGACGGAATTGGCATACTTGTCGTACCCCCCCTGAGACAGGCACAGGACGATATGGGGAATGCGCACGTAAGGGTAATGAATGGTGGACTGGGAGATGATCACCTGTGCACTGCATGCACCTCCCCTGGCTTCGGGACCGTAAGACTGGGTGAGGGTGCTCTCCTTGCGGTCCACAAGACTTGCGGCTTTGCCGAGTATCTGGCCGGCCAAAACGATGCCTTGACCTCCAAACCCTGTGATGAGCACTTCCTTGTGTTGGGTAGAAGCTGTTTTAGTTGCCATCCTGTTGATTTCCCTCTCCGTGATGAGCAGCGAGTGGCGAGCGCAGGCAATGAAGAAAATGCGGTTTTCAGTTCACCACTTCCTGGGTGCTGCTCCCTACATGCAGGCCGCCGGATCCAGACGGCACGTTTTTTCGTAAATATCCGTAAAAGTGGGGCGATCCACGTTGACGAATGTGCCAAGAGTGATGCCTTTCTGATAATCGAGAATAATGTCCGCGGGGTGAGCGTCATTTTTCACGATGGATTTCTCCTGATAGAAACGAAGAGAATCCAGGGGCCTTTCCCGGTTGCGCCGGCCGTAACCCGTCGGACAGGGCGCCAGGACTTCGATGAATGAAAACCCCCGCCGCTGCAGGGCTTCTTCTATGGACTTGGTGAGTTCCCGAGTGTGCAGAATGGTCCACCTGGCCACATAGGTGGCTCCCGAAGCGAAGGCCAGCAGAGGAAGGTTGAAGGGCGGTTCGGGATTTCCCATGGGTGTGGTGGTGGTTTTGCTCATGGAGGGAGTGGTGGCGGCCACCTGTCCCCCTGTCATGCCGTAGTTGAGGTTGTTGACGCAAATGACCGTGATGTCCATGTTCCGCCGTGCCCCATGAATGAAATGGTTGCCGCCGATGGCGAAAAGGTCTCCATCACCGCTGAAAACGACCACGTTCAACTCGGGATTTCCCAGCTTCATTCCAGTGGCGAAGGGAATGGCGCGGCCATGTGTGGTGTGGTAGGAATCCAGATTGGTATAACCGGGCACTCGTGCTGAACAGCCGATTCCGGAAACCATGGTTGTTTTCTGAAGGTCGATGCCGCTGGATTTCATGGCGATGAGGCAGGCGGAAAATGCTGTTCCGATGCCGCAGCCGGGGCACCAGATGTGTGGAATTCTGTCCGTGCGGACCAGAGAGTCCAGTGGGTGCGTCAATTGGTTTTTTCTTTTAGTCATGAATGAGGTCCCCACAATCTTTAGATTGAATCGCTTTTCATTTGCTGATGGCTTCCAGGGATTCCAGGATGCGGTCCGGAGAGATCACCGTCCCTCCCGCGTGGCCAACCAAAAAGGCGGGGCATTGGCCCCGGGAACAGCGCTCCACTTCCAGGTGAATCTGACCCAGGTTGATTTCCACCGTGACCAGTGCTTTCATCCTTTTGGCCAGTGAGGCGATGAGCTCTTCTGGAAAGGGCCACACGGTGATCAGTCGCAGAAGGCCGGCCTTGATTCCCTTTTCCCTGGCTTCATCCACTGCGGCAAGGCTGCTTCGCGCAGAGACACCGTAGGAGATGAGAGCGATCTCCGCATCATCGAGACGGTAGCTTTCCGTCTCGATGATGCGGTGAAGATTGTTGCGAATCTTGCCGACGATACGCGCCACCAGTTTTTCATGAGCATCGGGGGACATGACGGGATATCCGCGTTCGTCGTGGGTGAGGCCCGTCACGTGGATGCCGTACCCCTCTCCGGCGGCGGCCATGGGGGGAATTCCGTCGGGACCCGGCTGAAAGGGTTTGAAACGATCCTTGCGGCCTTTGGGCAGTTTGCGCGTCTGAAGCTTGATGGCAGCGGCCTCGGGTATGACCACCTTCTCGCTCAGGTGTCCGGTCACCTCGTCTGCCATGATGAGGACCGGCAGGCGAAAGATTTCACTGAGATTGAAAGCGGTGATGGTCTGATAGAACATTTCCTGGGGTGAAGAGGGTGCCAGGGCAATGATCTCATAATGACCATGCGAGCCCCAGCGGGCCTGCATCATGTCTCCCTGCGCGGGCATGGTGGGCAGCCCTGTGGAAGGGCCGGCCCGTTGCACATTCACTAAAACACAGGGGGTTTCCGTGTAAATGCCGAGCCCGAGATTTTCCATCATCAGGCTGAACCCGGGCCCTGAAGTGGCTGTCATGCTCTTTGCTCCGGCGCAGGAAGCTCCCAGCACTGAGGCCATGGCGGCTATTTCATCCTCCATTTGTATGAAGGTGCCCCCCACTTCGGGCAGGTGCAGAGCCATGTGCTCCGCGATTTCCGTGGCCGGAGTGATGGGGTAGGCGCCAAAAAAGCGGCACCCGGCTGCCAGTGCGCCCTCGGCACACGCTTCGTCCCCCGTCAAGAAATGCTCACCCGTCAAAACTTCTGGTCTCATAGACTCTCTTTCCTTCACCCAAGTGGTTGTTTTCCCACTGAGAAGGTTTCAAAATGCCATGAATGATTTTCGGAGGGCATATTTTCAAAGGGGTATTCTTACCAAGTCCCCCTTGGCCGTGTGAGAGATGGCTGCCCTCAATGGATCACTCTCTAATTCACCGGTTAGAAAAAATCGGCCGCTCTCCACCAATGGCCCTGCAGAGGAGGGGTCATGAGGATGCGGTTTGCGCCTCCACGGAATAAATGGCCAAATCAGGGCATATGGTCTCGCAGTAATGGCAGTTCACACATGCCCCTTCCTTCTTGATCCGGGGAGGGTGATAGCCTCTGGCATTGAAGTGGGGAGACTCTTCAAGGACATCACGGGGACAGTAGACGATGCAGAAACCGCAGCCTTTGCATCGATCTTCGATGATATGAACGACTCCCTGTGTGACTTCAACTTCTGTTGCATCCAGTGGAACACGCCAAAACTTCATGTTCACCCATCCTCGTTCAAATAATTCGATCATCCATTCCAAATGCCTGGGAACGGCACGAAAGGTCAAAGGTCAAGGGGCCGTATTAGAAGCATGCAGGGTATTCAGGGCTTTGATATGGGCTGAAAACGCCAGTTTGAAGGCCTCCATCTCAACCCGCCCTTAAAAACAAAGGGGGTGTTAACCGCGAGAAGGCTCTCTTGACCTGAACTTTCCTCTATATCACGAAAATATGGACTTAAGTCAAGGTGTTTCTGGATCATGTGCGGGGTTAAATGGTTAAAGGGGTGCCATTTTTGAGGGGGTATTCGGCCTTTTTGAGTTTTTGGCCGAGAGTGGCGGTAATCTTGCTCACACATGTCCCTTCCATGGAACATGAAGCGTCATTCTAGATGAGAAGGGCACTCCGCGATCGTGGAGGGAGGGCGGAGGATGTGAAGCCGCCAGTTCCTGTGGCGGGCCGTTGGAGAAGGTTTCGGTGGCCTTCCCTTTTGAGAAGAATTGATTAGCGGATCCTGGGCAGGGTCATGATGGCCGCCCTGGCAGTTCCTTGTTGTTTTTCCCATGGAAGCTGCCAGGGCCAAAGACCGCAGGCTGGTTCTGAGGTTCTTGGTTCTCTTTCCGTTCCCGGAAGCTTTATCCGCAGTGAGGGCAGCTGCCTGGCCCTTCGTCTTCCGTTTTTTTGCCGTTTTCCATGTCTTTGCCCCATTCTTTGACTATTTTGGCAATCTCATGCAATCGGTCGTCCACTTTTCTGAAGAGGGTGCCCTCGGGATAAGTCCCATCGGGTTGCAACTCTCCCGCTTCCATGCCCGTGAGGATCTGGATCCCCTGTTCGACCGTGTCCACGGGCCACAGGTGAAATTTGCCCTCCTGCACGGCTTCGATCACTTCCTTTTTGAGCATGAGGTTGCGGATGTTTTTGGAGGGGACCATAACCCCCTGTTCCCCTGTGAGTCCCTTGTGCTTGCAGATGTCAAAGAAACCCTCCACCTTGTAGTTCACTCCGCCGATGGGCTGGATTTCACCTTTCTGGCTCACGGAGCCCGTCACGGCAATGCCCTGCTTGATGGGCACCCGCGAAATGGCACTCAGAAGGGCGTAAAACTCGGTGCTGGAAGCACTGTCCCCGTCCACCATGCCATAGCTCTGCTCAAAGCAAAGAGACGCTGTGAGGGAAATGGGCTTGTTTTGAGCGAACCGTTCTTTCATCAGGTTGGTCAATATGATGAGTCCCTTGGTGTGGGTGTTGCCGCTCATTTTGGATTCCCGTTCGATGGAAACCATTCCCTCCCGGCCCACGGAGACGGTTGCGGTGATGCGATTGGGTTTGCCAAAGACGTGGTCCCCTGCCGAGAGAACGGCGAGGCCGTTGACCTGCCCCACCTTGCCGCCTTCCGTTTCCACCCAGAAAATGTCTTTTTGAATCAGTTCCTTGATGCGTTCTTCAATGAGGTTCGAGCGGTAGATGCGTTTGCGAACGGTTTCTTCCACATGTTTTCCCTCGATGAACTCGGCTCCATCGAGGCTGGCAAAATAGTTGGCCTCCTTCAAGAGGTCACTGATATTCCCCAGTTCGAGAGTCAGTTTGTCGTGGTCTTCCGTCAGCTCCATGCTGTATTCGAGAACTCTTGCCACTCCCGAGCGGTCCAGGTGCCGAAGGTTGTGGTCCTTGCAATAAAGACTCATCATGCGGGCGCATTCCATGGTGGACGTGTCCTTGCGGTCCATCTGGGTGTCCATGTGCGCTTTCACCTTGAACAGTTTCTGAAATCTTTCATCATACGTGTAGAGCAGCTGATAAATGTACGGGTCGCCGGTGAGGACGATTTTGATATCCAGGGGAACGGGTTCGGGACGTATGGTGCGAGTGCTGAGAAACCCGTAGAGCTCCCCGATGTCTTCGATCTTGATCTCTTTGTCTCTCAGGGCACGCTTCATGGCTTCATAGGAGATGAACCATTTCAGGAGATCCAGGGACTTCATGACGAGGTATCCCCCGTTGGCCTTGTGCATGGCCCCCGCTTTGATCATGGTGTGATCGGTGAAAAGGGCTCCAAACCAGGCTTGCCTTTCAATGGAACCGAAGAGGTTGGGGTAGGCGGGATTGGACTCGATGACGACGGGGGCTCCCTCCGTTTCCGAGTTGTCGATGAGAACGTTCACGTCGTACTTCCTGAACACGGTCTCCCTTTGGGGAACGGGGAAGGGGGCTCCCGGCTGCTGCTGTTGCGCTTCGGGTTTTTTCTTGAAATCGTCGATGTTCTCCAGAATGTCTTCCTGAACTTCCTTGAGGTAATCCCGCACATTGGCTTCGTCTTTATACTTTTCTTCGTAGCTGTCCATGAGCTGGCCCACCACGAAAAGAGCGATTTCGTTGTCGAGCTTGGTGTGCTTTTCCTTAAAGTCTGCCTCCGCTTCCCGAATCTTTTTGATGGATTCCTTCATCTTTTCGTGAAGGTCATCACTTTTCTTGCGAAGCTCCGCCCTTTCCTCTTCGCTCAGGTGCCTCAGGTCTTCCTGAGTCATGGGCTCCCCGTCTTTGTTGGCGGGTATGATGACCATCCCCACCTGAGAAAACTGGAGAATGAACCCCTGCTCCTTGGCTTCCTGTGAAAGCTCATCGATGAATTCACGCCGCTGCCGTTCAAAGGCCTGATGAACTTCGCTTTCCTTGGCCCTGTAATCTTCACTGTCGAAGACTTCCGGGATCTTGGCCTGAAGGGTTGCGATGAATTCGTTCATGTCCTTTTTCAACTGCTTCCCAAGGCCTGCGGTGAGGCGAAGGCTTTTGGGCTTGTCCTGTTCTTTGAAATTGTAGACATAGCACCAGTCCGGCGGAGTCGGTTCTTTTCTCGCCTGCTCTTCAATGAAGGATTTGGCCATGTAGGTCAGGCCGGCCTTGGGGGGGCCCGCAATGAAAATGTTGTATCCGCCCTCTTTCATGCCCATGCCGAACTTGATGGCGTCAATGGCTCTTTCCTGCCCCACCACGCGTTCCTCCAGTGCTTCAAGGGAAGCTGTGGAGTCAAAGGGCAGAGAATCCGGGTCGATGTGGGCCCGCAGCTTTTCCACGGGCAGTTCTTGAACAGGTTGATTGGCCATAGAGCATGTCCCTCCGTTTTTACAAATCAGGATTGATTATCGAATCATGCAGGATGTTCAGGGCACATTATCAGTTCAAAACTTCCAGTTTTGCTCGTTTTTTATGGCTGGATGCAGCGGCCTGAACAAGTGTTCGAATGGCGTTGATGGTGCTGCCGTTCTTTCCAATGATCTTGCCCACATCCCCCTCAGCGATCTTAAGTTGAAGCACCACGGTGTCCCCCGTGTCATCTTCATGAAGTGAAACTTCATCAGGATGGTCGGCCAGGGATTTCACCAGGTATTCCACAAGTTCTCTCATAAATTATCCTCGTCATCACTTGGTTGTCCATGATGGAGATCTCAAAGCTTTTGACGGACAGACTCTATTTTTTGCTCAGGGCTTGCCGCAATGTCCCTTCGGTCGTCTATTCTCACCTGAGTGAGCACTCGTGCGACTCCTTCCTCAAAACATGCTTCGTGCATTCTTCTGAGGATGGTCCAAATCTCGTCCAGGTCCCCTGAGAGGATGGTTCCCATGGCAGTGAGTTCGTAGGGCAGATGGCTCTCCCGGACCACATTCAAGACTCTGGCCACATGCTGGCTCAAACCGGTTTCCTTCAAACCCAGGGGCACAATGCTGACTTCAACGATAGCCATGGCCTTCAAATCCTTTCCATGTTTTTTTCTCAGCCCTGGCGGGGCGGAATTTTTTCCCGGACCCACTGGGCTCAAAGAAATCTATACACCTATATCATGAAGGTGTGAAGATCATTCCCCAATATATTCCAAAGGCCTTCAAGGGTTTGGAACAGGTGCTCACGGGTGTGGGGCTCCACAGTGAGCAGAGGCCTCGCGCCCCCACTTTTCATCGTGTCAAAAAGACGTTGAAAATCGATATTGCCCTGTCCAATGGGCAGGTGCAGGTCGTGGGATCCGTCATTGTCGTGAAGATGCAGTTCTTGCGTTTGCTCCATGAGCGCGTGCAGCCAATGATCCATGGAGGCACTTGAAAAGCAGTGCTGGTGGCCCACGTCAAAGCAGAATCCGAAATGGGTGGAGGGCAGCTTTTCAAATAAAATGCGGTGCAGCCCAGGCTCATGTTCCCAAACATTCTCCAGGAGCAGGGGAACCTTGAGTTTTTCTGTTTTTTTCACCAGAACTTCCCATGCTTTGAGGCTTTCTGAAAGCCAGAAGTCCTGATGTGCGTGATGGTGCCGAGGATCGAAGCCCGTATGGCATACTGCTCGAACAGGTTGAAATATTTCGAACATGTCCACGAACTGATGCAGTCGAAATCGAGACACCTCCCGAATGAGCGGGTCAACGCTGCCGGGATTCAAATCCCAGAAGGGCCCATGCAAGCTGACGCGGCAGCCTCTCTTCTGAAGTTGCCGGGAGATCTTTTCGTATTCCCGGTACGCTTCTTTTTCCAGTTGAACCGCGCTGAAACCTATCTCCAGATTCATTCCAAGATCCAAAACCAGCTTCAGGTATTGGGGCAGATAGTCCCATGGCATGTTCACATGAACATGGGGCAGGATTTTCAGGGCATCCTGGGGCAGTCCATGTTGGAAGGCCTCGTGTGGCGATGGAGTTTTCCTTTTTGAGTCGAACATGTTTGTCCAGTGCGGGGATAAGAAAACCTTTGCGGTCAGCTCTGGCGGGTTCCGTCTTTACGGGCCTCTGATCCTCAAGGGGCTGCATTTTAAGCTGGGAAACGACTCCCCATATTTCCTTCGCAGGTGAAAGGGAACCTCTTGACAAGGCACATATTTTAAAATAAGCGCGAGTGAGGAGATGTCCACAAAGGTCCATGAAAAACTTTTCAACTCCCGGAAAAATGAAGGGGTTCTCAAAGCCCTTTTCAGCCCTGGCTGCTGGTTCCGTTGTTCCTCTCGGGCATGACGCTGCACGGCATTGGCGAGGGTGCCATCACACATGGCGCTCGCCGCTCTCAGCCCTTTTTAAGGTCAGGAACGGTCTCATTTGATCCGGTGGGTGCCAAATGATTTGCATTTGATCCTCAGCCATGTTTGTTTGTCTCCTGGAAAATGTTCCGGTTTCTGGTTTCGCGACGCGCTGCTTTTTGAAACCTTGACTTGCAAAGATTTTCAAATTTGTGTTTTTGGGCTGACCCCGAGGAAGTTTTTGTTGATTGATTTTTCTTTAAGTTGTAAAAATTTGTAAAAAAAAAGATACCTGCATCACATTTTGAATGATTCTCCATCAAACACAGTGCTAGGCCTATGAATCCGTCCGGTAGAATTCTAGTGGTAGATGATGAACCAATGACTCTGGAGCTGATCTGCGAGGAGCTCAAGCGGGCTTCCTTTGAAGTGGATGCCGCATTCAATGGGCTTGAGGCCATCAAAAAAGCTCAGCAAAAGGTGTATGAGGTCGTCATCACGGACATGTCCATGCCCGGTCTCGATGGCATGGGGGTCCTGTCTCACTTCATGAAACATGCACCCGATACCATGGTCATCGTGCTGACGGGATATGGAACCATCGAGACCGCGGTGGATGCCATGAAAAGCGGCGCTTTCGATTATCTCACCAAGCCCGCCAAAATCGATGAAATTCTATTGGTCGTCAAAAGGGCATTGGAGCTCAAAAACCTCAAGGCGGAGAATGAACTGCTCAAGTCACAGCTTCAGGAGCGATACCGCTTTGACCGCATCATCGGCAAAAGCGAACCCATGCAGATCATCTACCGCATGATTGAGCGGATTTCCAGGACTGATTCCACGGTGCTCATCAGTGGAGAAAGCGGCACGGGCAAAGAGCTCATCGCCAATGCCATCCACTACAACAGTTCCAGGAAAGAAAAGCCGTTTGTGCCCATCAACTGCGGAGCCATACCCGAAGAGCTTCTGGAAAGTGAGCTCTTCGGCCACGAAAAGGGCTCGTTCACGGGAGCATACCGTGAGCGCGTCGGGCGCTTTGAGATGGCCCATCAAGGCACCATTTTCCTTGATGAAATCGGTGAAATGAGTGCCAAGCTGCAGGTGAAACTCCTGAGGTTCATTCAGGAGAAAAAATTCGAGCGCGTGGGAGGATCCAGGACCATCCAGGTGGACGTGCGCATTTTGGCGGCGACCAATCGAGACCTTGACAAGATGGTGGCACAGGGGGCTTTCAGAGAGGATCTTTTCTATCGCCTCAATGTCATCCCCATCAGAGTTCCTCCCCTACGTGAGCGTGCCGATGATGTGGTCCTGCTCACGCACCACTTCCTGCAACTGCACAGCCATAAAAAAAGCATTCCTCTGAAAAAAATTTCCTCGGCAGCCATGGATGCCATGCAGCGTTACAGCTGGCCAGGAAACGTTCGAGAGTTGGAAAACGTCATCGAGCGCATGATCATCCTCACGGAAGGGGACGAGATTCACCTGGAAGATCTGCCTCAAAGAATGCAGGTGCAGCCTCTCCGTCAGTCCTTCCCCTCCATCGGGCTTGATGACGACGGAATCGACCTTAAAAGAACCCTTGACGACCTGGAAAACACGCTCATTGTGGAGGCCCTCAAGAAATGCGGGGGTGTGAAGAACCAGGCGGCCAAGCTCCTTGGCCTCAACCGGACCACTCTCATCGAAAAAATGAAAAAGAAAAAGCTCTTTTTTCCTGAAAACCTGGGAGGTTCCGATGATTAGTGTTCTCTGGCCCGGTGGCGGCCAGAGAAAAGGGGTTTCTACCGAGAAGTTCAGGAGCTCGGGTTTCCAGCAATCGTTCCACTGAACATCCCTCCCGCCCTTCATTCCCTGCCTCAGTCCGGGACACTCCGGGTCAAATTTTTCTGAAAAAGCTTTACCTGAAAATTTTTTTGCAGCAGACCCCTTCGACGTCTCATATCGTTGGGCAGCCTCGAATTCTATGCACCTTGGCATGTTTAATGCCTGACTCCAAAGTTGTGACTTATCCTCATCACCCATGAATACCTTGGTGCACTTCGGGGGGCCTGGAAAAGATATGTGGACAAGAATGAATCAGATGCCGCCGGTACTGGCCTGCTTATTGGGTTTTGCCATCGCATGGCTTCTATTTCCCTGGGAGGCGTTGGCCCTTGGATCGACCCATGTGCACAACGTTCGCTTTGGTGAGCATTCCGGTTTCTCGCGTCTGGTTTTTGACGCTCAAGGAGCTCGCCCAACTGGTTTTGATCCGCAGCCAGAGGGCGGGTTAATGATCCGCTTTCATGAATTGCACACTTCCCTGGCATCCAGGGTCGAGGCACACAGGTCCGTGCAACTGGTGCGGGGTGTGGAGATCCTGAGTGTGGGCAAGGATGCGCGCATACTCATTTTGTGCGACCTCGAAAAGGTTGAGTTCAGTCATGAATACCTGCCCGGTGTTCGCCATCGTCCTGGAGGGTACCGCCTGGTGCTTGATTTCAGGGCCCCTGAGGAGGGCAAAACCCGGAAAGATACGTCCTTCGATGAGAGCTTGAAGACTGAAAAGGTGGAGGGGAGAGCCCTGGAGGCTTTTTCTGGTCCCGCATTGCCTTTGGGCGGCACGCCTGTAGAAAAGGTTGATCCCGTGGAAAAAGATGCTGAACAAGTATCCGGGTCCACCAGGACGTCCGCGAAGCCAGAGCAGGAGTTCCTGGCTTGTTTGAAAGAAAGGGGGGCACTCTCGCCGGAAAGCCGTCATGGCGAAGGGGCGAGAGCTTTCAATGAGTGCAGGGACAATGTGGCGGGAGATGAGCAATGGCATCTTCGAACGGCTTATCTTTTCGCTCAGGCCTACTATCAGCACAATGAAGAACGGCTGCTGGAAGTGGGTGCTGAAGTTCTGGCCGCTTTCTCTCGAGCACTCAATGCAGGCATTCTGGAGGAAAAAACCCCCACAGCCCTCTTTTACAGCGGGCGCACCTGCATGGTCATGGGAGACTGGAGGCGGGCAGAGATGCACTTCATGCGGCTTGTGGAGGACTATTCGCAGCATCACCTTGCGGGCAGAACCTGGCTGAAGCTTGCGCAGATCTATGCTTCAGCCAGGTCTTACCTGGAATCGGTTCAGGCGGCCCGCCGGGCTCAGGAGCACCCCCTGACACAATGGCAGAAAGCCGAAGCCTTCTGCTTTGTGGGGAAAGGGCTTTACATGCTTGGAGATTCCGAGGGGGCTGCGGAGAATACTGAGAAGTGCCTGCAGAAGGAACCATCTTATTATTTGCGGGAACCTCAGCTTCTGAGGGAACTGGGAGAATCCCACTTTTCCCTGGGCAATCACCAGGAAAGCAATGACCGCCTGCTTCATTATCTCAATGTTTCAGGAGCGGTTCCCGATACGGATCTTGTTCTTGCAAGGGTGGCGGAAAACTTCACTTTTCTGGGAGAAACCTCTCTGGCCGAACGTCTGAGAAACCATGTGGCCATCGAATATCCCCACACGGAAGGGGCGGTGATCGTCCAGCTGCGCGTGGCTGAAGCCTATGAGACGGAAGAGCCCGCTCAGCCTCTGCTGGCTCGTGCCATCTACGAGGAACTCCTTCAAAAGGGTCCCAATCAGCAGTTGCGGGGCCTGTTGAAGCTCAAGCTGGCTGCCTGGCATTGGAAGCATGGAAGTCTCCATGAAAGTCTTCACATCATCCAGGAAGCACTGGCAACAGGAGATGCAGGCAATGCTGCGGGCGAATTCATCCGTGTGAAAGAGAAAGTTCTGGAAAAACTCATTGGCGAGGCTTTCGTGCACGAAAATCATCGGGAAGTGGTGGCTCTCTATGCAGAGAACAGTTCAACGGTGAAAGGGCTTGGCTCTCCGGATCTGATCCGGCGGGTTGCGGAGAGCCATGGAGCTCTGGGGTTGTATGGGGAAGCCATAGCTCTCCATGAGGAGCTTGTGGCCAATGAACAGGCCTGTGACGAAAGTTTTTTGAGGCTGGCCCAGTACAATTTTCTGACAGGACAGGTTCAAAAAGCTGAGACTTATCTTTCACGGGTGGGCTCGGGATGGGCTGCCGAGAAGAACAAGCTGCTGGGGCAGATAGCAGGTGCCGGGGGGGACCACTCAAAGGCCGTGACTTTCCTTTCCCGTGTACTGAGGGATGTGTCTGCAGCGACCCAGGATGATCTGGATTGGATTGCCCTTTACGTGCACAGCCTTTTGAGGGTGGACCGGCCCTGGGAGGCGGTCAAGTGGGTTGATGGAGCCCTCGGTATTGCGGACGAACAGGAGATGGTGGTCAGGTTGAGCCTTCTGAGGGTGGGCGCCCTGGAACAATTGAAAAGGTGGCATGAAGCTGCCGCAACTCTTGAGACCGTTCTTGCACTGCCAATGGGGAAAACTCAGAGAAGCACCCTCACCTACCGCCTTTCCGGCATTTATCAGCAGGCGGGCATGGAGGATCGGGCATTGGAAAGGCTTGCCCAGCTTTCGGAATCTTCCGATCCTTTTTGGCAAAGCGTGGCAAGGCAGCAATTGGATTACATCGGCCTCAAAAAGGAGGGCCTGCTGGAGTTTTGAAGGATCTGCACCTCCGTTCGGTTGGGTGATTTCTTGCGTCAGCCATGGGCAAACGAGGAAAAAATGCTTGCATTGGTAGTGAATAAAGACTCCCAGGAAATGAAAAAGATGGAAAAATGTCTTCGCGGGTTAGGCCATGAGGTCGAATGCCTTTCCCGCCTGTCAGGCCTTCCCCCGCAACTGGAGAAAGGAAGGCCTCATGTGGTTTTTGTGTGTTTTGATGGCCAAAGGGAGGAGACCCTGTCCTTTCTTGAGAGAAACCAGGACAGCGGCGACCCTTTGCCCGTCATTGTGGGCACGGGAGCGCCCAGGCTCGACGATGCCGTTGTTTGCATGAAAAAAGGGGCCCACGATTTCTGGGTCAAACCTTTCGGGCGTGAGCGCCTCTCAAAGGCCATGGAGTCCATAGCTTCCATGAATGGGGGGAAAGCTCAAAGAACTCGGGAACAGGAGGACCAGGAACGGCCCATACTGAGCAGCAACCCGGTGATGCTCAAGCTCAAGGAGCTGGCGGAGAAGGTGGCACAAAGCGATGCAGCGGTCTTCATTCAGGGGGAGAGCGGAACGGGGAAGGAACTTTTTGCCCGCTTCATACACGGGAAGAGCCGGCGGCTGGGCAAACCTTTTTTGGCCATCAACTGTGCCGCGCTGCCCGAAAACCTTCTGGAGAGTGAACTCTTTGGCTACGAAAAGGGAGCCTTCACAGGGGCCATCAAAAGCAAAGCGGGCAAGTTTGAACTCGCCGATGGGGGCACGCTCCTGCTGGATGAGGTGACGGAGATGAGTGTGCCCCTTCAGGCAAAACTTCTTCGGGTGCTCCAGGAAAGGGAACTGGATCGGCTTGGAGGGCGCTTTCCCATTCCAGTGAATGTGAGGATTATCGCCACCACCAATGGGAGCATGGACGAGTTGCTCGCGGAGGGTCAGTTCAGGAAGGATTTGTATTATCGGTTGAATGTGATTCCTCTGAAAATTCCCCCCCTGCGCCACAGGGGCGAAGACATGGAACCTTTGTGCCGGTTTTTCATTGACAAGTACAGCAGGGTGCATGGTTCCAAGGCTGGTTGCCTGCATCCCGCCGCCCTGAAAAAGCTTGCAGCCCATTCGTGGCCCGGCAACGTGAGAGAACTGGAGAATGTGATTCAGAGGGCGGTTCTCTTGGCCACAGGTCCCGTCATCACCACGGAAAATCTCTTTCTTGATGACATGGAAAGGGCCCTTCGTGTTTCTCACGGGGATACTGAGGACCTCATGACTCTCAGTGAAATGGAAAAGCGGCTCATCTACAAAGCCCTGGAAACCGTCAATGAAAACAGAACCCGGGCGGCGGAAATTCTTGGAATCAGTGTGCGCACTCTTCGCAACAAGCTCAATGAATACCGTGGCCAGGGGGCTCACATTGCCTGAGCGGGGGCCGATGGGTCCCTTTTCTTTGTCAAGAATCTGACAGCTGCTCCTCGTTCCTTTTGTTTTGAATGCTCCATGCCCCTTGTTTGGCATTTCTTTCCTGTCCCATCAGGGCTGGTACGCATGTTGCTTCACGTTTTGTTGTATTGCTTTTAGATTCTTTTGTGATTCATTTTTCCTTGGGGAGGGATCGGAATGAACGTTCAGAAGCCATTCGACAAGACCATCGACCTCATACAGGATCGTTTGAATCTCAATTCTTTGAACCAGAAAGCCATTTCTGGCAACCTGGCCAATCTGAACACGCCCGGCTATGTGGCCAAGGAGGTGTCTTTTGAAAGCGATTTGCGTGAAGCCCTGGAGGATGGCGCCATGTCCATGACTCGAAGTGATCCCAGGCATGTGGACACGGCGGGGTTGAAGGCGGCCATGCAGTCGCCCGAGTTGAAAGCCGTCGGCCCCGTGGATCTGGACCGGGAAATGGTGAACCTGGCTCGCAACAACGTGGAGTACCAGTACATGGTCACCATGCTCAACAAAAAATTTGCCATGCTCAAACTGGCCCTGGGTGAAGGAGGACAATGATGGATTTTGATGCTTCCATGCGCATCAGCGCTTCGGGACTGACGGCCAATCGTGTGTACATGAATGTGCTGTCGTCCAATCTGGCCAATGTGAACACAACCCGCACTGCTGATGGGGAGCCTTACCGAAGGAGAACGGTCATTTACGAGAGTTCTCAGCTGGACAATAATTTTGACGCAGCTGTGAACAGGGCTCTTCAGGATGAAATTCACAAGGTACGGGTGGTGGATGTGGTGCCCGACGGAAGGGAGTTCAGGGAAATGTATGACCCCAGCCATCCCGATGCGGATGAGAGGGGCATTGTGCGCATGCCCAATATCACTCCCATCGAGGAAATGGCGAACCTGGTAGCGGCTGCCCGTTCCTATGAGGCCAACCTCGCTGCTTTGCAGACAGCCAAACAGCTTTCCCTCAAAGCCCTTGAAATCGGCAGGTAACCAAAGAAAGGGGTCGAAACAATGGTTCATTTCAATCCCGGCTCTCCTCTTGAGCCCGAACGGAATCATCCTGACTCTTCAGCGGTTTTGAAGGG
Source organism: Syntrophobacteraceae bacterium (assembly GCA_007125915.1). GTDB lineage: Bacteria > Desulfobacterota > Syntrophobacteria > Syntrophobacterales > Syntrophobacteraceae > SLCH01. The sequence continues at coordinate 58,241 of SLCH01000011.1, forward strand.
AGGGGAGGCTGCCCGCGGCGGGTTTCTCGACGAACTGAAAACGAGAATTCAGGAGGTGAATTCCCTTCACAACAGCACGGATGGGCTCATGCGGGAAAGCGCTGTGAAGGGAGCCACCAATGTTCATGAAACCATGATTCAGATGGAAAAGGCCGATTTGAGCCTCCGCATGATGCTTCGGGTTAGAGACAAGGCCATTTCCGCCTATCAGGAAATCATGCGCATGCAGTTCTGATGGGCGTTTTGCACCGTTGAAAGGTCATGCAGAAGTCTCTTCAAGCGTGGATTGGGGAAAAATCAACTTCTGCGCCCATTGATTCTTCTTTGTGGTGAATGGTCACGAATATCGAAGGTGGACATCAAGTCACATGGACTCCCTATTGAAGACTTTTCAGAGAATCGGGTCTGCTTTTCGCGGTCTTCCAACCTCGCAGAAGATCCTCTATTCGGGCAGTGTGTTCATTCTCATCGCTAGTTTGGGTTATCTCCTCTATGCAGCCAATACACGAGAATACGCAGGTCTTTATTCTGGACTGTCCGAAGAGGACCTTGGCCTGGTGGTGCAGAGGCTGAATGCCCAGAAAATTCCTTATCGCATAACAGGACAAGGCAGCATCAGCGTTCCACGGGACGTGCTGTATGAAACAAGGCTGTCTCTGGCTTCCGAGGGCGTTCCCACAGGGGGAGGGACGGGTTTTGAAATTTTCGATGTTCAGAAGCTGGGCAGCACCGATTTTGTGCAGAAGGTGAACTACCAGAGGGCTCTTCAGGGGGAGTTGTCCAGGACCATCAACAAGATGGATGCTGTTGAGCAAAGCCGTGTTCACCTGGTGATGCCCGAGGAGAGTCTTTTCAGGGAAGACCAGAAGCCTCCCAGCGCCTCCGTGGTGCTCAAACTGCGGCACGGAGTGAGACTTTCCTCGTCCCAGGTGCAAGGCATTGTCAATCTTGTGTCGGGTGCGGTACCAGGACTGGAAGAGGAAAAGATCACCGTTTTGAGCACCGACGGGCAGGTCATTTTCAAAAGGGACTCCAGTTCCAATTCTTTTCTCAGTGACCAGCAGGCCAAATACAAAAGTCTGATGGAGGAGGACTACCGCCGAAAAGTGCAAACAATGCTGGAGCAGTTGCTGGGGGCAAATCGCGTTATCACGCGTGTCTCCCTGGACCTCGACTTCAACAGGGCTCAGGTGACCGAAGAACTCTTTGACCCGGACAGCTCGGTGGTGAGGAGTCAGCAGCGAAGCATGGAAAGCTCACAGGATCGCGACCTCAATCCCAGAGGGAATCCAGACAGGCCCGTCAACCTGGAGGGAAGGCTTGTGGGCGCTGATGCTCTTGAGCCGGAACAACAGGAACAAAAAGGGTTCAGCCGTCAGCGGGAAACGGTCAATTACGAAATCAACCGGGTTGCGAGGCAAACGGTGCATGCCCCCGGAGGGGTGCGCAACGTGTCCGTGGCGGTCATCGTGGATGGCCCCTATGAAATCAAACCCGATGAGGATGGCAAGATGAAGCCATTTTTTGTGGGGCGTTCCGCGGATGAGATGAACACTCTGGAGGATCTGGTGAAAAGAGCCGTGGGCTATGACGAGGGAAGAGGCGACCAGATCACCGTGTCCAATGTGCCCTTCGCCACCGATTATGGAGCCATGGAAGGGATCGGCCAGGAGAACAGGTGGCTGAAAATGCTCAAAGACAATCAAAGAATACTGCTCAACCTGCTGCTCATCCTTCTCGTGTTCCTTTTTGTGGTGCGTCCTTTCATGAAAAAGCTTCAGGATCTCGAGGTGAACGATTCCAACGAGAAAGAAAAAGTTCCCGCTCTGCCAGGTGCTGAAGAGAATGCAGACCTCATCGATTATCAGGAATCTCAGAAGGTGACCTTGAAGCAGAAAGCCATCGCGTTGGTCAACCAGGACCCCAAGCGGGCCAGCGACGTGGTCCGCGCCTGGCTGCGTGAGGAGTCTTGAATCCATGTCTGCCAAAAACAGTGGTCCCCTGAAAACGGCCATGCTGCTCATGAGCTTGGGTGAGGAGGCCTCTTCCCGGGTGATGCAGCACCTGACCAGCGAGGAAATCAGGAAGCTGGGTGTGCATATGACCACCATATCCACCGTGAAGCGGGAAGTGGCCGACGAACTGCTCTCAGCTTTCATTGCGTCCCTGGGGCAGGAGTCCGACCTGGTGGTGCCGGGTCAGCACTTCCTCAAGAACCTCCTGCCCAATGTCCTTGGGGATGAAGCGCAGGCAATGATGAGCAAAATTGAGCTCGAACGGGAAAAGATCCCTTTCAAGTACATCCAGGACATTGATGCCAAAGTTTTGGCAAATTTCATCAAGAGCGAGCATCCGCAGACCATCACCATCATCATGGCACACCTGAGCCGGGATAAGGCAAGTCAGGTGCTCCACTTTCTTCCCGAAGCCATCCAGTACGAAGTTGTGGACCGAATTGCCCAGCTGGAGATGGTGCCGCCGGACCTGGTGCGGGAGGTGGACGAAGTTCTGGAAAAAGAATTGCTGTCTTTGGGGCAGGAAAGCCATCGCATTCTGGGGGGAATTCCCGCAGTGGCGGAAATACTCAATATTTGTGACAAAAGAACGGGTGAAGGGATCCTGCAGCTCATGGAAGAGCGGGATGCGGAACTGGCGGAAAAAGTTCGCAAGCTCATGTTTGTTTTCGAAGATCTCGCTTCGGTCAACGACCAGGGGATTCGTGAACTGCTGAAAGAAGTGCGCAATGAGGAACTGACTCTGGCACTGAAGACCGCTTCCGATGATTTGAAAGACAAAATGTTCAAGAACCTCTCCAAGCGTGCCAGCGAAATGCTTCAGGAGGACATGGCCGTGATGGGCCCCGTTCGATTGAGCGATGTGGAGGCTGCGCAGCAAAGCATTCTTCAGGTGGCCAGAAGGCTGGAGAAGGAAGGGCGCATCATTCTTGCCACGGGCGAAGGGGGAGACTCACTTGTGTAGTGTCATTAAAAAACAAAGAGAAGTGGCGTTCGAGCGTTACGATTTCTACGAGATGCATTCTTTCCCTCACTGTTCCACTGACTGCTCCGCACCCTCGGAACCTGAGGGGAATGAAGTCCTGCACCAGGACAGGCCCGTCGAGGACTTTGCGCACCAGGAGATGGAGGCGACGCTTCGCCGGAAGCTTCAGGAAGCGGATCGCAGGGCCGAGGAAATTGAAAAGACCGCCTACGAAAAAGGTTATGCGCAAGGGCAGAAGGATGGATTTGACTACGGCATGAAGAGTGCGTCCATTGTGAAGGAGCAGCTTGAAGTCCTGTTTGCCGGCCTGAGGGCTCTTCCTGGGGAAATTCATCGCGACTACAGGGATTGGTTTGTTTCCACAGCCCTCGCCGTGGCCCGAAAAATCATAGACCGGGAAATCTCCATGGACCCAGGAATTCTCATCGGCATGATGGAAAGCCTTCTTCAGGAGGCGGAGGCAGATCAAAACATGGTGATTCGCGTGAATCCAAAAGACTTTGAACTTCTCAAAAACAACCTGGAATTTGAACGGTGGCTCACAAACAGCGGAGAGACCTTTTCAGTGAAACCGGATCCCGCACTCCAGGCGGGAAGCTGTCGTTTCGAAAGTGACATTCAGCTCATCGATGATTCCGTGAAGAGTCAGCTGGAGATGATTGGGGAGCATTTCAATGCCATCATGCAAGAGACCGAAGGCGGATCTCCATGATGGCGCACCATCCTGAGAACATGCCGGGTCCTGAGTCGCTGGTGTCCCTCGATTGTCGCCGCAGGTTCGGAAAAGTGGTTCACCTCGCAGGAAATATCATTGAGGCGGCCGGCTTGAGAGCATCTTTGGGCGAGATCTGCAGGATCATACCCGGAAATGATCATCCTCCCATTTTTGCAGAAGTGGTGGGATTTCGAAAAAAGCAGTTGAAACTGAGTCCCTTGACTCCCCTCAGAGGAATCGGGCCGGGAGATCTGGTGGAAACACACCGGCGAGCCAGCCATATGGAGGTCAACGACGCTTTGCTGGGAAGGATTCTGGATGGAATGGGGCAACCCCTTGATGGAAAAGGCCCCTTAGGGCGCGGAGTGGCTTATCCTCTTGCCGGGATCATGACCAACTCCCTCGACCGGCCTCTCATTGGGGAGCAACTGGATGTGGGGATTCGATGCATCAATGGCCTTTTGCCTGTGGGCAAGGGGCAGCGCATGGGAATATTTTCGGGATCAGGTGTGGGCAAATCCACGCTGCTGGGCATGATAGCCAAGTACACCACCGCCGATGTGAATGTGATCGCCCTCATTGGAGAACGGGGACGGGAAGTGAACGAGTTTATCGCGCACGAATTGGGACCCGAAGGCTTGGCGCGCTCTGTCCTCATCATCGCCACTTCCGATCAGCCGGCTACGGTGCGCATGCGTGGTGCATACCTGGCTTGCGCTGTGGCTGAATATTTTCGGGATCGCGGGCGGGATGTCCTGTTCATGATGGATTCAGTGACACGGTTCGCCATGGCGGCAAGGGAAGTGTACCTGTCTGCAGGGGAGCCTCCCACAAACAAGGGATACACGCCAGGGGTCTTCGCCCAGTTGCCGCAGTTGCTCGAGCGTGCGGGAAACTTTCCTGAAGCATCCATCACGGGCATCTATACGGTGCTGGTGGAGGGCGGGGACATGGAGGACCCCATTGCGGACAGTGTTCGCTCCATCCTGGATGGCCACGTTGTGCTGGACCGAAAGCTGACCCACAAGCACCACTATCCGGCCATCGACGTTTTGAGCAGCGTGAGCCGTCTCAGCGGGCGTCTTCTCACGGAAGTACAGAGGGATAGGGTGGCCAGGTTTGTGCAGATGCTCTCGCGCTACCACGAAGTGGAGGACATGATCCAAATTGGTGCCTACTCACCCGGTCTGGACAGCAAAACCGATGAGGCGGTGAATCACATCGACCAGCTCAACGCATATCTTCGGCAAGGTGTTGGGGAGCGCTGCACCATTGAAATGGCTCAAAGAAATCTAGAATCTCTCTTTGCGTAGCGGTGGCCATGGGTTTTCATTTTAGATTTTCCGCCCTGCTGAAACAAAGACGCTATGAGCTGAAGCAGGCTCAGCTGGAACTGGCACGTGCCAGGCAAAGCCATGACCAGGCTTTGAGTGCCCAAAAGGAACTGGGAAAGAAAATCATTCTCTGGCAGGAGACGTGGCGGCGGGACCAGTCGAAGGGAATCACGGTGAACCAGCATCTGCTGTCAAGGGATTATCTTCTCTCTCTGGAAAGGGAACTGGATCGGGCGGATCTCAGGGCCGCTCAAAAGGCCAAGGAATTGGATGAGCGAATAGTCCACCTTCTTGAGTGCGAAAAAAAAGTCAAAATGCTGGAAATCCTTCAAGAGAAAGACCTGAACGCATTCAAGTCTGGATGTGCTCAGAGGGATCAGAAAATCTTGGATGAAATGGCCACTCTCCGCAGAGAAATCAGGTGAAAGACGATGAAATCCAATGAAAAGAAGAAACAGAAAAAAGGCCGTGGCTGGAAACGGTCCATCAATTTCCTGCTGGTGGCCATCTTGGGAATACTGCTCTTCAAAGGTGTGGCAGCCCTGGGTTTTCTCTCTCACATCAAGGACATGCATGCAGCCTGGCTCGGCACAACCGAAGTCATGGCAGAAAATCAGAAAGACCAGGCACCGGAAGATTCGATGACCTTCCCGGTGAATGGAGATGGCCGTGAAAGGCACAGCCTTCTCGCGTCGTCGTCCCATTCCTTGTCTTACAGCAGCCAGTTGAAGATGCTGGAGAGACGCGAATCGGAACTGAGGCACCGGGAAAGGGAGCTTCAACAGAAAGAGGAACTGCTGAAGAAAATGGAAGAAGATGTTCAGCAGAAATTTGAAGCGCTGTCCGCCATCCAAAAGGAGATCCAGGAATTTCATGCAGAGAGGAGTTCCCAGCGGAACGCCAGAATCCGATCTCTTGTGAGGATATACGAAAGCATGAAACCCAGGGAGGCTGCCCAGCTTCTGGAAAATATGGAAGAACAGCTGGTGGTGAACATCATCGCCACCATGAACACGGAAGTGGCCGCAAGTATTCTGGCCTCCATGAGCACCCAGAAAGCTGCCAGAATTTCACAGGTGTTGAGCGCCCCATGAGGCTTCCAGCTGCCCCGGCCTGACCGGTCCTTCCCCCTTTCTTGCTTCATGACCGTCCATTATGAATTGCGTGATCATTAGGGATTGCCATGAGAATTGCCATTGGAAGGCGATTCCTCATGGAGTGTTTCAAAGGGACTCATCCCATTCCCCGTGCTGAGCTTCGCCTCCTGCCTTTGAGTGAGGATGCCGGGGGCGTGTGAGCTCAAAAGGCTGGTTCCCATTTTCCTTCCCCCAGTTTCCTTCCAATGGAAAGATCTTTCTGCCGAGCACAGAAGAAAATTTTTCCCCTCGGAACATCTCAGCAGCTTTTCCTGCCCTTCTCTCGTGATTCAAGGCTTTGAAATTTAATCACAAAAAGACAAAGTTAGAGCTGGCACTTAATTTGTATAAGCTCTTTGTAAAGAGTGAACGAATCCAAATAAAATCAAAGACAGGGTAAACGACAATGGGAAGTCAACTCCTTGCAGCCCACCTGATGATGAGTTTCCTGACCGGTGCCAGGCAGGAAATCACTGAAAACCTTCAGGCTGGATCGTTCGAGACCGAATTGGCTGGCCAGTTGCCCCATGAGACCAAATCCGAGTCAGAGTTTTTGGAAGGGGATGAGATACCTGGAAGCATCCGCATTGAAAACCTTCCTTTGGTTGAAGCGTTTCTTGCCCGCCTTGAAGTGCATGCGGACACACGCAAGGCGGCCATGAGCCTGAAAAACGGTGAGGGAACCTTGAGCCTTCGAGACTTGCACGGGCTTCTCGGACGTGAAGATTATACACCAAGGGGGTTGAAGGAAGGTGGAAGGGTTTCGGGGAATTTGGTTCGCGAACTCCTTGGTGCCATCAGTATTCCCGGGCAAAAGGGGGTCGTGGACGATGCGGTCCGCCATATCTCTGTTGCTCCTTCCAATGATGTGGCCGGTGTTCGTGATCTGCTTTCGCAAGCTGCCAGCCGCCTGGCACCTCACGCGCCAACAGGGGATTCTTCAGGCACCGGGGTTGCCGGCGGGTGGAAGAGATTTTCGGGAACCAAGAGTGAATCCCAGGAAAATAACGGGACCCTCTCCCTGGAGAACTCCGCCCCAAGGATAGACAAGATGATCCCTTCTTTCATGGGGAAGGATAAGGGCGAAAAGAATCAAAGGAGTGCATATCCTCAGGAAGTTTCGCCAAAAACCTTTTCCAGCCAGTCTCTGGCGGAGAGGGATGCGGGCGGGGCCGCCACGGTCCCTTTGCCGTCAAAAAAATTGGAAATTCGGGGGCAGCACCCTGCAACAGACTGGGACACACTCGAAGATGCCAGGGTTTCCGGGCACGTGAAGGTGGATGCTCATGGACAAAGAGCCTTGGGTAGGGGGGGCACCTCGGAGGGTGCGGAGCTTCTGTGGGAGGAAAAGGCCGCACTCACTCCCAAAGACATGAGGAATCTGCCCGGTAGGCAAAATTTGCCTCAGAATTCGCTTATGGATTCTGATGTGAGTGCATTTTCGCGAGGTGACAAGTTCAATGGAGACTCAGGTGAAGCAGATCTGGGCCGTCTGCTGAATCTTGCCCCAGAAGGGCGGGGGCGTGAGAGCAAAGTGCTGGATGGAGAGATGACTAACAACCAGCAAACACCAAAAAGCATCAACCCGAGCA
>SLCH01000031.1 GCA_007125915.1 Syntrophobacteraceae bacterium
CATCCGTACCTCACTTGATCCTGCTACCAGATGTTCACGGGCTGCATGTCCCTGTCCGGGTCGCAGGGGCAGGGAGCGGGGGCCTGGCTGATGGCCTGGCAGGGGCACTCTCCATTGCACCCGCAAATGTATTTCCCCACCGTGGAAAACTGAACGTCTCCGTCATTGAGCTGCACATGAGCGGCACCTTGAACCACCTGAGTCACTTGAACCGGCACCAGATCTCTGCCACAGCCGCATTTTCCCTCTGTTGTGGACAGTATTTGAAAGGGGCTGGCTTCTCCTTCTTCGCACACATAGATGATATCGCCCACCTCCACCTGAAAATGTCCATCGTTGAAAGGGTGAACATTTTCCTTGCCCGTAAGAAGGGGAGTGCTTCCCACCCACAGGTAAAGGGATGCGAAGACAACAAGCAGAGCTTTTATCATGGATATTTTCTCCTTTGGCAGTTTTCGGCAGATTTTCCATCAGCAGTTCCCTCTCCACGCTGACCTGTAAGGCTAACCGCACGGGAGAGCCTTGGCAAGATCGGGATGCACTCAAAACCCATTTTATTCCAGCAAAACTGCGTCTTTGGAATAAGGGTGCTTTTTGAGGCAGGCCAATTTGGAGGTTGACAGTTCCACAGCTTTTCCTAGATTGTTTTCATTGACCTGACAACACTTCTTCACACAACCTCCCGGTCCAGTCTTCATGCAGCCGCCACGTTCTCCGTGGATGCTCTGAAAGGTGGATTCGCCTGCGCATGGACTGGGTTGAGTCCTGATGCTTCCCTTTTTTCGGGTGAAGCAGCGGGGCGCACGAAAGGCCTTTCACCCATGATGGACCTGTCTCTTGCCTTCAATGCCGATGTTTTTGTCAAAAACTACGACTCCTGGAAAAAAGATTCCCGCTCCGTGAGCAGGGAATGGCAGCTTTTCTTTCAAGGATTTGAACTGGGAAACGGCCCCCAGGGGGAACTGCCCGGGGTCTGCGCCCGGGACCAGGTGCTGCTCCAGGCCCGCGTGGAAGAACTCATACACCGGTACCGGGACCTGGGCCACCTCCTGGCGTGCCTCGATCCCCTCGTGAGCTGCCCCATGGACCACCCCCTTCTGAGCCTGGAAGCGGTGGGGCTTTCGCAGGAAGACCTGGACCGGCCTTTCATCGCCCGCCACAGATCCGTTACGGAAGAAGTGCCCCTGAAAGAGATCATCGCCCACCTTCGGGATACCTACTGCAGGTCCGTGGGGGTGGAATACATGCACCTGCAGGATCCTCATGAGCGCCACTGGCTTCAGGAGCGCATGGAACTCAGCCGCAATGAGCCCGATCTCCCTGAAGAGTCAAAGCTCAGAATTCTTCATAAGCTCACCCAGGCCACCATCTTTGAAAATTATCTTCACAAGAAATACTTGGGCCAGAAAAGATTTTCCCTGGAGGGGGCGGAAGTGGTGGTGGCCATGCTCGATGGCCTGGTGCAGAGGGCGGCCCGGGAGGGGATTCAGGAAGTGATCCTTGGCATGGCCCATCGGGGGCGGCTCAACGTCCTGGTGAACGTGCTGCACAAGCTCTACGAACACATCTTCTGTGAATTTGAAGACAACTACGACCCCGAGTCACTGGTGGGAAGCGGTGACGTGAAGTACCACAAGGGCTTCATGGCCGATGTGCCGACCCTGTCGGGAGGCACCCTGAGAATGGTCCTGGCCACCAACCCCAGCCACCTGGAAGCGGTGAATCCCGTGGTGGAAGGCATGGTCCGGGCGCGCCAGGATCTTTTGAATGACGAGGAAAGAATGCGGGTGATGCCTCTGCTCATTCACGGCGACGCGGCTTTTGCGGGCCAGGGGGTCGTTGCGGAGACCCTCAATCTCTCCCAGCTGGAGGGCTACGGAACGGGGGGGACCATTCACCTGGTCATCAACAACCAGATCGGGTTCACGACCCTTCCCCAGGATGCCCGTTCCACGCGGTATTCCACCGATGTGGCCAAGATGCTCATGGTTCCCATCTTTCATGTGCACGGGGAAAATCCCCAAGCGGCCCTCCATGTGATGCAGCTGGCTTTCGATTACCGGCGGAAGTTCGCCAAGGATGTGGTGGTGGATGTGGTCTGCTACCGGCGCTACGGGCACAACGAAGGGGATGAACCCTACTTCACTCAGCCCCGCATGTATGACCGCATTCGGGAGCGGCCCCTTCTCTATCAAATGTACTCGGAAAAGCTGGTGGAGGAAGGCGTCGTGACCTCCGAGGACACGGAAAAAATCGTGAAAGACGTGGAGCGATGCCTGGATGAGGCTTTCGCGTCGGCTCACGACGGCACCTGCGCGCCGCCCGCGTCCCCCTTTTATGAAGTCTGGGACGATTATGAGACCAGGTATGAGCCCGGCCCAGTGGAAACGTCCGTGGAAGAGGAGCAGCTCCGTTTTCTCGCCCAAAGGCTTGTGGAGGTGCCCCGGGGGTTCCAGGTCCATTCCAAGCTGGAAAAGATTCTGGAGCGCAGGCGGGATTCCGTGAAAAAAGGCGAAGGGATCGACTGGGCCAATG
>SLCH01000055.1 GCA_007125915.1 Syntrophobacteraceae bacterium
AATAAATGAAATCAATTTACACGAAAACTTTTTTTTGCGTGTATTGACACTTCAGCACCTCAATCTTAATTTCAGGCCAATGGCAAGGAGGATTCGCAAGTCAACTCTTCTGGACAAATCAAAATTTCTGTTTCAAAGGAGGCGATTGCAACCCGAAGCATGGTTGAAACGTGGGTTCAGAAAGCCATTTGAAAGTGTGGAAAGTTTAATGGAGTGAAGCGTTTTTGACGCTCCACGTAAGAGAGAAGGATGTATCCACTTGTGGAAAGGAGGTATGGACAATGGCAATTGTGCGCTATCCGAGATTTTTGGATTATTCCAACCCTTTTCAGGAACTGGAAAGGATGAGAAGGGAAATGGACCGGCTGTTCACGGGCCTCATGGGGGAAGGGGGCCAAAGGATTTCCTCGGGCGTGTACCCCGCTGTGAACATTTACGAGGGAGCCGACACCTTCTTTGTAGAAGCGGAGTTGCCGGGTATTAAAAGTGAAGATCTGGACATTGCGGTAGAGGGAAATACTTTGACGCTTCGAGGCCAGCGAAAAGGCGAAGAGGAGGAGGGCCTTTCCTATCACCGGCGGGAGCGAAAGCTGGGAACCTTTCACAAAGCCGTGACTTTGCCATCGGATGTGAATTCGGAAAAGGTCTCCGCTCAGTTCAAAAATGGAGTGCTCAAGCTGATCCTCCCCAAAGCTGAGCATGCCAAACCCCGAAAGATAACGGTGAAGATGGAATAAGAGGTGAATAAAGTCAGTGGCGTGCGGCGCCCTGGAATAATCAGGAGGTAGATCATGACGGACAAGGATTTGCAGTTGCAGGAAAAAAAGGAAGTCCAGACTCAATCGGAGAGCACGCGCAATGTTCCCCTTTTTATCCCGGCAGTGGACATTTATGAAAAGGAAAGTTCCCTGGTGCTGCTGGCGGACATGCCGGGTGTTCCCATGGAAGACGTGGAAATCGATGTCAATAACGACCAGCTGACCATTCGCGGCATGGTGACCGCCGAAGAATCTCAGGGAACGGCTTTGCTGAGGGAGTATACGGTGGGTGACTACTACAGGCAGTTCACTCTTTCCAATGTGATTGATCAGAGCAAGATCGAAGCGAGCATGAAGGATGGAGTTCTCAAACTGGTGCTGCCCAAAGCAGAAGCTGCCAAGCCCCGAAAAATAACGGTTCAGGGAGCATGATCGTCGGAAGGCAAAAGGTTGCGCCCGGCAATCCTCCACCCCCCTTGGATGGATGGAGTGATGGTGCCAAAATCCCATTGAGTTCTGGTTGTATGACTCAATCGGTCCAAGTTTGCACGCGAAAAGTTTGACCGTATTTATCACGCAAAAAGCCGCCCCAAAAGGCGGCTTTTTGCCTTTTTGAACCAGGTTTTCAAAATACCCGAAAAAAGTCCCAAGGTTTCCATGGGTTTAAAAATCTGGTAAAAAAACCTTTCAAGAATGACCGTGCACACTCAGCAGGTCTGAACGAGGTCTCTACCTGGTGTCTGGAGACCTCTCTCACCCCCAAACTGGAAAAGTGGAGGAGGGCCGGTGATGTTGACTCTTCCTGTGGCCGCTTTTCTGTATGAAGGGAACAGCTTATGAAAATCATTGATGGAGTCCACGCTTTTTTCTGGCGATCCATGAGCGCCAACAACTGCAACACTTATCTCATCAGGGGGGATTCATCTTGTGTGCTCATCGACCCGGGGCATCTGCGACTTTTTGAGCACGTGGAGGTTGCCCTGGGCCAGGCTTCCCTCTCCATGGAAGACATTGACCTCGTTCTGGTCACACATTTTCATCCCGACCACATCGAGGGGGCCAAGCTTTTCAAGGACAAGGGCATTCCCTTCGCCGTTCATGGAACCGACTGGGAGACCTTGAAGAGCCTGGGGCGTCACACGGGAGCGGGTGGAGGCATGGAATCCTGGGAACCCACTTTTTTTCTCGAGGAAGGGGATTTGCAACTCAAGGACCTGAGCCTGGAGATCATTCACACCCCGGGACATTCGCCTGGTTCCGTATCCATTTACTGGCCTCAGAAAAAAGTTCTTGCCACTGGAGACGTTCTCTTTCGAGACGGCCTTGGGCGGACCGATTTGCCCGGGGGCAGCGGCCGAGTGCTCAAAGAGAGTATCAGAAAACTGTCCACCTATGATGTGGAGTTGCTTCTTCCCGGCCACGGGGATGCGGTTTCCGGAAAGGAAAACGTGGTGCGTAATTTCAAGCGGGTGCAAGACTTCTGGTTTGCCCACATTTGAGGAACTGCCCCCCGCAGGGGGCAAGAAAATCCGGGGAAGGGGGACGCGAAGAGATCAAGACGTGTCCCATCTATTTCCCCGCCACCGGCGACTCCTCTTTTATGGTCGCTCCCCAGCCCTGTAATGAGCGGCGTTTTTGAACAAAAATTTCTTTCATTTCCCTCTCACGGAAACCTTTTGCCTGCGGTCTCTTCGTAGAACTCCTCTTCAAAGGTCATCACCGTGGTGTGATCGTCCCCCTGGACAATGACCGCCACCAGTGAATGCCCCGAGTCCTTGTCCTTCCCCGAAAGGCGAATGGAGCCGCAGTCCTGCTTATCCAGGTAATGGAAACCGCGCTTCTTCATGAGTTCTGCGATCTGCCATGCCAGTGCGCCATGAAATTTGTCCGGGCGCCAAAGGTTCTATGGCTGGGAGCTTTGACCGTTTCTTTGCCAAAGGAGTGAAAAATGATTAATGTTAAGTTTGAAGAAAAAAAAGGTCATTCAGGTGGTGGATGCCCGATCAGAACGGCGCCAAAGATTGTTTTCTGACGGGTGTCACGTTGAGATGGTGTCACAATGGAACCAAGGTGCGCAAGGATGGATGTGAGTCCTTGGAGGGCACAGCGGGTGGATGAAACGAGCATCGAAGGTGAAGGGTGAATCAAGCGCCCAACAGGGATCGAAGAAAGGGACGGGAGAACCTGAATCGTCTGGGTTCAAGGCGCACTCCGTAACGGGGTTCCCCGCAGATGGGCAATCGCTCCAGGAGCCGGAAATCACTGAACGCATCGAGGAGTTGCTGGGCTTCACTTTGGGTCACTTGGAAGTAAGATGCTGTGTGTTCGCTCGTCACGGCCTTTTTATCGAGTATCCATATGAGAAAATATTTGACCGCTGAAGGTAGTCTTGGCACTTCATCCAAGGTTAAAAAGGGAAGCTCCTTCAAATTTTCGAGCTCTGCCTGGACCTGCTCAAAATTTCCCTCTGCGGTGCTTCCGGGCCAAAATTCTACCATGAATCACGCCTTTCCATTCCTTCCCTGATCATTCAGTCTTGTATGGGGCAGTCTTGTGTCAGGACTTAACCTTGAACGGCGGGTTAATGTCAAGAGGACAGGGATAATCTCATTTTTTTTGCGAAGGGAATCATTGGCCGAAAGCTCCCTGTGTTTCAGTTTCACGGAAAGGCGCAACGGTTTGTGTCCTGGATGTGGAGATGATACTTTATAATCTGGTTTTTGAAGTGATATGCCTGAAACAGAAAAGAAAGGAGAATGAAAAAGTGCTTGAGATGATTAAAAAGACTTTGCTGGCTGGTCTCGGTGCAACTGTGGTCACCAAAAAGATGATTGAGGAAGCCACCCAATCTCTGGTGGAACAGGGAAAAATTTCCTCCCAGGAAGCGGAAAAGCTGGCTGAGGAACTGGTCAAAAGCGGTGAAAAGCAGTGGGATGACATTCAGCAAGACTTGGCAGAATCCTTGCGGAAAGGTCTGGACGATCTGGACATCAGCAGCAAAAAGGAATTTCAGGAACTGAAGAACAGGGTGGAAAATTTGGAAAAGCGCACCACCATGCTGGAAACGGCTCAGGCTCAGGCGAAGGCAGCCGCACATGGAAATTAAAGCCATTTCCCATCTGGGACGCTTCAAAGACATCATCAAGACCCTTTTCAAGTACGGTTTCGATGATGTTGTGGAGCGGATCGACATGCCGGGAAAAGTTCTCCTGGAGAAGATTTACACCCCCCATGAGCACCTGACGACCTGGCAGCGAATACGCTACACCCTGGAGGAACTGGGACCTACTTTTGTCAAGTTTGGGCAGGTTTTGAGCCTTCGCCCCGACCTCATTCCACTGCCCCTCGTTCTGGAGCTGCAGAAACTGCAGGATGAAGTGACTGCGGTGCCCTATGAGGACATACGGGAGGTTTTGCAAAAAAACCTCACCGCACCCATAGAGGAAATTTTTGAAATATTTGAAGAAAAACCTGTTGCAGGAGCTTCGCTGGCTCAGGTGCATCGTGCGGTGCTCAAGGAAGGCAGGCAGGCGGTTGCCGTAAAAATACAACGGCCGGGGATTTTCAAAAAGATCGACACGGACCTTTATATCCTGTCCATCCTTGCCAGAAATCTCCATGAGCGCATGGAAAACATCGAGATTTACAACCTCCCCGAGTTGGTGGAGGAATTTAAGAAAAACCTCATGTATGAGCTGGATTTCCGTCGGGAGACTCGGAATATGAAGATTTCTCAAGGGAATCTCTCCCAAATGGAAAACATCAGAATCCCGAGGGTTTTCGACGAGTTTTGCACCGAGCAGATGATCACCATGGAGCTCATCGAGGGTGTGCGGCTGAAGGATCTGGAGCCCCAAACTCTGGATGAGCGGGAAAGCATTGCCAGACGGGGACTGCAGTTGACCATCAAGCAAATTCTTGAAGATGGTTTTTTTCACGCGGATCCTCATCCCGGAAACATCTTTATCGTTGATAAAAAGGTGATTTGTCTTCTCGATTGGGGCACGGTGGGGCGGCTCACTAAGGAAACCCGTTTTGAATTGACCGATTTTCTCAAGGCTGTGGTGGAAAGAGACAGTGAAGGAATCCTGGAAATTCTTTTGCGCATATGCAGTCATGAGGAGGCTGTCAATGAGCGTCTTCTTCAAAGGGAAATCCTGGATATTCTTGATGCTTGTCACAACGTGCCCCTGGGAGAAGTGAATCTCAGTGACCTTCTCTTTGAAATCACGGAACTCCTGAGAAAGCATCGCATAAGGCTTCCTTCGGACATGGCCATCATGATCAAAACATTGATGACCGCTGAAGGAACGGCTCGGCAGCTGTATCCCGGCCTGAACGTGGTGGCCGAAGCGGAGCCCTTTGTGGAGAAGCTGGCCTTGGAGAGATGGAAGCCGGAGAATTTGTTCAGGAACTTCAGGCGCAGCTTGAGTCGCATGTACAACATGCAGAAAAAGGTGCCCGTGAGTCTCCAGAGAATTGTGGGCAAGGTGGAACGGGGTGAACTCACCATCCAGTTTCAGCACAAAAACCTCGAAGAGCTTCAAGATACACTGGAAAACATTGCCAACCGCGTGACCATCGCCCTCATCATCGCCGCCATGATCATCGGGTCATCCATGGTGATCACCACGGGTGTGAGGCCTCTGTTATTCGGCTATCCCGCCTTCGGAATCATCGGGTATGTCATTTCCGGGGTCATGGGGCTCTGGCTTGTCTACAACATCCTTCGCGCCCGCAAATTCTGAGGTGGTAAATGTCTGAAATAAAAAGCACCCTCGAACTGGTGCTGGAAAAAACCAGAGATATGACCCTTTCCAGGGAGGACAAACAGGAGCAGCTGATCAGGGAGTTTCGGGAAAAAGTCAACGGACTGCTCCATGCATATCTGGAAGGGCTCGCAAGTCTGGATCAGTTCCAGCGGCAATTCAGCAGTCTGGAAGCGCCTTCCGGAAGTGGCCCGGAGAAAATCCTCGCTGAAGAAGCTGCCCAGCGCCTGGAGCTTCCTGGAGATAATGATAAACTGCTGGAAGTGCTCTCCCGTTTGTGCGGCGTCAAGCTGGACGGAGTGGAAAGTGCGCTGTGCGATCACCAGCAACGCCTCCGCGCGCTGGAGAAAGAGAGGGCCGAAGTGATGTGCAAGGCCCTGAAAGAAAGGTTTCACGTTCATGGCAGGGCTGTTCGTGCCAACCTGGAGGGAGATTCCGGGTGGGTTCAAACCCTCTCCGAGGCAAGGGAGGCCTTTCTGGAAGAGCTGAAAAGAGAGGTCCTCTCCCAGATAGGATCCTGATCCTCCTTGGGTATTGGTTCCCTGAGGCCGGCTTCATCGGTGGCAAAATTTCCGCCATGCCCTTCAGGATTCAATCGTTTCGGAATTTTTTTGGGAGCCCGAAAAACAGCCTATGCTGGCAGAACGATGGTGTTTTGGAGGAAAAATGCATTCCAGGACGAAAGATGCTGAGCTCATTGAGCAAACCATAGAGTTTCACGGACATTGGTGCCCCGGTCTCGCCATCGGCATCCGTGCCGCCAAGTGGGCTCTGGAGGAACTGGGCAAGTCCCCTGACGAAGAAATAGTGGCCGTGGTGGAGACGGACATGTGCGGCGTGGATGCCATTCAGTGCCTAGTGGGCTGTACTTTTGGCAAAGGAAACCTGATCCACAGAGACTATGGGAAGAATGCTTTCACTTTCTACCGCAGGAGGGACGGCAAAGCCGCCCGTTTGGTGACCCGTGAGAATTTCAAAGGAGAGGCGGGCCGTAAGCTCTCGCACCTTAACAGGAAAAGGAGAGAGGAAGGTCTGACGGAAGCGGAGGAAAAACAGGTGGAGGAAGCGCGCCAGGAGGTGTCCCGATGGATACTGGATCTTCCCTTGGCGGAACTGTTCCACTTCAAGGAGCCAGCGGATCCCCCGCCGCAGAAGGCGCGCATCATGGCGAGCCATATGTGCGAGGTGTGTGGTGAACAGGCTATGGAGACGCGCATTCGACGTTTTGATGAGAAATTTCTCTGCATCCCCTGCTTTGAAGCTGTCGAAAAGAGGTGAAGGGAAAAAAGGGGCGTCACGAGCTTTTGTGATCCCTTTCCGAAGGCAGAAAGAGAGTGAAAAGGGTTCCCTTTGAAACCTCCAGGCCCTCGCTTTCCAGAAGGATCACATTGCGAAGTTCGGGCGGTAGAGGGCTCTGAACGTCGATCCTGCCCCCATGATCGCGGGCGATGCCAAAGGTCACCGAAAGGCCCAGGCCTGTGCCTTTACCCACGCTTTTGGTGGTGAAAAATGGGTCAAAAATTTTGCCGATCATGTGTTCGGGGATGCCATCGCCTGTGTCCGCAACGGATAGGCTCACCATTTTTTCCTGATCGTTCCAGCCCGTGGAGACGAGGATGACGCCGTCTGAGCCGATGGCATCGAAAGCATTGTTCAGAAGGTTCACCAAGGCCTGCCTGATCTTTTCTTCATCACCCACAATAAAGGGCACCTCAGCATTCAGTTTCTGAATGATTCGAACTCTTTCCAGGCTGAAGGTATGCTGAACCACGGAAACGATCTCTTCAACGGATCTGTTCACGTTGATTCTCTCCAGAGTGGATTCAGTGTGTCTGGAGAATTTAAGAAGATCTGCCACGATTTTTCGACAAATGCGCGTTTGCTTTTCGATGATTTTCAGGTCGCTTTCCAGGTTGCTGCCCGGCGGAGCGTCTTCCAGCAGAAGTTGGGCATACCCCATAATGATGCCCAGGGGCGTGTTGATCTCGTGGGCGATGCCTGCGGTCATCTGGCCCATGGTTTCCATTTTCTGGGCCTGATAGAGCTGATCCTGAAAAGTCTTGAGGTCGGTGATGTCCCGCCCGCTGCACAGCATGCCGATGATGGCGCCGTTGCTGTCGAGCACGGGGAGTTTCACCAGGTGAATCCATCGGCTGGTGTTTCCCGTTCTGATTTTTTCTTCTTTCACAAGGGGTTCACCGGACCGCAGCAGCTCCTGGTCTTCCAGGCGGTTGGCTTCCGCTCGCTTCGTTGAGAAAAGGCTGAAATCATCTTTTCCGATGATTTCGGACTCTTTCTTGCCAACCAGGTCGCAAAATGCCTTGTTCACCGCTTTGTACTTGAAGTTTTGGTCCTGAAGGCTGACGAAGTCGGGAGTTGCATTGAGGATGGTCTTGAGAAGGTCCTGTTGAGCGGTGAGAGTGTATTCCGCCTCCTTGAGTTCGGAGAGATGCCCCTTGAGAGTGCGGACCATGAAATCGAAGGCGTCGGCCACCTTCTGAAGTTCATCCCCGGAGTGGGATTTATAAACGGGGCAGGAGGTGCAGGTTTCTATTTTCTTATTGTATCTGCCTTCGA
Organism: Syntrophobacteraceae bacterium; assembly: GCA_007125915.1. Classification (GTDB taxonomy): domain Bacteria; phylum Desulfobacterota; class Syntrophobacteria; order Syntrophobacterales; family Syntrophobacteraceae; genus SLCH01. The sequence goes on from SLCH01000055.1 coordinate 8,105, forward strand.
CACACTGAGGGCATAACGTGCCCGCCACATACCAGCACCGTACGTTTTTTTCGTTGTAGGCGGGACAGTCTTCATTGTGACATTGGGTGATGTCCCAGCAATTCTTCTCGAGGGGGCTGGCCGTCTGCACGTTGAGATCCCCGCGCAGGACCTGGTCAATGGATCTGTGCAGTGAGTCCACCCGCTTTCCCAACGTGCGGACAAGAGCCGTTCCCAGCAGGCCTGAGAGGAGAAGAAAGAGGGCTGTGGCCAGAAACATGGTCAGGGACAAGTTGTTGATGGCCTGCTGCACTCCCGTCTGAAGGAGTCCCACCCGCACATACCCAAAAGGCTTTTCATCGATGGATACGGCAAGTGCGTAATCATGCACAAGGCCCTCCTCAGTATCCAGGAGCTTCCTGCTGTATGGTTGAGAGGGTGCAGGGTGGTTCACCTCCAAAAGGTCTATGGGGAACCCTCCATAAAAAGTATGGACGAGAACCTCCCCTCGCGCATTGGTGATGAATGCGTAAAAAACATCCCTGTTGGATGCAACGGCATCGTCGACCAAATTCTTGAGACGCAGAAAGTCCATGGCGAGCAGGGGCTCGATGGCATGGGAAGCGAGGCTTCTGGCAATGACGTGCCCCCGTGTCCTGTTTTCTTCCAGCAGCGCGTCGCGCATGATTTTGCTGGCTGCCAAGTAGGCTCCTGAGCCAAAAAGAAAAAGGAGGGAGAAGAGCCCCACGTAGATTTTTGTTTTGAAATTCACTTGCATGAAGAATAACTGGTGACCTTGTCTTGCGTCATGAGGGGATGATCATGGATCCAGGCTGATTTCAAGCTTTTCTGCCAATTCTCTCACCGAATCAAAATCCTCATCGCTGGCGGCGATGATGCCAAAAACGTCTGCTGCATCCAGTATGCGTTTGTGGTCGGGATTGTCGTAATCAAGCCTGACCATGGCCTCTTGCACCTTTTTCCGGATTTCTTCATCCAATCCATGCCGGGAGGAAAAAACCCAACCGGGGTAAAAACGGGATTGGGCCACAACCTTGATCTGACTGATGTCCACCTTGTCGGCCACAACATGCAGTGTCCCTTCCCGAATGGACCCGATGTCATACTTCCCGGCGTATACGGCCAGGACGACTTTTTCCTGCTGGCCGCCCGGCCCGGGGGCGAAATCGATGACGGCAAAGTCATCTCTTGTCAGTCCGTGCTCTGCAAAGAGACCCAAGGGGTAGATGAAACCTCCGGCAGAACCGGGATCCACGGCGATCCAGGTCTTGCCCCTGCAGTCTTCCAGGGTTTGGATGGCCTCGTTGTCCCTTCGCGTGATGATCTGACCACGAAATCTTTCACGACCATACACTTCAACGGCCTGGGCAAAGGCAGATGAATGAAAGCGATGGGCCAGCTTTATGTAGATGACGGGATTGGTGTAGGAGATGTCGATCTTTCCCCGTCCGACCATTTGAATGTGATCGTCGAAATTGCTGGGAAAAACCTGTTTGAAATTGAGTCCCGTCTCCAGGCGAAGGTATTCCAGAAGAAGGTGTTGGCGTTCGTAGGAAACCGTGTGAGAGTATTGGGGAAGAAAGGCATAGGTCACCACATCCTTGTCTTCGGCAATGCTCAAATGTTCGCGCTTGCTCAGATCCACCTTCTGAGGCTTCTCCTGGGGACCGCAGCCCCAAAGGAATACCAGGAAAGATGTGAAGAGGACCAGGAGGGCCGCCTGAAACGCT
>SLCH01000002.1 GCA_007125915.1 Syntrophobacteraceae bacterium
CACGAGACTTCTTTGCAATCAAAATAAAATATGTTAGGGCATTTGAGCGTTGTTGCAAGAATATTTTTGAAGGGACGGAATCATGGGGCTGGGGTACCTTTTGACAGTGATAGGTTTGATCTGCTTTCTCGAAGGTCTTCCTTATTTTGCATTTCCCGATCGTTTGAAAAAATGGCTTCTCATGCTCAGTGGGCTTCCCACCGAGCAGCTGCGTTTCATAGGGGGAGCTTTGATGCTCCTTGGCCTTTTATTGGTTTATTGGGGACGTCGTCATGCAGGCGGATGAAGATTTCCTCTATGACCTGACGGCTTATGACTATGGGCTGCCCGAAGAACTGATCGCCCAGGTTCCTGCCGAGTTCCGCGAAAAGTCGCGCTTGCTGGTTCTGGACCGCAGGACGGGAAAAACCGCCCACCGCCACTTTGAAGAAATCACCACATTCCTTCTTCCTGGGGATCTCCTGGTGGTCAACAACACCAGAGTGGTTCCTGCCCGTCTCAAAGCCTTCAAGGCAACAGGCGGCCGGGTGGAAATCCTTGTTCTGGATCCGTACAAGTCCGAAGAGGATGCCCTGAGGCAAGGACACATGTGTTTGGTCCGTTCTTCCAAGCCCGTACAAGGGGGAATGATCCTTCATCTTGAGGATGGGACTCAGGCGATGGTGCGCAAGGTGGAGGGAAATGGCAGAATCATGCTTCAGTTTCCACCGGAAAAACCTCTGCTGGAGCTTTTGGAATCTTGCGGAGAAGTGCCTCTGCCGCCTTACATCCAGCGAAATGATTCCGTGCAGCAGGTGAACGATCATCTCTCTTACCAGACAGTTTACGCCTGTCGGCCCGGAGCCGTGGCTGCCCCCACAGCGGGTCTGCACTTCTCCTCTTCCCTGCTTCAACGCTTGTCCGCCATGGGAGTGGAAACGGCGGCGGTGACCCTTCACGTGGGGTATGGAACCTTTTCCCCCATTCGCACAAGGGATTTTCGCCAGCACACCATGCATTCTGAACACGTGGAAGTGACCGGGGAAACGGCTCAATTGATCAAGGCGGCCAAGGACTCGGGGAGAAGAGTCATTGCCGTGGGGACAACCGTTGTGAGGACCCTCGAATGGGTCGCTTCCATGGGTGCTGATTGCCGTGCCTTTTCCGGCCCCTGTGATCACTACATCTACCCCGGCTATGTTTTCAAAGTGGTGGACGCCATGATCACAAACTTCCATCTCCCCAAATCTTCCCTCCTCCTTCTCGTCTCCGCCTTTGCGGGCCGGGAAAAAGTCCTCAATGCCTATGAAAAAGCCGTTTCTCATCGTTATAGATTCTTCAGCTACGGCGACGCCATGTTCATTGTGTGACCCCTGAACTCCGCAGGATGGACGGTCCCGTGTTTGCAGAAAGGAAAAAGCCCTTTGGAATTTGAGGTCATTGCCCGTGACACTTCCTGCGGCGCGCGGCGCGGTCGACTCAAGACCGCACACAGCACCGTTGAAACTCCCGTCTTCATGCCCGTGGGCACACTGGCCACAGTGAAAAGCGTTTCACCCGAAGAGCTGAAGGAACTGGGTGCCAGCATCATTCTGGGAAACACTTATCATCTCTACCTCAGGCCCGGAGCGGAACTGGTGGGACAACTGGGGGGGCTCCACCGTTTCATGGGCTGGGATCGTTCCATTCTCACGGACAGCGGTGGATTCCAGGTTTTCAGCCTCGCTCGAATCAGCAAGATCGAAGAGGGCGGAGTGGTTTTTCAGTCCCACATAGATGGGTCGCGCCACATGATCAGTCCTGAGGCCGCCACTGAAATTCAGATGATGCTGGGTTCAGACATTTCCATGTGTTTTGACGAATGCAACTCCTTTCCCGTTACCAGGGATTACGCCCGCGAATCCATGGAGCGAAGTGTCCGATGGGCGGCGCGATGCCGGCAGGCGCACACCGCGCCCCTGCAGGCTCTTTTCGGGATCATACAGGGCAGTGTTCATGTGGACCTGAGAAGGATCTGTCTCGAACGCCTCATGGAGATTGGATTTGACGGGTACGCCCTGGGAAGCCTATCTGTCGGGGAACCCAAGGAGCAAATGCTGGAGGTCATGGAGAACCTTCTGCCTCAAATGCCATTCTCCCATCCGCGCTACCTCATGGGGGTGGGGACACCGGAAGACCTCGTGGAAGGTGTGCGTCTTGGAGTGGACATGTTTGACTGTGTCATGCCCACACGCAATGCAAGAAACGGCATGCTTTTCACACGGCGAGGAAGCATTCAGATCAAGAACAGCCGCTACACCAGGGATCCCGAACCCATCGAAAGGGATTGCACCTGCTACACCTGTCAAAAATTCTCCAAGGCCTACCTGAGGCACCTTTTCATGGCTCGGGAGCTTCTGGGATACCGGCTCAACACCATTCACAACCTTCACCACTATCTCAGGCTCATGGGAGAAATGCGGGAGGCCATCCAGCAGGAAACCTTTCTCAAGTGGCGGCGGGAGTTCTACGAAAGCCGGGCTGATTGAGCGGGAAA
>SLCH01000072.1 GCA_007125915.1 Syntrophobacteraceae bacterium
CCATTTCTTAAGGAGTCCGCGCACGAGGTTTCCATTTCCCAGGAACGGTTCGAGGCAAGTTCAGGGCATGATACGGGCAAATCCCTGAGGCCGGAATCAGAGAGCCCCGCTGATCCTGGAAACAAAAGGGTCGGCCAGCAGGCATCAAGGGAAAGCGGCGAACCGGTGAATGCGAAAGAGCCATGGAGGCGGGAGATGCTGTCCGTGCGGGCAAAGCAGGAGGATGTCCTGTCTTTTTCCGAGGAGCAAACTTCAACCCAAAAAAATTCAGTGCCCGAAAGGGGAGGAACTCCTTTTCTGCAAGAGAATACTTTCCCCGAAGAGGAAAAGCTTTTTGACAAGGGGCCCTTTCCGTTCGGGGCTGAACTTGAGACAATCCCCCCTGCTCTGGAATCCTCCCAAGAAAGACCCCCCACAAAGGTTGCCTTGACCTTTCCAGTGGAAGGGGAAACGTTCATGGCGTTTTCTGCGGGCAGGGAGGAAAATTGGCAGCCTTCCCGTCAGAATGTCAAGAGTCTGGAGCCTGGGGCGCCCCGGGTGAGAATTGGTCAGGTCAACGTCATTGTTCAGGGCCAGGGGGAGTCGGGCAGTACAAGCCCCAATAGAGGGCATGGCGAGGATTTGGCGAGCAGAACCTTTCTGAGGAGTCTCTAGATGGCGTTGCCCGAGTCTTCACTGTCGATTGTTTGCTCTGCCATCGCTCAGTTTGTTCGAAACGGTGTCAATGCGGCGGCGAACAACATTGGTGTGCGAATTGGTGCCCCTGCAGACGTTCCCGGGAACAGTGAAGAACACAGGCTCAACCTCTTTTTTTACCGGTTGGAACCTGGCGGTTTTGACAGTGTCTCCCATCCCAATGATCCCTGGCGGCTGAGACTTTTTTGTATGATCAGCGCTTTTGGGATCGACGACGATGGAGTTCCCGCCGGTGAGAATGATTTGAGAATACTGGGCGAAGTGCTTCGCATTTTTCGGGAGGCTCCCGTTCTGGAGGCGGTGAGTGTCAATGGAGAACAGGTGGTTCTGCAGGTGGTTTTCAGCCCGGCCACTGATGAACAGATCAATCAAATCTGGTCCACTCAGGGGGACACCACTTATCGGCCGTCGGTCATCTATGAGATGGCCCTGGCAGTCATTGTGCCATCCAGATCCAGGTTGGAGCCCCCTCTGGTTGGTGCCCTGGGCAAAGAGGCTCGCGGCGCTTTCACCGGTCGATACGCTGCCTTCTCCGGGACTTTCTCTCTTCCAAGGGTTCCCTTCACCCTTGTGAATATTGAAAATCCTCAATGGAATCCCGCCCTCTGCTGGGTTTATGAGGGCGAATGCGCTCACACTTTAGCTTTTGATGTGGAGGGGTCCGAATTTGCCGCCTTCACGCCTCGTGTCTGGCTGGCAGGAGATCCGGGGGATGAAGTGCAGCTCATGTGGGAGGTCTGGGATCGCGACGGATGGAGGGAAGCGGGTGCCCCTGTTTCCGCATTTCCTTTTTCAACCGTCATTGACCCTGAAAAGGTGCCGCCTGCCGTGCCGGGAACTTTTCCCCTGGAGATCGCCCTTCCCGTGACCATTCCGCATGGTCAGAATGCTGCCCAGGGGCTCCTTTATGCGAGGCGCCGTTTAAGCCTCATGGAAGGAGGGCCCGTGGTGACCTTGCGCAGCAACCCTCTTCTCATCAGCCTTTACAGGATTTCGTAAGAAAAATGACTTTAGCTCTTGAGTCTTTCTCCTCTGTGGGAATTCATTGTGAATGGGAACGGATCGAGGTCCTTGCGCAGTGCCTGGCCGCATCCAGATCGGGTAAGGAGCCCGAGACCGAACTGATCGCCCGGCTGCGCCGGCTGCAGCACCAGGTGGAAGTTCTGCGTCGCGGGGAAAACAGTCCCTGGATGCGGCTCCCCACGGAAGACTTGTCTTTCCTGGGATTGGACGTGCTGGCCTGCATCTTTGCCACCGAAGCTAAACCCGCTGTTGCATGGCACTATCAGGAACTGCAGCCGGGAAACAATCAACCCTATGTCACCTCGGCTTTCCTGCAAATCCTGCTCGCGCTGGATGATCAGGAAGTCCGCGCGCTGCAGGCATTGGCCGGTGTCCATGGTGAACTGGAAAGGCGCAATTTGATTGAAGTGGAAGGGGAAGGGGCTTTCGCACCCCTTCGGCCTGCGAGGGGCGCTGTGGCAAAGCTCATGGGCTGGCCTGAAACCATGTTGACTCCTCCCGGAGCCACCCGTGTGAAGGAGCAAGCCTTCTGGAATGAACTGGTTCTGCCTCCAGACCGGGAAATCATGTTGCGCGAGTACCTACTCTGGCTGAAGCACCGCCACATTGTTGTCCATGAATGGGGAGGAAAGACCGTTGGAGGACCCGTGGCTCTTTTCAGCGGCCCATCGGGAACAGGCAAAACCTTTGCTGCCTGCGTCATGGCCACGGAGCTCGGCTGGCCCCTTTTTCGGGTTGATCTGGCCCGTCTGGTCAGCAAATACATCGGGGAGACGGAAAAGAACCTTGGGCGGCTTTTCGATGCAGCTCACGGCCGCAAGATGATTCTGCAGTTCGACGAAGTGGATGCACTCATGAGCAAGCGGGGTGAAATCAAGGAGGCTCGTGACCGTTACGCCAACATGGAAGTCAGCTATCTGCTGGCTCGCATTGAAGATCATGATGGACCCTGCATTTTGACCACCAATCTGAGAAACCAGATCGACAAGGCTTTTTCCCGGCGCTTTCAGATGGTTGTGGAATTTCCTCGTCCCGATGAGGCCGCCAGGGCCAGGCTTTGGGCTCTCATGATTCCACCCCGTGCGCCTCTGGGGGAGGGTGTTGAACTGGACCTTCTCGCACGTTCGGTCAATCTCACGGGTGGCAATATCAAGAACGCGGCTCTCCATGCGGCCTATCTGGCCGCCGAGGATGGACGTTGCATCTCCATGGGCCACATTGCCACGGCTGTTTACCGCGAATTGGCCAAGGACAGGCCCCAGCTTTCTCGAAATGAACTGGGACCCCTGGCAGCTCACCTGCCTTCCTTTGTTCAATGTTCCGGAGAGAGGCCATGAGTTCACAGGCGGAGATAGAAATTCATGCCCTGAATTTGCAGCTGCCTTCGGGCTTTGAGAGGCGTGCAGAGGCCATCGCCAGAGAAATGGCCCGCGAGCTTTCCCGAATGCCTCTGGCGCACTCCCTGGAACTGTCCTCCATGACGGTGCCCCCCGTAAACTTCACGGGGGGCGATACAGACAAGGTCATTGCCCGGCGCATTGCCGGGGCCATTCACCGCCAAATTCGTTCCATGGCAAGACAGGGAGCGGAACATGATTAGCCTGACCCGCGGAATTCTCATAGAATATGGACTGTCTTTGCCCTCCCTGGTGCTTCAGTTTGAGTTCAATCCCGAAACCCTCTCCCGAACTCGGACCATTCAGATCGTGATGGGGAGTGCGCCGGGCACTCGAGGGGGATACGACTTCACTCTCCCCACCGAAACCCCGCGGGTGGCCCAGGGAGTGACCGTAGAGCCCGAGCAGTTCAGTCTCGACATTCTCCTGGATGCCACGGATCGCATGGCAGATTCCAATTTGCCGGGGCATGCCATTGCGAGGGAGTTCGGCATTGAACCTGAACTGGACACCCTGCGCTGCATGGTGGAACCCAAATCCCAGGGGCCAGGAGGGGTTCAGATGCTTTCAAGTCTGGGTTTTGGCGGAAAAAAAGCATTCCAGCGGGATGAGCATCCCTCGGTGCTCCTCCTGGTGTGGGGAACCCATATCCTTCCCGTGTTTCTCAAAAGCGTCCAGGTGGAGGAAACGGCCCATCTGCCGACCCTGAGACCTTACCGTGCCAGGGTAAACCTGAGTTTTCAGGTCATTGAAGGCAACAATCCATTTTACCAGGTGGAAAAGATACGCCAGATGGTGGGGGCGGCCATGAATCTGGCCACCGGATTTTCCGGGTCTTTTGCCACATCTTTTGGCGTTTCCTTCTGAAGGCAACGTGGGACGGACGGGGAGGGGTGGAGACAATGGCCCCGGAGTTTGAGTCGAGGAGAGGAAAGGGACAATGCTGACAAAAAAATCCCGGTACGGGGAAGCAGGTTTTTTCGAGGTTTCAGAGGATGGCTTCGAGGTTTTTTCCGGTGTCAAAGCCCGAAGTGTGAGCGAAGCCACGGGTGTTTTGGAACATGAAGTTCAGGCCACTGACAGGCTGGACCTTCTGGCACGCCACTACTACAACGATGACCGTCTGTGGTGGCGCATTGTGGATGCCAATCCCCAGTTCATTTTCGGGCCTCTCATGCTCGGCCCTGACATGGCGGGACAGGCGATCCTCATTCCAAAAATCAAAGAATAAAAAGGTTCATTGTCCATGGGACTGCTGGATCTTTTCAGTGAAAAAAGGCGCCAACCTGCGGAATGCGTGATTCAACTGGATGGCGAGGAGATAGAAGACCTGTATTCGTCACTCCTGCAGGTGGTTGTGGAAATGGATCTTCGCAGGTGGACCACAGGGACCCTCGTTTTTGAAACACGACGCCTGGAGGACGGAACCTGGACCATTCAGGATGACAGCCGTTTCAGACCCTGGGTGTCCGTGAAAATAGAAGCCCTGTTTGGGGACGAATCTCAGGAGGTCATGCGTGGTTACATTCGCGAGATGAAAGTGGAATTCCCGCCCGAGAAAGGTTCAGCACGTGTGACGGTCATGTGCCAGGACCATTCACTGGCTCTGGATCGTCTTCATGTCAATGAAAGATGGGGTGAAGACGTTCCCACAACGGACGGGCAGATTGCTCTTGCCATTGCTCAGCGCCACGGTCTTCTCATGCTCGGCACACCGGGAGCGGGGCAAACCGTTCGGGATCTCAACCAGAACACAACGGACATTCGCTTTCTTCAAGGGCGTGCTCTGGCCAATGGCTATGAAGTCATCTTTCGTGAAGGAAGAATGTACTTTGGAGAAATGCGGCTGGACGCGGAAGCGCAGCCGACCATTCTCGTTTATGCGGGCCCGGACACCAATTGCATATCGTTCAGCATTCAGGATGACGGGCACATGCCCGACCGGGTCGCCTACCAGGTGGCTGCGGAGATGGGGACGGATTCACCTGTGGAAGAGGTTGAACCCAATCTTCGCGTTCTTGGGAGGGATGCGGTCCACAGCAGCCATTCGGGACTCAACGATTTTGTGTGGCGTCCTCACCGAAGAGGTGTGAGCGATGACGTGCAGATGCGAGCCATGGCTCAGCAAATGGCCAACGAGCAATCCATGAAGATTAAAGTGCAAGGGGAGTTGGATGGAAGCGTCTACGGCCACGTGCTCCTCACAGGGGAGCCGGTTGGTGTTGATGGAATCGGGGAGCGGTACAGCGGCACTTACTATGTGGAAGGGGTCACCCATCGGTTTGATGGGAACGGTTACCGTGCTGAATTTCGTCTCCTGAGAAACGCCTATGGAGATGATCTGGGCGAATTCCAAAACCCCTTGGCGGGGATACTCTGATGGACCAGCACCTCATGCAGTTGGCGCATCAGCTGCAGAATCGCTACTACGGCAAATACCGGGGTTTTGTGGTGGACAACCGTGATCCCGAAACTCGCGGTCGTCTCAAGCTGAGAGTTCCCTCCGTCCTTGGGGATCAGGATACGGGCTGGGCATTGCCATGTCTGCCCTTCGGGGGCATGCCCAACCAGGGGCTTTTCATGATTCCCCAAGTGAATGCGCAGGTTTGGGTGGAGTTTGAAGAAGGCAATGTGGACCATCCCATATGGGTCGGAGTTTTCTGGCAGCAGGCCTCGGACACGCCCGAGGAAGGGGCTCTTGAGGAACCAACCACGCGTCTCATTCGCACCCCTTCAGGACATGTGCTCCAATTTGACGACAAAAGTGGCGAGGAACGGTTCCGGCTGGCTCATCCTGTTGGAGCGGAACTGACCATCGATGCACAGGGGACGGTGGAGGTCAACGATGGTGCCGGCGCCAAGCTCACCCTCGATTCCCAGTCGAACAGAGTCACCCTGGAGGACAGCAGCGGCAATACTCTGACCATGAGCTCCTCAGGCACAGAACTCGAGGACTCCAATGGTCACAAAGTGGAAATGACGGCCTCAGGCATTACGGTCAGGGGGACAACCATCACCCTTCAGGGAGAACAGGTCAATGTCGGAGGGCAGGGGGGGGAACCGCTTCTCAAGGCTCAGACCTTCATGGGCCTCTATGGGAGTCACACGCACATTTGTTCAGTGCCGGGTTCTCCTTCAGGGCCTCCCGTTCCCCCTCTGACCCCTGCAGCCATGACCATGAAGAGCAAGGCACAATGATGAGAGGGCTTTTCCGTGGCTTCCAGACTCAATAATCCGGACTTCATGAAGTTTCCTTTCGCAGTGGGTGAAGCTGGTGCTGTCACCAGCAATCGAAGAGAGCATGTGCGCGAACGTATTGAGCAGGTTCTTTTCACCGCTCCGGGAGAACGCTGGTTCCGCCCGGAGTTTGGCGTTGGTCTGCGAGCACTGGTCTTCGAACCCAACAATCCCGCCCTCTGGGAAGTGACCAAAAAGCGATTGCTGGCGTCCCTCAGTGATGCTCTCACCGGTGAGGTGGACCCCAGCAGTCTGGAGGTCAGGGTGGAAGGATCTGGGGCGACCCTGCTCATCACCATCGCCTACAGGCTGGCCACCATCAATCACACGGAGAAGCTTCGTTTTTCCCTGGAAGGTTGAGACGCGCCGGGATTTGGTGAGGATGAAATGGCTTCATCCCTGGGGCAGAGGCTACGAGATCCTGAGTCCCTTTTGAAACCTTGAAAATGATAACGCCCGATGGGCGAGGAAACCTTGGCATGGCAGAGAATCCGGTTCCCAAATTGATCTTCAGGGAAGGATGTCCCGATTGTGGACTCCGTGAGATCCAGTTGCCGCAGCGCCTGCCTCCCGTGGGAGACGACTTTGACTGGCTTTTGAGAGATTATGACGGTTTCCGGCTCTTCATGCTGGAAGAGTTGGCAGCCCGTTTTCCTGAACGGCGTCGATGGACCCCCGCCGATATGGAAGTGGTCCTTGTGGAAACCCTTTCGGTGGTGCTGGACCAGCTGTCCGATATGCTGGACCGGATACAGGCGGAAGCCTTCCTTCAGGAAGCGCGCAGGCCCCAATCGGTCCGGCGTCTTCTTTCCATGATCGGCTACGATGCTGTGGCCATGGCCGATGCTGAATCGGGCATTCCCAGAGCAAGGCCCCCCCTCGGTGAAACCACCGATCGCATGCGGGACCGCCTCCAGGACTTCCATCCCCCTTTGCAGAGTTTTTTGAGCGACTACCAAGCAGCCCTGTCCGCCCATCTGAGCCCTGAGCAGCAGATACAGCTGCAAGCCTTTCTGGAAAACCCCAAAGAGGCGGAAATGGAAGCCTTGAACGCAGTCCAGCACTTTCTCGACAATACACCAAACTTTGTCCTTCGTGCCCGTCAACATGCCCTTCACCGCTACTGGTCCATGTATCCCCATGCCATGGAGGCCGCACGCGCTGCAGGACCCCGGGCCATCGGCACTCAGCGACGAATGGTCACCGCTCAGGATCATGCGGTGCGCATGGAAGAACACCCTCTCGTGCTTCGGGCACACGCTTCAAGTGTTTGGAGCGGATCCTGGACGACCATCAACGTGGCCGTGATCCTCACCAGCAATATGCTCCTCGAGGATCCTCTGACAGCGGATGCCCTCGGGGGGAGCGAAATGCTGGAAAACCTTCGTAAAGACATTGATGACTTCAACGAAAAAAGGGAAATTTTTCCCGTGAACTGGTCGGCCGGGCCCGCGCCACGCACGGTTCTCAGGCCCTATCTGGATGCCTTCCGTATGGCAGCCCAGGAGGTCTATCTGCAGGATGCCAAAAGGGTGGGAATTCAGATTTCTTTATCCCTGAAAGCGGCGGAGAATTACTTTCAGTCAGAAATTCGAAGGGCGGTTTTGGATGCCCTCGGAACGGGATTGGGAGGTTTTTTTGAACCGGGGCGCCTGAAGTTCGGAGAGGATCTCCACGCCAGTGACCTCATGGAGACGGTCATGGCTCTGGAGGGAGTGGAGGCCGTCTGCCTCAATCGTTTCAGGCGGGTGGACAAGCGTTATGCGGATCAGTCGGAAGGCGGCCACATCATTCTTGAGGGAATCGAAGTCGCCGTCTGCGAAAACGATCCAGCAGAGCCGGGACTGGGCTACCTCAGGATTGTGATCCATGGAGGGCAGCGAGGATGAGTGAACTCAGCAAGAAAAAGGATCTGACTCGATGGAATCGCTCAGGCCTCGACCGTTTCCGCTATGTGGACGGCAATGCGGTCACGTTTCTGGAGATGTTGCGCCTTGCAATGGTTGAGAGCTTCACAGACAGTGAAGGGAATAACCCTTGGAAGGCACTGGACGCGGGCCCCCCTGCAGGTCAGGAAACCTCAGCCAGTCAACAGGCACGCTGGCTGGAACAATACAAATCGGAGCGGCGTGATCACGCCTGGGAAATTCTTCGCACCTTTGCGCGTGCCGTGCATGTGATGGGGGAGCACCTGGATGCATACGCCAACGAAACTCACTTGAGAACGGCCACTCAGTGGGATCATGTCCGTCGCCTGGTGGAGATGCTTGGCCATCATCCGTCCCCGCCCGCATCGGCACAAACTCCCATCGCTCTGCTCGCCAAGCGGGACAAATGGGGACTGGTGGAAAAGGGATTTGCCTTCAAAAACAAGCCCGAGGATGGAAGCAAACCCTGCATCTTCGAAACATTGGAAGATGTGGAAGTTGATTTTCGCATGAACATGCTGCGGCCAGCACAATGGAACAAGTCTCAAAAGCTCTTCACCTACGACGACAGCACCTTGACGGCCACCTTTCCTCTGGCTGGCTCCATTGAAGGTGTTTCTGTGGGAACGCTGGGGGTGCTTCTCATCGACAAAGGGGGGAGCAAAATAGTGGGGGTCGCTGTCAGGGTCACCGAAATGAGCGAACAGGAGTTAAAAGTCCAGGGTGAGGCCAAACCTGCAGAGTATCCTTCGAAGGTGCTCTTTTCTGAGGTCCGGCTCCTTCTCAAACCCAATTTCATGCAGGCACCGCGCCTTGTGGGCGATGAGGTGGCGGTGCTCGAGGAAGATCATCAGCTGAGCGCCGGAGCAGTGGTGGCCTGGCTGGATGGAGGTTCGTGGCAGGCAGCGCGGATCGAGGCATTGGAGTACGATCGGGTTCAATTGTCGCGCACCGCACCCTTGTCAGGGAAGGAACTGTACCTGGCTGTTCGCTCCGATGCTCGAAGTATGAAAGAGGGCCCAAGAGTCATTCTGCCGGCAAAAGACTCGGGAGACCGTGAAGGAAATGCTGTTTTCAGCGGCAGTCTTCAAAGAATCAACAGCGTGGACACGCATAGTTTCGAAGATCAACCCATCTACGATTATGTTCCGGGAAGCAGTCATGGGCATGTCTACTATCTGCCCAAGGCAGGGGGAGCAAAATTTGCTTCGGGCCGCGTGAAATCGTCCAAGCCCCAGGATTTAACGCTGGAGGGGGCTCCGGAAGGCCTGGCTTCAGGCCTTTGGGTGATTGCCAAAACCTCTTCGGGCATTCATGCCGCAACCATCCGTTCTCTCGTGGAAGGTGAAAAGGATTTCACCCTGGAGCTTTCCAGAGACTTGAATGGCATCAAAACCCTCTGCGGGGATTTTGCCATAGAG
>SLCH01000015.1 GCA_007125915.1 Syntrophobacteraceae bacterium
CACGGAACGGAACTGGTCGAATACCAGATCGCCAAGGGGGCCAATGAGTCCAGCCTGGCTTCCGGTGTTCGCCATGTCCTCGAAACCGTCAAAGAGGTTTCCTTTTATCTCTGGAAACGAATGGGGGAAAATGTCCTCAAGCACTGAGAGCAGCTCTCAAAAAGACACACCTTGCAGGGTGGTCTTTTTGAGGGTTCACTGGGGCAGGGTGATGTCCAGGACCAGCTGATCCTTGTCGCTTCTGCGAAACCTCACCAAACCCTGGTGCTTGTGGATGATCATTTTGGCCAATGGCAGATCCAGCTTTTTAGTTCGGTCCGATTGAGCGGTGAAGGGATAGAAGAAGTGTTCCAGATCGTCGTCGGAAACGGCTGTGCCTCGAATGAGAACCTCCAAATGAACGGTGTTTTCACCCTTGTAACTGCGCACTTGCAGTTTGCTTTGAGGCTGGCAGAGAAAGAGCATTCCCTGCAGCATATTTTCCAGGGCGCTTTTGAAAAGAACCGGGTCCAGTAACACCAGGGGAAGGCCCACGGCCAGGTTTGCGTGTGGAACCACCTGGTTCTCCTCGAAAAGTTCCTTCAATTCCTCCAGATTCCCGGCGACCAAATCGTTGACGGAATGCCTTTCCAGAAGAATCTCGAAGGGCTTCAAATAAGCAATGGTTTTTTCGAGTATTTTTTCCAGCCGGGCCACTTCCTGCACGATGATCCGCACTTTTTCCCTGTTGGGATCTTCCTCGGACAGACCGTTCAACAGCCTGCGAGCAAATCCTCCCGCAGCCACCAGAGGGTTACGGATTTCATGAGCTAGCCGCGCGGAGATTTCATTGAGTGTGCGCAGCTCTTCCGTCTGAATGATTTGCTTTTGAAGGCAATGGCGGTCCGTCACATCCATGAAATAACCGTCCACCGTTTCCACATTGCCCTTCTCGTCCAAAACGGGAATGGCCCGATCCATGACAAAAACAAACTTTCCCGTGGTGTCCTGAATTCTGTATTCGGCCTTGAATTCGTCGCCTCCCTGAAGACAGCGGTCCATGAGAGGCCACACGCGGGGCCTGTCCTCCATCCAGACTTTTTCCTTCCAGAAGTGGGGGTTGCTCAACACGTCCCTGAAGCTCACACCGAGGACCTCTTCCACGTAATAATTGATGAAAATGGTCTGGCCGTCTCCCAAAAGCCTGTAGACCACGAGGGGTACATTTTCCACAAGTGTTCTGTGCTTTTCTTCAGATTCCCGGAGCGCTCTCGTGCGCGCGTGCACCATCTCCTCAAGGTTTTCTGTGTATTCCTGGATTTTCAATCGGGATTTGTAAAGGGAGACGAGCATCTCTTCCAGCGCCTCCGCCAGCACGCGGAGTTCGCCTCCGGGGGACCTGGTGAGAGGAGTGACCTGTTCTTCCTTGGAAATTTGCTGTGCAAAAGTCACCATTTCGCCAATGGGTCGAGTGAAATAGGCACTGATGAGATAGATCGCTCCTATAGAAAGGAGCATGCCGATGAAGCCCACCGTCAGCATGAGATTGCGATAATAATTGATGACAGCGAGGGTCTGAGACCGCTCCACCAGGAGCTCAACGAGTGCCAGCCTCTTTCCCCTGTAATCCTCGACGGTGCGTATCAGCACGGCGTAAGGGGTGCCATCGATCATCCTGTTCACAATGACCGGAGTTCTGTCTTCGAAGACTTTTCGGTAGGCGGGATCGTCACGAACGACCGGAGTGTAAAAGGTGGTGGCAAAACTTTTGAACCGTTCTCCCGTTTCATCGGGTTCGAGAAGAGAAGCTTCTATGCCGAACTGCTTTTGAAGTTCTTCCAGGAAAATGGCTCCAAAGTTGAACCCCACCTCCACAGTGCCCACCAGGCGCCCCTCGTGAAAGACGGGAGCCACACCCCGTATGCCATGCCCCGTCAATCCCGTCTCCAGACCATAGGTTTCCCTCTGAAGAAAAACTGTGGCCAGAATGGTCTCCCGGTACCTGAGGTCGTCACCGTATTCGTAGAGCCTGTGCAGGCGGAGAAACATGCGGGGTTCAGGGGTGTGAAAGTTGAACTGGCTGATTCCGTAAGTGTTCTTCATGAAAACATAGGAGGGATAAGCAAGCTCGAGCAACCTGAGGCGGTCTCTGTCCGCCAGGGCGGAAGCCACCTCGGGGTTGCGCGCAAAACTCGAAGCCACACTGACAGCCCATCTGCCCTGAAGGTCACGGTTGTGATCGAGGGCGCGCCCGTAGCCATAGAGCCGCTCGCGCTCCTCATGACTGATGACTGCCCTGTGGCTGAGCAGCGCAAGGCCCACAAAGACCAAGGTGCCCATGAGAGCGAGGAAAAAGAAGGGAATGATCAGACGATAGCGAAGGGGCATGTCACGGAGCTTTGAAATCACCATGGCAGCTCCTCTGAGCGAAAAACCGTTCGATGGAAACCAAAAGAGGCCGCACTGCATTTCCCTGAGGTTGGTCAGTCACCCAGCGCCTCAAATGGTGAGTCATGCGAGACCGACCAAAAAATGACCTTTGCGAGGCAAATGAGAGAGATGGCCCTGCAACAGAAGGTTCCCCTCCACACCGCTGGAACCGCCTGCTCCAATCATGAGCTCCTGTTCCCTCAAAGGCCTTCTCTGAGGCCGCGTCTAATTTTCACCTTCCTGCTCCATATACGCAAGTGCTTTTCTCATTCTTTTTAAAACAGTGGCCTTTCCAAGAACTGCCATGACCTCAAAAAGGCCCGGGCTCACTGTCCCCCCTGTCAAGGCCACGCGGACGGGCTGAGCCACCTTTCCAAACTTCATGTTCAAATCGGTGACGATCACTCTTTCAAAGATTTTTTCCAGGGACGGTTCATCAAAGTGTTCCGCTTCTTCCAGGGCCTGCACGATTCTTCGAAAAGGATCAGCCATGCTGCCCTTGAGAAATTTCTTTGCGGCACCCTCATCGCAGGCAATCTCGTCGAGCATATAGTAACTCATGCTTTCCGCCATCTCTACGAGAGTCTTGGAGCGCTGTTGCAAAGTGTGTGCAGCCCGGGCAACATACTCCGGCTCTCTATGCGGATAACCGAGGGCCTCGAGAAAAGGCTGAAGGAGAGAAGCAAGCTCCTGGGGATTGGACTCCTTGATGTAATGCCCATTGAGCCAAAGAAGCTTTTCGGGATTGTAAACACTGGCGGACTTGCCCACAGCCTCCAGGGTGAATTTTTCAATCAGTTCCCCAACGCTGAAAATTTCCTGGTCTCCGTGCGACCAGCCAAGGCGAACCAGATAGTTGATGAGGCTTTGGGGCAGGTAGCCCATTTCTTTGTAAGCCATCACGGAGGTGGCTCCGTGACGCTTGGACATGCGGGCACGGTCGGGGCCCAGAATCATGGGCACATGCCCAAAGAGGGGCAGCGGCTCCCCAAGTGCCTGGTAGATGAGAATCTGGCGCGGAGTATTGTTCACATGATCGTCCCCTCGAATGACGTGGGAAATGTTCATGGTGATGTCGTCGACCACAACGGCGAAGTTATAGGTTGGAATGCCATCGCTTCTCCTAAGGACCAGGTCATCGAGCTCTGCATTTTCAAAAAAAATGGGGCCCTTGATGAGGTCGTTCAGGACCGTTGCCCCCCCGTCAGGACAACGGAAGCGCACCACCCGGTGAGCCCCGGGGCCAAGGTTCCGATCCCTGCAGCGGCCGTCGTACTTGGGCTTGCGACCTTCCGCCATGGCGGCCTTTCTGCGGGCATCGAGATCTTCAGGTGAACAGTCGCAGTGGTAGGCATGGCCGCTGTCCAGGAGTCGCCGAAGGAAGTCTTCGTAAAGATCAAACCTTTCCCGCTGATAAAAGGGCCCCGCATCCCAGTCCATTCCCAGCCATTCCATGGCGTCCAATATGGCTTTGACCGATTCCTCCGTTGAGCGGACCTGATCCGTGTCCTCTATTCTCAACACAAAGGCGCCGCCGTGGTGACGGGCAAAAAGCCAGTTGAACAATGCAGTTCTCGCCCCTCCAATGTGAAGGTATCCCGTGGGGCTTGGAGCAAATCGTGTGATGACTGGTTCCATGGGTGCTATTCTCCTGTTTATCAATAAGAAATGGCAATAAAAGAACGCGATTGCATAGCACAATCCCTTGGCAAACTCAAGGAGGACAAGTGGTTGTGCCGCCAGGAACTGCCCTGTGGCGCTCCGTGTGGAATCATGGGCCCCAGAAAGGAGAAGATGGCGGAACATGAAGAAAAATTGAAACTTGCAGTTTTTTCAGCACTCTGACAAAATACACGATGTTTTGGAATGTGCCATGGGAACTCTTTGGCCGTTGACCCAGGGGAAAAACATTGATATGGAGCAATTCCCTCTTGATTCAATTGATTCAATGAGGCTTTGCAGCACTCAGGTCCCATGAGAATGAACAGGAAAAGAAATGAATATGAAATGAGGATCGCTCCCATGAAGAGAATTTCCTGCATTTTAATCCTCCTTGCTGTATCGCTGGCACTCCTCGCCTGCGGAACCACCCGCGAGGAGACCATGTTCAGGGCGGAAACACCCGTTATTCCAGACACCAAGTTGCGAGTGACCGATGTGTCCAACAAAACGGGTGAGATTTTCGACGTGGATGTTATCGGAAACATGTGGGATGCCCTCGATGCCTCCCTCTACCAGAGGGGCATTCTCTGGGATGGAGGTTCCACCGGGCGGACCCTGGAACTGCATGCGGAAATCCTGGATTACCAGAAAGGCAGTTTCTACCTGCGAAATATCGTTCCCCCATGGGGCAGAACCTCCATCAAGGCCCGCTGCATTGTCACGGACGGTGAACGGGTGTTGGCCTCATCGGAAACGGTCCAGACCATCACGCTGGGGGACGGTTCCTTCACCACCAATGCCTGGAGAAAAATCTTCAAAGACGCCGCCGAGGATCTCATCACCCAGGTTCTCGCGAAACTCTAAGGATTCCCTTGCCCTGTCCCAGGGGGGACACGCAGAGGCTCATTCAAAAGTCCTTGACAGTCCCAGCTGGACTTTTATACTAATTGTTTCGCAAAAATAAACCTTCAACAAAGGGGTGCCATGCGCATACGCGTTGATGAGATACCGGATTCGGGGCGGTTTCTCCGCTTTCAGTGGGGCCAGGAGCAGCTGTCCCCTTTTATGACGCCCGAAGACCCTTTTGAAATTGTGCTTCCAAAGCCCCTCGATGTGCGCATTGAACTGCAGAAGCAACCGGATCACGTGAAGGTCTCGGGAAGTGTCACCGGCTCTGTGCAAGTGACCTGCCATCGGTGTCTCGCCCCTTTTTTGTTCCCTTTAGAGGAAAACATTGACTTGGTGATGGTCCGGGAGGAAAGCCTTCCGCAGCAGGATGAAACGGAATTGGAGGAAGAAGAGCTTGAGTTCGATTTCTTTGACGGGGAAGTGATCGAGATGGAGCATCTTGTTGCAGAACAGGTATTCCTCGCCCTTCCAGTCAAAATACTCTGCGCGCAGAGTTGCAGGGGCATCTGTCCTGGCTGCGGCAGGAACCTCAATGATGATCCGTGCACCTGCTCAAAGGAGACAAGGTCCTCCTTTTTAACCCAATTGGAAGAGGTCAAGTCCAAGCTGCCCCCCCAAAACCGGGAATGAAGGGAATGGGGCGCATACGCAGACAGACCTTGTGATTATTTTCTTGAAGTGTTCCTGATACTTTCTTTTAAGGAGATTCAAATGGCAGTCCCAAAGCGTAAAGTGTCCAAGGCGCGCCGCGACAAGCGGAATGCACACAGGGCCCTGTCCCTGCCCGCCCTGTCCCGTTGCCCTCAGTGCAACGAGCAAAGGTTGCCCCATCGTGTTTGTCCCAGTTGCGGCCACTACAAAGGCCGCACGGTCATGGAGTTCGACGAAGAGTAGGGCGTCCGCTGGGCCGGGGTTGATCTTCGCACCGCCTCCATGCAACCAGGGAGGCTCCATGACTGGTTTGAGCCCGTGTCGTCATGATGGGTGACACCGGAGTGACGGAACTTCACGGGCCTCTTGGAAAAGTGTGCGTGTTTTTTGACATGTGCCCCTATTGACAACATGGGGTTCGGGAAAAAACGTTCCCCCCGTCCATCACCACAGTGCATGGGCTTTGGGTTTGAAAGTGGTGGATGCTGCAGGCCAGCCGGCACGCAACGACGGGGGTGCTCCTGATCCCGAAGCGCCCCCCTCGCATTCCACAACATGCCACCCACCCTTTCGCACCATGAATGATGAGTTCGAAACATCATCCCGAAACAAATTCCGAGTTCCGGAAGGCCCATGGTCGCGTTGCCGCCCCTCGTTTCATCCCCATTGCGGCACCGGCGGCATTTCCTGCACCATATTGCTTTATGTCGTTGCTTTATGTTGCTCTCGCCCTCTGTCCAGGGCGTTGACATGTTGATAGTCGAAAGCCATCCCCACCTTCGAAATGAATGAAGGCGAATGAGGAGAAATCACTGTGGATTATTTCCTGACCGAAGAACAGAAAATGATTCAGGAATTGGCGTATCAGATCGCCAAGGAGAAGATCAGGCCCGTCAAGGGGGAACTGGATGAGGGTGAGGAGTTCCCCTGGGAGATCATGAAGGTACTGGCCCAGTCCGATCTCTTTGGCCTCTATATTCCCGAGGAATTTGGAGGAATGGGAGGGGGCATTTTCGAAAACTGCCTGGCCATCGAACAGCTGGCAAGAGAGTGCATCGGCATCGCCACTTCTTTTGCAGCCAGCGGCCTGGGCGCCTACCCCATTCTCCTGCACGGAAGCACGGAATTGAAACAGGAATATCTTCCCCAGATCGCCAGCGGCGAAAGGCTTGCCGCCTTCGGCCTCACGGAATCGGGAGCGGGCAGCGACGTTTCGGGCATTCAGACCACCGCCGTCAAGGACGGCAACCATTACGTTCTCAACGGAACCAAGCAGTGGATCACCAATGGGGGCGAATCGGAAATCTATTCCGTTCTGGCCATCACTGACCGCACCAAAGGTCCGAGGGGTGCCACCTTCTTTGTGCTGGAAAAGGGTGATCCTGGATTCTCCTTTGGGAAAAAGGAGAAAAAGCTGGGCATACGGGCATCTGCCACACGGGAACTGGTCTTTCAGGACTGCCGTATTCACAAGGACCGCATCATCGGCAGGGAGGGAACGGGTTTCATCGCCGCCATGAAAACCTTCGACAAATCCCGTCCCGGCATTGCCGCCCTGGGAGTGGGGCTTTCACAGGGAGCCCTGGACATTTCCGCCGAGTATGCTCGAAAACGCGTTCAGTTCGGCAAGCCCATCATCAGTTTCCAGGCCATTCAGCACAAACTGGCCGATATGGCGACCAAGACGGAAGCATCCAGAGCCCTCGTCTATTCCACAGCCAGATACATGGACACGGAGCCCTCCGATTCAAGCAAGGTGGCAGCCATGTGCAAGCTTTTCGCGGGGGACGTGGCCATGCAGGTGTCCACGGAGGCGGTTCAGATTCTTGGAGGATACGGCTACATGCAGGATTATCCCGTTGAAAAAATGATGCGGGACGCCAAAATCCTTCAGATCTATGAAGGGACCAACGAGATACAAAGAAACATCATTGGCCAGGAAGTGAACAAAGAATATGGGCGCAAGAAGGACACCTTTTTCTAATTTTCCGCCAGGGAAAAGGATGAATACATGCACATTGCCGTTTGCATCAAGCAGGTTCCCGACACAAAAAATGTCCGCATAGACCCCGACACGCACACTCTCGTGAGACAGGGTGTGGAGAGCATTGTCAATCCCTTTGACCTGTTCGCCGTGGAAGCGGCCCTGAGGCTCAAGGATGCAAAGGGGGCCAAAATCACAGTGATCACCATGGGCCCCCCCCAGGCGGGCGAAGCCCTTCGCGACGTCATGTCCCGCGGAGTGGATGAAGCCGTTTTACTGAGCGACCGTGCTTTTGCCGGCTCCGACACCTGGGCCACTTCCACCACCCTCGCTGCAGCCATCAGAAAGATGGGCGATGTGGATCTCATCCTCTGCGGCAAACAGGCCATCGATGGAGACACGGCCCAGGTGGGCCCTGAAATGGCAACTCTTCTGGACATTCCCTACGCCACTTTTGTGAAGGCCATTGACATCCTGGACACCAACCACCTGAAGGTCGCCCGCCAGACGGATGAAGGGGCTGAAGTGTGGAAAATCCCCACTCCCTGCCTTCTCACCGTGATCAAAGAGGTGGGTGAACCCCGGCTTCCTTCTCTGCGCCACAAAATGCGCGCCAAGAAAGCCCAAATACCCACATGGGGAATAGCAGACCTTGGCCTGGAGCCGGAGAGTGTGGGACTCAGCGGGTCTTTCACACAGGTGGTTCGAGTCTTCAGTCCACCCGTTCGTGATGACCGCGTGATCCTCGAAGGAAGTGTGAGCGAGCAGGTGGAGCAGCTCTATAAACTCTTGAAAGAAGCCAAGGTGCCAGGAATATGAAAGCCATTGTCGACCATCAAAAGTGTACGGCCTGCGGTGTTTGTGTAGACGTCTGCCCCTTCGAAGCGATCACCCTCAAGGAAACTCTTCTGGAAATTTCCGATGAGTGCACCCTCTGCGGCATGTGTGTGGACACTTGCGAATTCCAGGCCCTCTCCATGCCCGAAGTGGGTTCGGGGGCTCCCGTGGATCTCACCGCTCACAAGGGGATCTGGGTCTTCGCCGAATGGCGCGAGGGAGCCGTGCACAAAGTGAGTCATGAACTGCTGAGTGCCGGAAGAAAGCTGGCCGATAAAAAAGGCATCGACCTTTGTGCCGTTCTTCTGGGTCATGCCCTGGATTCGGAAATCTCTCAGGAACTGATCGCCCACGGTGCCGATGTGGTCTACGTCGTTGATCATCCCCAACTGACCCCGTTTCGCGACGACACCTACTCCCAGGCCCTGGCAGAACTGGCCCGCAGAAAAAAACCCGAGATCATTCTGGCCGGAGCCACGAGCATGGGCAGGTCCTTCATTCCGCGCGTCGCCGCTCTGCTGAAGACGGGACTCACGGCAGACTGCACCGAACTGGACATAAGCGACGACGGACTCCTCCTTCAGACTCGCCCCGCCTTTGGGGGAAACGTCATGGCGACCATCATCTGCCCCCATTCCCGTCCCCAGATGGCCACTGTCCGGCCCAAGGTCATGAAGATGGAAAGGATTCCCGGCCATGGGGGAAAAGTGGAGACGGTCACCCTTCCTGAAAGCACCTTCCAGAGCAGGATTGAAGTACTGGAAGTCCTGCCCGAGAGAGATCAGACGGCCAAGCTCACGGAAGCGGATGTCATCGTTTCAGGTGGACGGGGATTGCGCAAAGGGGAACATTTCGCCCTCATCGAAGAAGTGGCAAGGCTCTTCAAAGGTGCCGTGGGGGCATCACGGGGGGCGGTGGAAGAAGGCTGGATGCCCCCTTCGCATCAGGTGGGGCAGACGGGGCGCACGGTGGCCCCCAAACTCTATGTGGCCGTTGGCATTGCGGGGGCCATACAGCACGTGGTGGGCATGCAGGGTTCCAAAATCATCGTGGCCGTCAACAAAGACCCGCAAGCGCCCATTTTTGACATTGCCACCTACGGCGTGGTGGCCGATCTTTTTGAATTTGTTCCGGCCCTGGTGAAAAAAATCAAGCAGGAACAGGGCATGGTCTAGGGGAGTTCCTTCGGCGGGGCA
>SLCH01000038.1 GCA_007125915.1 Syntrophobacteraceae bacterium
CCATTGCAGGAGAATTTGCAAAAGCAGGAAAAGCGGTTGCAGCAGATGGCACAGCAAATAGAAACCCTGGGGGACATGCTGCAGGATTTCATTGCCCTGGACGGCATGGTGCAAAACGACACGGAACTGGACCTTCGCGTTCTGCTCAAGCGTCTGGCCCGTGCCTATCGGGCGGACCTCTTCTGCAAGCACCACGTGAAGATCCAACTGGAGGTGTGCGAAGACCTTCCCCTCTTGAAAATACCGGGAAGCGCTCTTGTCCCTGCTCTCATTCACCTTCTGGAAAATTCCCTGGCCGCTTTGCAGGAAGCCCCCGAGAAGCACCTTCGCATTGAATGCCATCGGGGGAAGGATGAAATCGTTGTCCTGTTCTGCGACACGGGCTGCGGACTTCCCCCGGAAAGGGCTGCCCGGGATTTCTGCACCCCCTTTGGCACGGGCCCCTCTTCCCCCTATGGCCGCTCACAAAAAAGACATAAGCATTTCAGGCTGGGGCTCTACATGGCCTGCCTTCTCCTGAACCCCCATGGGGTGCGACTGGCTCTCGCTTTTGACGGGAAAGAAACTTCAGCCATTGTGAGGATTCCTCTGCCTGCATGATGGGGGGGAGAAGAACGGGAAAATTTTTCCCCTTTCACGGAAAGCTTTTCTCACCCCCCTTCCCCACTGTTCCCGCCCGGCCTGTTGCTCAAGCTCAAACAATTGAAAGCATTGAGCTTTTTCTCCACCGAAAAGGTACACTTTTCTGGCAAGAGATTTGCTCTCAGTTTTCGTCTGAATGAAGAGTTGTCCAAAGCCATTCCATGTGGGTCGTTACAAGATCCACTTCTTGAAGGGAGCCCGGTGGTGTCGAACCAAGCTTGCCCCAGGATCTGTTTTGGTCAATGGGCCAAATGCTCAGGGCGGGAGTCGGAAGAAGAATGAAAAAAGATTCCTCCCCGCCAGGGAGTGGCCCAGGGGGTTTTCCTGCAGGGCAACGGACGGAGTCTCGCCACAGGGAAACAACGAGTGCTCTCAACCCCTTGAGTAGAACTAAAGAAGGAGATGAAAGATGAAAGTGCATGAAACCTCCTTTCGCGGCATCGATGGGGAATCAGCCCTTCGAAAGCCTGAAAGGCCCGCTTCGGAAAAGACTGACTTTCAGGGACTTCTGAAAGAAGAACTCTCGGGTACGGCAAGTGCGGCAGTCACGCACAAAAAGGCCGCATCCCCGGAACTGCATGCTTTGTTTCAGCCCTGTCCGCACCTCATGATGAACCTTGTGGGCGAACAGGAGCTCATGGAACAGTCGGCCCATGGCCTGAGAAAAGTCCTGGACGCCCTGGAAACCCTGGAAGTGGCTTTCACCCATTCTGCCACAACCCCCAGAAACATTGAGCAGCAGCTGCAGGGGATTCACCGGGAGCTTTCCCAGCTGAAACCTCTCCTGGAAGAACTGCCCGAAGGCCATCCCCTTCAGACTATGGGTGAGGAACTGCAGATCCTCGCTCACGTGGAATCCATCAAGTGGAACCGTGGAGATTACTTGTGATGCGGGGGTGCGCCGGGGTGAGGAGACACTTTTGGGCGCCAGTGAATGCCGAGCTGGGGCTCGGCGGTCCCAGGGGTCGTTTGGGAGTTTACGGGGGGTCACGGGGGGGAGTTTGGGGCTTTACGGGCGGATTCCAGGTGCCGGTTTGGGGCTGTACGGGGGGTTCAGGGAAACGGCCCGTGGGTGTCATGCTGCGCTTGTTGAGATGATGCTTGGGGGACTGGAAAGGGGCGTGCGATAAATCGCAGGAATTTACACAACATCGCAGGAATTTACACAACAAGGTTATCTCGAAAACTTATCATGCGGGAGGGCCGAGGGGCCATGAAACCATTGACCGGGCAGTTTTTCCGCCCGAGGCGTTTGAAGTTCACGGGAGCGCTGTGCTTTTTGGCGCTGTGCTTTGTGGTGCTGTGGCTTTTTTCCTGCTGTTTCGCGGGCACGGCACGCGGTGGAGTCCTGGAAGAAGAAGACAGGGTGATTTATCGAAACTTTGATGCAGCGAGAGAGCCCACCAAAGCCCAAAGACACCAGGAAACCCAGGAAGAGCTGGCCCGGGAGATCCTGAAAGATCTCTACATCAACGTGGAAATCCCTCCCCAGAAAAGGCTCAGGGGAGGAAAGCCCTTTCATCCCAAAAATTGAGGGTTTTCCTGTTATTCCTCTCCAAGGGTCAAAATGACCACACAACAATCCCGACGCTTTTCTCACCCATCGCAAAAAACCAGTCATGGGCTGCATCCACGCGAAAATTCCTAAAGGGATCTCGCACATCAACCGAACTATGATCACAGGTTGTCGGGGATTGTGAGCCGCTCCAGGTGAGTGCGCGCAATTCACTTCGGAATCAAAGATGAGAGCGAGTCAATAATGCCCATGGAAAAGGCTCTGTCCGAGGATCTTTTCACCAAGTTCAGCACCCTGGTCTACAACGAGTGCGGCATCAACCTTCATGACGGAAAGAAAGCGCTCCTCCAGGCGCGCCTCAACAAGAGACTGCGCGCCAGAAACCTGTTCTCCTATAAAGCATATTACGATCACCTGACCTCTTCCCAGGGCAAGGAGGAATTGCTGCATTTCCTGGACTGCATCTCCACCAACCTCACCTACTTCTTCAGGGAATCCCAGCACTTCGACTTCCTGGCTGACACGGTTCTGCCGGAGATATTTCACCTCAAATCTCCGTTGAATTCTCAGCGGGTGCGTTTCTGGAGTGCCGGGTGCTCCTCGGGGGAAGAGCCTTATGGGCTTGGTATCAGCGTGCTGGAAAATGTGAGGGACCTGCACAAAAGGGACTTCAAGATCCTGGCAACGGACATTTCCACACGAGTTCTCAATGCGGCCTGCGAAGGAGTGTACGCGGAATCCAAAATGGAACGGGTTCCTCCCTCATGCCGTGCCCAGTATTTTTCCAAAGAAAAAGGAACGAACGGAGAGGGGGTATGGCAGGTGGCACCGGCTCTGAGAAGAATCGTTTCCTTTCGGCGGCTGAACCTCAAGGACCCCTACCCCTTTCAGGGCCCTTTCCAATGCATCTTCTGCCGAAACGTGATGATCTATTTTGACAAAAAGACCCAGGAAAGCCTCATTCAGCGCATGTGCCAGTACTTGAGCCCGGGAGGATACTTTTTCGTGGGCCACTCGGAAAGCCTCACGGGCCTCGATCATCCCCTGGTGTATGTGAGGCCTGCCGTTTACAGGAAGAAGCCATGACGCCAAGACCCCCGAAGAACGCCACATGTCCCTCCTGGAGCCTTCACCCCCTGGGGAAGCAAAGAAGGTTCGAAGCATGAGACAACGTCAGGGACAGGAATTCCTCCAACTCCAATCACCGGCCTTTTGAGCGGATCACGGATGGATAAAAGATAAGATGCGCAGAATCGTGGGCGTTGCAGACATGTCGGTCACCAACAAACCGCAAGAAACTCTGGTCACCTATTCCCTCGGTTCCTGCATTGCGGTGGTCATTTATGACACCGTTGCAAAGGTCGGCGGCATGCTCCACTTCATGCTGCCCGACTCGGCCATGGACCAGGAAAAGGCCAGGAAAAAACCCGCCATGTTCGCCGACAGCGGCATTCCCCTGCTCTTCAGGCAAAGCTACCAGCTGGGAGCCCAGAAAAGCAACATCAGTGTGGCAATCGCAGGGGGCGCCCAGATCCTTGATGAAAATGGAGTCTTCAACATCGGGAAGCGCAACTACCTGGCGCTTCGGCAAATATTCTGGCGCAACAATGTCTTGATTGCAAAAGAACATGTGGGTGGCAACGTCAACCGCACCGTCCGGCTTCAGATGGACACGGGGAAAGTGTTCATCAAGGTTTCGGGTTTGGGGGAAATGGAGCTGATGTGACAGCCGCCACAGACAGAGAGGGGTCAGGATGTCCTATAATGTTTTGATCGTAGATGATTCCCGCTCCATGAGAAAGGTCATCAAAAAAGCCCTGAACCTTTCGGGGTTTCGGCTGGGGGACTGGTGGGAAGCTGAAAATGGCCGCCAGGCTCTGGAACTCCTGGAAAGCAACTGGATCGACCTGGTTTTGTGCGACCTTCACATGCCGGTCATGAATGGGAAAGACTTCTTGAAAGCCCTCAAAAGTCTCGGCAACTACGATGACCTGCCCGTGGTGTTCATCACCACGGAATCCAACCAGGAAAGGCTGGGAGAACTCATGGCCCTGGGAGCGACGGGGTACGTGAGAAAGCCCTTTCATCCCGAGGAAATCTGCAGTTACCTGTCAGGCATCATGGGAGAGAAGAATGGAAATGGAATGGTGTGCACCGATGAAGGGTGCGATTTCTGAAGTTCTCGAAACCATGTTTTTCGAGATCGTTGAGTTCGACAGGATTCCGGCACCCTTCGACACCCTGTACCTCAGGTCTTCCATTGAGCTCTTGAGGAACGACAAGGTTCTCCACATCAGTTTTCTGGCCACGGAATTCTTCGCGCGGTCTTTGAGCTCCAATTTCTTGAGCAAAAACCGCGATGAACTGACCCGGGATGAGCTGGAAGACATGATGAGAGAACTGGCCAACATGATCGGCGGCAGTTTTCTTTCCAGAATGGCCGAACAGGACTGGCAACTGCAGATTCCGGCATTCATCTCGCATACGAGCACCGATGAAGGAGGCCGAGGGGCCCTCCAACTGTCCCGCGAAGGAAGACGAGTGGGCATGATCTTCCTGCAGGAGAACACCCTTCAGGGATGAAGGCCTGGGAAGACTCAGCTGGAAACACTCAGATGGACCCCCGAGTCTTCCATGGGCATGGAGAACGTGAACCACCTGAGCCGGCCTTCATACCGCATGCCGATTTAAAAATGCGCCAAAACTTCTTGAAATCGAGATCCTATGGAACCGATCAAAGTGCTGATCGTTGACGATTCGGCGATCGTGAGAAAGATTTTTGCTCAGGAACTTTCCCGCCACCAAGACATGCTGGTGGTGGGGACAGCCCCCGATCCATTTGTGGCCAGGGATAAAATCGTCAAACTACAACCCCACGTGATCACCCTGGACATTGAAATGCCGCGCATGGACGGATTGAGTTTTCTCAAAAAGCTCATGAAATTCCATCCCATTCCCGCCGTGATTGTCAGTTCTCTGACAACCAGGAACAGCCAGATGGCGCTGGAGGCCATGGAGTGCGGAGCGGTGGAAGTTCTGGCAAAGCCCGGGGGATCTTTTTCCGTGGGCGACATGAGTCTTCAGCTGGTGGAAAAGATTCGATCCGCCTCCCAGGCCCGGTTCCTGTCCTCTCCCCAGAACCCTGCGGTGGCTTCCCGTGCTCGACCTCCTTCGTTGAGTCTTCCCCTGAACCATCAGGCCCTCAGTGAAACCACCCACAAGGTCATCGCCATGGGAGCTTCCACGGGAGGAACGGAAGCTCTCAAAAGTGTTTTGACCCAACTGCCTTCTTCCTGTCCCGGCATTGTGGTGGTGCAGCACATGCCGCCCCGCTTCACCACGGCTTTTGCCGAGCGTCTCAACGGATTGTGCCGCATCGAAGTGCGGGAAGCGCGAGACGGCGATTCGGTCACCCCCGGACTGGCCCTCATTGCTCCGGGAAATTTTCACATGCTCCTCAAGAGAAGCGGCGCCCGCTATTACGTGGAAGTGAAAAACGGACCCCTGGTGTGCCACCAGAGGCCTTCCGTGGATGTTCTTTTCCATTCGGTGGCCAAGTTTGCCGGTTCCAATGCACTGGGAGTCATCATGACGGGCATGGGACGGGACGGAGCAAGAGGCATGCTGGAGATGCACCGTGCAGGTGCTCACACCATCGCACAGGACGAGGCCACCTGTGTGGTGTTTGGCATGCCCAAGGAAGCCATTCGGCAGGGTGGGGTGCGCGAAGTGGTTCCCCTGGAGGACATTCCTGGGGGCATTTTACGGGCACTGATCTCCCACTCCCATGGCAGGACCGCGGAGAACTAATGGCAGCATATGGCAGAAGAGAACAGGTTCACTGAAAAGGAGTCAGCTGTGGTGTACAAAGACATGACCGTGCTGGTTGTGGATGATTTCTCCACCATGCGCCGCATCGTGCGTAACATTTTGAGAGATCTTGAGTTCAAAAACATCCTGGAAGCGGACAACGGAGCTTCAGCCCTGGATGTGCTCAATGCGCAGGAGGTGCACCTGGTGGTTTCCGACTGGAACATGCCCAAAATGTCGGGGCTGGAACTGCTCAAGAGCGTCCGCAGCAACGAAAAGACCAAGGATCTTCCCTTTTTGATGGTCACCGCCGAATCCCAAAAGGAAAACATTGTGGAGGCGGTCAAGGCGAGAGTGAGCAACTACATTGTCAAACCATTCACAGCCGCAACCCTCGCTGAAAAGCTGGCCAAAATCATTCCTCCAAATTGAAGGGGAGACAGAGGACCATGGAAGGCGCTGTCGCTGACTTGTCCGTGAAAGAAATCCATGACCGTCTTTCCCATGGCGTCATCGCAGATCACGACGATTTGATGGGAATGGGGGAATGCCTGAATCTCCTGGAACGGCTGGAAGCCGCCGAAGACCAAGAGGGGCCTTCCAGGGAGAGGATTTCCCGCATCAAAGAAATTCTGAACGGGCTCATTCTGGAAGAGCATGAAAATCCGGCCAGGGAGTGGGAAGAGCTTCGGGCCCAATTGAACACACTGGTTGGGAACATGGAAACAGTGAAGGGGGATCGTCTCACCCATGACGCAGGGGAACCCTGGCCACCTCCCGAAAAGGATGACTCGGACATTTTCGCTACCCTGGCGGGAGATTATTCAGTGCATTCATCCTCAAACTTTCCGGAAACAGCAACTCAAGGGCCCATGCCCATAGGAGATCCGGAACTTGCCAGGGATTTCATCGAGGAAGCCCGGGAACACCTGGCTTCCATAGAGCTGAACATGATTTCCCTGGAAAGCAGCCCATCGGACACGGAAGCCATCAACGCCGTGTTCCGGCCTTTTCACAGCATCAAGGGTGTTTCAGGCTTCCTCAACCTGACTTCATTTCACCATCTGAGCCATGAAGTGGAAAACCTTCTGGACTCGGCGCGGTCGGGAAGCCTCACCATCGATGAGCCCGTGATCGATGTGGTTCTCGGTTCTGTGGATGTGCTCAAAATTCTCCTGGACGACCTGGAAAATGCCCTCAACGGAGACGGCGTTCTCCCATCCCCTTCTCCCCTTGTAGAACCTCTCATAGAGAAGGTGCGGGAGCTCCAGAAAAGTCAGGGGGATGCAGCCCAGCCAGGCACCCAGCAGGGGCCCAGGCTGGGGTCCATTTTACTGGAGAAAGGCCTGGTCGATGAGGACAGCATCGAAGAAGCCGCCCGCCGGAGCAGCGACCGTGGCACCCGCATCGGAGAAGAACTGGTGGCCATGGGCGTGGTGACCGAATCCCAGCTGGGTGAAGCGCTGAAGGAGCAGGTTCAGTCCCGGGAAGCGTCTTCCGTTCGAGTGGACACGCAAAAGCTTGACAACCTCGTGGACATGGTGGGTGAACTGGTCATCGCCCAATCCATGGTTCTTCAAAACGAGGATGTGAAGCGCATCAAAGACCAGAAGCTTCAAAAGGACATGAGCCAGCTGGGCCGGATCACCGCAGAACTGCAGCGCATCAGTCTCTCCATGCGCATGGTGCCCATTCGTGGAACTTTTCAGAAGCTCATTCGACTGGTGAGGGACCTGGCAAAAAAGTCAGGCAAGGAAGCCGTTCTGGAAATGAGCGGAGAAGAGACGGAAATCGATCGCAACATGGTGGAGCTCATCTACGAGCCCCTGGTGCACATGATTCGCAATTCCATGGACCATGGCATCGAATTGCCTCAGGAGCGGATGAAGGACGGAAAACCCTCTCAGGGGAAAATTCACCTCTCGGCGGAGCAGAAAGGGGGCAGCATCCTCATCAACATCATCGATGACGGCCGCGGCCTTGACGTTGACAAGATCCGCCGGCGTGCCCTGAACCGTGAGATCATCTCTCCCGGCGATAAACTGGATGACCGTGCCATATACGACCTCATCTTTCACCCCGGTTTCTCCACAAAGGACGCGGTGACGGAAGTTTCCGGCCGGGGGGTGGGCATGGACGTGGTGAAAAAATCCGTGGACAGGCTGCGGGGGAAAATAGAGATTTCCAGCTCGCTGGGTCATGGCAGCCATTTTGCCCTCAAGCTGCCCCTCACCATGGCCATCATCGACGGGATGATCATACGGGTGGGAGACGAGCGCTTCATCGTGCCCACCATAGCCCTCAAGGAATCCCTGAGGCCTTCAAGTGACTCACACTTCACCGTCCAAAACAAAGGAGAAATGATCAAGGTGCGGGAAACCCTCATGCCCCTCATCCGGCTCCATGAGGTCTTTGATGTAAAGCCCCGCTCGGCCAGCCCCTGGGAAGGCCTGCTCCTGGTGGTCAATGACGACAACCGGTACTATGGCCTGCTGGCCGACGAAATCATCGGCCGCCAGGAAGTGGTGATCAAAAACCTCGGCTCCAGCCTGAGGAATCTGAAAGGCATATCGGGAGGCGCCATACTGGGTGATGGCCGTGTGGCACTCATTCTTGACGTGAAAGGCATGGTGAGTCTCTACGAGGAAGGGGCACAATGATGATACCCATGGAACATGAAGACTGGCACGAATTGATCCACATGGTGAAAACCATCGGCGAACAACTCATCTCATGGAAGAACGGGGACAGTCCACCGGAAGAGGTTGCTTTGGCCAGGCAGACACTGCAGGCCTTCCACACTACGGCTGCCATGTTCGGTCTCCAAGACCTGGAACAAGCGGGAATTTCTCTGGAACGACATATCCTGGAAGAATCAGAAGGTTTCGAGCAGGAGGGCCGCGACCGCTTTCTGGAAGCCATTGCCACGGTTCAAAGGGAAATGGAAAAAACGGAGAGGGGAAGTTACCTGTCACTCAGGCTGGCGGAACATATTCATGCAATTTTAAAGGGAAACGGGGGAAATGGAACGGGCAAAACCACTAAAATCCCCGAACAGGGGGCCCAGGAACAATTGCTCCCGGCTCCCCAGGCGGCCCTCGAGGAAGAAACGCCTGCCCATGGGGATGAAAATGAATCCCGGGAGGAGATGGACTACGGCCTGCTCACCAACCTGGTCCACGAACTGGGAGGAGAACTGATACTGTCCTCGGGCAATGAATCCAGTGGGGACAGCTATTTTTACCTTCGTTTTCAGGCGGAACCGGAAAAACTGAAACGCGTTCAGACCATCCTTTCTTTGTGCAGCAGGGAGGCGGAATCTTCCGTCCCCATGAGTTTCAATGACTTGCACATTGAACGCATTTTTCACTCCATCAAGGAGTTTATGACCGCCTTGTCCCAGGGTGACCTGCAGAGTGCCCAGAAGATTCTTCAGAACTTTTCGGAGAAGAAGCAAAACACCACCGAGCTTTTTGTGGAAATCGGGACTTTGGCACGGGAACTTCACAACTCCCTGAAAAGCTTCGCCACTTCCATCGATCCGGCGCTGAAGGATCTGGTGGAGGACAAACTGCCCGACTCGGGCAGCCGCCTCGAACACATTCTCC
>SLCH01000016.1 GCA_007125915.1 Syntrophobacteraceae bacterium
AGGCCATGGCAGTGACCGTCAAAGAAGTCAATGTGGAGGAGCGGTGGGTCAAGGTCGCACCCCCCATTCCGGGCAGTGAGCTCTCTGCCTCGGGAACGACTTCTGCCTACAAGCGCTTCCACAGCATCTTGTACGGCAACGCGGTTCCTTCAGGGCATGGTGAAACCCAGAATGAAAAGATCCTCGGTTCGGGGGATGCAACCCGAACCAATCAGCATTTCGATCTGGAAGCTGAAGGAGTCACCTTCGTGGCCGATCGCAATTTTCCGCGCGGAGTTCGTGCGGCACTGGAAGTGCAAGTGGGTGGGCGCACCTGGAAGCAGGTGGCTGCTCTATCCGCGTCTGAACCGACGGATCCCCATTACATGGTGCGCATGAAG
Source organism: Syntrophobacteraceae bacterium (assembly GCA_007125915.1). Lineage (GTDB taxonomy): Bacteria > Desulfobacterota > Syntrophobacteria > Syntrophobacterales > Syntrophobacteraceae > SLCH01. The sequence goes on from SLCH01000016.1 coordinate 381, forward strand.
CAGGACGGCACCCTCCGCCTGTTTTTTGGAGATGGACGTTATGGGCGCCGCCTGCCCAGTGGAAGCAACAACCTGCGGGTTCGATACCGGCTGGGTTCCGGACTGGCAGGCAATCTGGAACCTTACAGCCTTCTGAAGGAAACCAAGCCTCATCCCCTCATCGACGGCTTGTCACAACCCATGGCGTCCAGTGGCGGCAATGAAATGGAATCCATTGAATCCATGAGAGAAAATGCTCCAGGGAATGTTTTGGCTCTGGAGAGGGCTGTATCACTCTCTGACTTTACTCACCTTGCGGCCAGCAACAGCGGTGTTTGGCAGGCGCGAGCCTTCAGAAGACAGCCGGGGCAAGGCAGAACGGAGCAGATTCAAGTGGCCGTGGTGCCCGCTGGAGGAGGCGCTCTGGGCGAACTGGCGAAAACTCTTGAAGGATATCTCACGTCTCGCGCTCTTCCTCATGTGAACGTGTCAGTGGTCCGCCACCAGTCGATCATTCTGGACCTTCAACTCACCATCAAAGTGAACGTGGAAGAATATGATCCTGATTTGGTGGGGGCGGCCGTGCTTCAGCAGCTCCTTCGAGCTTTCTCTCTTCGAAAGATGAAGCTGGGTCAGTCTTTTTACAGAAGCCGGGTTTATGCCGTGGTGGAGGCCGTGGAGGGAGTTGAAAACTGCCGGTGCCGGATCAATCCTTTCGGATTCCGCGATGATTCGGGGGCTTCGGTCACCCCTCCTCAGCTCGGGCTTGGGCGCGAGGGGCACATTCGAAGAATTTCCCTGGATGAAAGCCAGGTGATTCACACGGATGAAGGGCAGTCCATTCTGGACATTGCCATTCACCAATTTCATTTATGATGGTCAGATTCCGGGGGATAGAATCATGAAGCAGGGTGAAGCGCTCTACCAGATTCTGCCGGCTCTTTACCGAACCAGAGACACGGGAGATCTCAAGAAGTTTTTGGATGGGTGTGGAGTCCTCCTGGACCAGTTCCACGAAACCCTGCTGCAGCGCCTTGCCGACGCTTTCCCCGACAATCCCGCAGATGGCTCACGGGCTTGTCAGGACTGGCTTCTTCCCTACTTTGCAGATCTTCTGGATGTGCGTTTGGTGTCGCCCCTCGTGAAAGGGCGTCGCGATGAAGTGGCCAATGCGGTTCGTTGGCGGCAGGGCAAGGGAACCCTTCCGGTTGTGGTCGAGATTGCCCGTGCCATTGGTCAGCTGGAAGTGGTGCTTCAGGAGGGATGGAAGCGGGTGGCGACCACTCCCCGTCTCAACATTCCGCTCGTCCCCTCCACGAGCCATGGTTATGACCAGGACTGTCCCGATTCCCCTCCTTCATTAGCTGCACGGCATCCGGGACTTCCTGCAGCTACCGTGGATTTCCGCTGTCCTTCCGGGGCGGTGGCTACGACCACTGCCAATCCAAGCGCACAGCAGAGCACCGTGGATGGGACCACCCATGTGTGGCGTCAGGCAAGCTTTCACGGATCGCCCTGTCATCCCGAAAGCTATGAGGATGTTTCGCGCCGCACCGTGGACTTTCGCAATGGAGACTGGCGGGCGGGGCACCACCATCCCCACCGTATTCTCCTCTACACAACTCCCCCTGCCGGTTTTTTTCCCAGGAATGTTCCCACGGTCAATTGGTCATGGCCACCCTCCGAGGCTTTCCTGGACAAAATTGAAGTGACCGGTGACGGTCATTTCACGTCATTTCGAAACAAGACCCTCGGAACAGATCACTTCATGCCAGTGAGGGTGCGGCGGCCCATTGAGCTTGGGCAGGGGCCCGCAACCATGGGCCTGGCGGATGCACACACATGGCGCTTTGAAGGGTTGATTCTGGAAGACGCACTGGAGCTGGAATCGGGGCGGGTTGAGCTTTTTCGCTGCGCAGCAAGGCACGTTCAGGTGCACAGCATCGATCCAGAAAAACCGGTCATTGCTGCCAGAAGCTGCCTGATCCTGTCACTGCGGGCCGATCGAGGGGTCACTCTTCTTGAATATTGTACCGTTTTGGGGCGAGCGCTGACAGAAATCATGTTTGCCAGCGACTCTATTTTTTTGGGGTTCATTCATGAGAATCATTCCACGGATGCGCCTCCCCTGTCTGGATGCGTGCGTTACTCGCGCATACCCGAAAACCAGGAACTTGGCGGAATGAGTATCCATGAGGTGACCCGCTCACGACCGTTCATGTTCAGCACCCAATTGGGCAGAAGGGGCTGCGGGGTCCTGCATCCCGCGACACCCCGTTCCATACTTGTTGGCGCTGAGGATGGGGGAGAAATGGGTGCCTTCCATGATGATCATCTGAGCTTGCTGGCGGAGGCGGTGGTGGAAAAGCTGAAAGACCACCTGCCGGTGGGCCTGGATGCGGTCGTGATTCCGGACATGAGGCTTCTCCGAATGCCTGGCTGATTGAGCAATGAGCAGCATTTAAGGATAAAAAGGAAAAACATACAGATCCAGTGCATCACCTACAGGGGACCGATTCATGAAAACCCAGATATCAAGAGACATCTTCAAAGCCCACAAGCGATATTCCGGTGTTTACCAGCAAATGGGGCGAATGCTCACCGACAGCGACTGGAACGAACTGGTGGAAATCGCCAGGCATCGGGTCAATGAAGCACTTTTGGACGTTATCGGCAGTGGAACCCCAAGGGATCGTGGGGTTTTAAAGGTCCTCGAAAATCCTGACGGCAGTGTGAGCTACGGAGTCAAGTGGGGATATCTTTATGCAGATGGCATCATTGCCCAGCTGCGTCCTGATCCCGACGCGCCCCTCCCTGATCCCCATGATGACGCTTTTGAGTATGAGCGTCAGGCCGATTTCCCCTTTCCACCCTCTCTTCCCTCGGGAGACCACATTCTTTATGTGGATGTGTGGGAGCGAGCGGTGACTCATCTGGAAGACGACCAGCTGCGGGATCCGGGACTGAGGGGTGCTGACACTTGCACCCGCTCGCAAACCATGGCCCAGGTCAAATGGTGCCCAACAGCGATCGATCCCGAGAATCCCCTTCAGAACCCACCCAAAGGAACCATCAGGCTCACGGCGCAGCTTCGGGGTGCCGGGACCGAACCGGATCCTTGCGACCCTTGCGCCCAGGAACTTGATTTGCATGAAAAGGTGGGAAACTACCTGTTCCGCGTTGAAGTCCATCGGGTGCATTATGATGGGGATGGTCTGCCCGTGGATTTGGTCATCAAATGGTCCAGTGAGAATGGCGCAGAGCAGTATCCCATAGGATTGGAACCACCGGGGTTCATCTCTTCCAACTTCGCTTATGAATTCTTCAGCGGAAAGCCGGAGAAATTTGCCAGCGAAAAACATTTGGGACGCCACCATGCCCCTGCATTTGTGGCGGTTCATGGTGCTCTCACTGAAGAATACCCCTCCAGTGCCCCCAGTGGGTTTTCGCTGGTGCGACGCTGGGATGGGTTCGGCCGCTTTGAGAAAAGCGGTGGCCATTGGAGACTGGTGGGTGGACTGGACCGAGGCCGCGACCTCACCACGGGATCAGCTGGCGATGCCCACGGACATGTGGAAGAAGGTCCCAGGGTGACCATCAATCTTGATGCTGTGATCCTCGAGGTGAACCTGGGGGATCATGCCGCATTGGCGGGAGACTTCTGGCAGGTTCCCGTGCGCGAAGCCACAAATGTGCAGGGGGATGTGCTCCTGGAAGACTCGGAGGCTGCGGGCATCAAACATCACTACTTCACTTTGGGGTCTGTGGTCGATGGCCAGTTCAGGGCACACGAAGGTTTCCAGTGCAAACGTTTTGAGTTCCCCCCTCTCACGGATATTCGAGCCAAGGACATTTGTTACAGTAATGATAACTGCAGTCTATCGGGGGTGCGCACTGTCCAGGAGGCCCTCGAGCACCTCTGCCGGGAACGGGACCTGCGGTGGCACAACAAGCACCTTCATGGGTGGGGCATTGTCTGCGGTCTCATAGCTGAATGTGGCCCCGATACGCTACTTGACAGAGACAGCGAAGGGGGTGAGCCTCCCCGGCGTCAGGTCAGAGTCACGTCGGGATACGCTCTTGACTGTGATGGGTCGGACATTGTCTTGCAAGAAGATCTTGTTTTCGACCTTTTGTCCCGCATTGAAAAAATGGAAGAAGAGGGCGAGCCCGTGCTCAAGGACGGAGACGGCACGGTCTGCCTGCGCCTTGATTCCGGTGAAGGGGGTCAACCGGCTGTTTTTGTGGAGCCCTATGATGAGGCAAAGCACCAGAAGTCTCTCTTGGAAAACACTCTTCTCATGGATTTTTTCCAGGACTGCATTCTGGAGCTCATCGCAGCCGTTTCAGGGGAGTTTCAGTTCCTCGACCCCGCCGGGCTGGACGCCTCAGAAGGAGGTGTCACGGGCCTTGTCTCCCAGGAGCGGCGACAGCTGACGAGCTTTTTGAACCTCATCGTCCAAATTTTCAATCCCGGCAATGGTTCCTATGTCTTTTTGTCCCATAGAGAACACCATATTCTGCGCGATATTTACTTGAGACTCCGGGAGCTTCTGCAGAGCAAGACCTATTGTGCCATGTTCCAGGGGGACGAGTTTCCCGAGTATCCCTTTGCAGTCAGGGAAATGAACACTTTTTTCGGAAAGAATGGTCACACCCGGGTTAAGCTGCATCCTGACGGAAAGCGCCTCTACTCCTACAATGGGACGGACAACACCATCAATGTCTACGATGTGGAGGCGGGTGAGCTGATCGATGTTTTGGAAATGCCCTCCGCCGAAGGCGCTGAGGTGTCAGCGATCACCTTCTCTCCCGATGGGAGGATTCTTTATGCTGCGGCCAGTGTCAAGGCGGTTGACACCGTTTTCGGAGTGGCTCGTATCGACAAGGAGCATCACTGGGAGAAGATGACCATCTTCTGCGATCTGGAAATCACGGAGATGACCGCTTCTGAACAAGACCAGGGTCTCATCTATGCCGTTGGTCTGGGCAGAGGACTGTTCTTTTTGCGCCCGGGCATTTTCATGGAGGAAACCAAGCCGACCGTTTCACCCGCATACGCTTTCAATGCGTCAGGACACATGGTCATCGATGAAAATGAGCAGGTTGCCTTTTGCACGTGCCTCAGTCAAGATGAGGAAAAATCCGGAACCTACGACTCCATTGCACTCTGTAATCTCCGGCGTGATGCCTCAACGTCCAATGCGGACCCAACTCACTTGCTGATTCTCCTGGATCCCACGGGCAAACCTCACAGGGGAAATGACGGCCTGGCAATCAGCGTTGCCGCTGAAAGGGATCGCGGGGGGATTCCTGCTGCCGGTGAGAGGGATCGCGGAGGCTTTCTCTATGTGGTTGTCCAGGGGATGGAGAACAACAAGCAGCTGCTGACCTACGTCCGCCGGCCCGGCTTGGGTTTGCCGCAGCTTCAGAACAGCGTCTCCATCGAGAACACAAAGGTCTCCCTGGCTTATCACCCCGGGGAAACAAATCTTTTGCTTGCTTTTGAAGATGGTTACAGGCTTCAGATGTTCACACGTGAAGGGGTGGCGACCAATTTCTATCGAATTCCCGTGCAGATTCAACCGGTGGACATTGTTGTGGAGAGGCGGGAGGGAGCGGTTTACGCCCTCAATTTCATCAGCAACACCGTCAGCGTGATTTCCCCCAGGGAACTGGCCGTGAGCAGTGAATTCCTCGATGATCTTGCCGCCTACAGACTTGAAGTCCTGACGGCCTTTTACGTCCTGCTGAGCGGCCTGCTTCAATACCTGAAGGACTGTTTCTGCCACCACCTGCTCGTGCAGTGTCCCCAATGTGGAGAAGATGAAGCGATCTATCTGGCCTCTGTGGATGTGCGCAAGGGCAGAATCCACAAAATTTGCAACTTTGAATTGCGCAAGTATGTGAAAAGCTTTCCCACCATGGGCTACTGGTTTTCCCTGGTTCCCATATGGCCCATCGCCAAGTGGCTGCTCTCCAAGTTTTGCTGTTCCCTTTTGCCCGACTTTTTCAGCCGCCATCAGGACACCGTCATCGGGCAGGCGCCGCAGAGTGACGCTGGCCAACAGCCCTTTACCCATGCCAATGCGTTCAAGGCTCAAAACGTGAGGCATGGGCTTCAGGCTTACGAACGCACTGATTTGGGAGGACTCTGGCGCAATCAGCAGAGGAGTTTCGCCTTCACAGGCCGTGTGGCTGTGGACAGCCTCTCAAACCTCGCGGAAACAGGCCGCCGTAAAGAGGCAGGTGTCAGGAAGCAGGCCCTCATGCACAGTTCGGTGAGCGAAGCTGTCAGCGAACTGGAAAGAAGCCACATTGAGGTAGCGGGCATCCAGAAGTACGATCCGGCAAAGGCGACTTCTTACCTGGCAGACTTTATTTCCACGCCTCAGCGCATCGAGGAAGGCAGCAAAGTGACCCTCTATGAAAAGGATGGACGGGTGGTGTTTTACGCAGTGGAAAAACCCGATGCCGGTCCATCCGTCATTGAAATACCCGAATCGCTGAAAAGGAACCTTCAGGAGCTGGAAAAGCGCAAAGAGGTCCTGAAGGACATGAGCGCTGTCGATGCACAGCTGGAAGAAGCGGAACGGCGTCGTGCCCAGGTGGCTGCCTTCGAGGAAATCAAGGGTGAGCTGACCACTTTGCAGAGGGAGAAGAACGTTGTTCAGGAAGAGCTTGCCACACTCAAGTCCCAGGTGGATTCGCTGAGAGCGGAGCGAGAGGCGGAGGCACAGAAGCTTTTGGAAATGAGCTCTCGGCAGCGTGACATTTCAAATGAAATCCTTCGGCTCAATGAAAACCTCAAATCCCTTGATTCCATGCACAGGGAGATCTCCCTGGAACTGGAAAAGAAGCGCCCCGCGAGAGACGTCACCGGTGTCACCGCTGACATGGAAGTCGTGCTGCGGGATCTGGGGATTCGAACTGTGGAAGATCTTTCGAGGGCTAATGTGCAAACGCTCACAGCCACTCGGCGCATAGATGCCGCCACCGCAAATGCCATCATTGCCAATGCTCGAAGGCAGCTGACTCGAAATTGAAATGAGCTTGCAATTTCAGTGGCAGTCCAATGGGAATGGCTCCATTTCAGAAGGTGTGCCCGCATGCTTTCATGGATTTTTTCCATCAGGGACGTTTCACTTTGCTGGCCCTGAGGGCTAAAAGGATGTCAAGCTGGTTGACAAGCAGTGTAAAATATCGTTTAGTTATCGCTTTCGAGATTTTTTGTATTGGGAAGGCCACAGTGAAGCCTTCACGGTTGCTTTTTTTCATGTGCAGCAAGACATTGACAATGGCCAGAGTTTTCGATGGCCCATCAACTCTAGGGAGGATTGAATGGATTGGGTGAGTGTGGCGCATGCGATGGGAACTGGAGGACAAGGGGCAGGAGATCAAGCAGGCGGAGGTCTGGTGGCTTTTTTGCCGCTCATCATCATGGTCGCCATTTTTTACTTTCTGCTTATTCGTCCTCAGCAAAAAAAGCAGAAAGAGCACAAGAACATGCTGGATAATCTCCAGAGAGGGGACACGGTGATCACGCAGGGAGGCCTTCACGGAAGAATCACGGGTTTGACGGACACAACCTGTACCCTTGAAATTGCAGAGAAGATTCGCGTCAAAGTACAGCGCGGTTACATCGCTGCGGTTTTGTCCAAAGGTGAAGTCCTCGAATAGTCTGCACATTCGTCCCTCACATGGTGAGAGCTTATATGGGGCACATTGTTATTCACGCACAATGTGCCCCCTTTTCTCATGGTCGCTACATGGAACCTGCCTGTCCGAAAACGTCCGAACATCATTTTGCTCTTTTCAGATGCCTTCATGTTTGTGGTTCATTAATTGCATTCACAGAATGAAAGAATTTCTTTCGGGCGGGCAAATCGTTTCATCAGGGGGATTGCTTTGAAAAGTCTAAAGTGGCGCTTGGCCATTCTTGGGGTCGTTCTGCTCTTTGGGATCATCTACTTGGTTCCATCCTTGAGCCCTGCTTTGCCAGGATGGTGGAGCAAAGTGCTGCCGGAAGAGCGGATCAGGCTGGGCCTTGATTTGCAGGGTGGAATGCACCTGGTGCTGGAAGTCCAGACGGCCATGGCCGTTGAGAATACCATCGATCGCTATGAAGAAGAGGCCAGAGAAATTCTGCGGGAAAGGCGCATTCCTTTTCTCAGGGTAGGGACCGCACCTGGAATGGCACTGGATATAGTATTGCCGGGTCCGGAGCGGCAAGCGGACGTGAGAACGGCTTTCGAACGGGAATTGCCTGTCATGGAGTGGGCCAGGGCGGACACGGTGGATGAGGGATTTCGCATTCGGCTGAGAATGAAAGCTTCGGAAGTGGAGCACATTAAAGAAATGGCTGCTGCTCAGGCTTTGGAAACCATTCGAAACCGTGTGGATCATTTTGGTGTTTCCGAACCCGATATCCGGCCTCAGGCGGAAGACCGCATTCTTGTTCAGCTTCCGGGCGTTCAGGATCCTCAGAGGGCTGTGGATCTCATTGGAAGAACAGCTCTGCTGGAATTTAAGCTCGTGGCGGAGGAGGTGACGCCGCAAGACATTCAGGCGGGAAGGCTTCCCGCAGGGGTGAGCGTATATCCCATGAGGGAAGAAGATCCTGCCACAAGACAGCGGCTGGATAGAGAAATCGCCTTGCACGATCGAACAGTCATGACTGGTGAATTCATCACCACTGCCCATGTGAGCATCGATCATCAGTACAACACCCCCTATGTTTCATTGGAGTTTGACTCGCAGGGTGCAAGGGTTTTCGAACGCATAACGGGTGAACACGTCCGAAAGCGTCTTGCCATCGTGCTGGATGGGGTGGTCTACTCGGCACCCGTTATTCAGGAGAGAATCAGTGGCGGGAGAGCCAGCATAACGGGTTCCTTCAGCATGGCTGAAGCTCGGGACCTGGCCATCGTGCTCCGTGCGGGAGCCTTGCCTGCACCTGTGACCATTCTTGAACAAAGGACGGTGGGTCCCGCCCTGGGACAGGACTCCATCAGGAAGGGTTTTCTGGCCTGTCTCATTGGGGGCATTGCAATCCTTATTTTCATGGTTTTCTATTACAGATCGTCGGGTCTCATAGCCAATGTGGCACTGGTGCTGAACATTGCCCTCATTCTTGCCGGCCTTGCGGCACTGGGAGCCACCCTGACCCTTCCAGGCATTGCGGGCATTGCCCTCACCATCGGCATGGCGGTGGACGCCAATGTGCTCATTTATGAACGCATTCGAGAGGAGATCCGCCTCGGCAAAACGCCCCGTGCGGCCGTCGACTCGGGCTATGCTAAAGCTACCAGAACCATCATCGACGCGAACGTGACCACTCTCATTGCCGCTGTGGTTCTATTCCAGTTTGGAACAGGACCGGTCAGAGGATTTGCAGTCACTCTCACCATCGGCCTCCTCGCCAACCTCTACACAGCCATTGTGGTGACGAGAATGATTTTTGACTACTTCTTGGAAGAACGCCGCGTTCGCACCCTAAGCATTTAGCGAGAGCTGAGTGAGGAGATACCGCAATGGAATTCATCAGACCTGACATCAACATAAACTTTGTCGGACACAGAAGGAGAGCTTTTCTCCTTTCCGCCCTGCTGATTCTGGCTGGTCTCGCCGCCCTGGTGTACCGGGGAGGGTTGAACCTGGGCGTTGATTTTGCCGGGGGGACGCTCATCCACGTGAAGTTCACCCAGGCGACCACTCCGGACCAGATCAGGGAATCGGTGGGGGACTTGATCACACACGCAGCCATTCAACAAATCGGGACCGCCGGCGACCATGAGTATCTCATTCGAACCGAGACGGTCACCGAAGAGTTGCAGCGCATTGCGGATAACGTGGAGGCCGCTCTCAATGCTGCGCTTGGAGAGGGTTCGGCTTCCGTGCTGCGCATCGAGATGGTCGGCCCCAAGGTGGGGCACGATCTCAGGCAAAAAGCTCTTTTTGCCATTTATTATGCTTTCTTGCTCATCGCCATTTACATTTCCGGTCGTTTCGAGTTCAAGTGGGCTAAAAGCGGCACCATGGCAGCAGTCCTTATCCTGGGAGTCTACCTCCTCGAAGCTCTTGGCATGAACGTCACCTACCTCACGTTCGGAGCCCTTGCCATCACCCTGATGCTCTGCTGGTTTTTGCAGTTGCCCTATGCCCTCGGTGCACTCATTGCGCTCCTGCACGATGTTCTCATCACCGTTGGGTTTTTTGCCTTCACCAACAGAGAATTCTCCCTGGAAGTCCTCGCCGCCATTTTGACCTTGGTGGGATTCTCACTCAATGACACCATCGTGGTCTATGACCGCATTCGGGAGAACATTCGCAAAACCCCCAAAGGCAATTTTCTTCAAATCATCAACACCAGCATCAATCAGACCCTCACAAGGACCATTCTCACCTCGGGAACCGTCCTCTTCGTTGCCCTCTGTCTTTTCTTTTTGGGAGGCTCCGTCATCAATGACTTTTCCTTCGCCCTCATCATCGGTATCATCACGGGGACTTATTCCTCCATTTTCGTGGCGGCACCCTTGCTGATACTTTATGAGGATCTCAAGAAAAAATCAGTGGCACGGGCGTGAACTCCCCGTTGACAGCCCTCAATACCGGTTTTCCTGTACTGCAGCGCAGAGCGTGATAAAGACTTGATTTTCGGGGTCATGGAAACTTTTCCATGACCCCGCATTTTTTTCCTGTGACCGCGTGCGACGAAATGAGGGGAAAGAAGGGTGCTTGATGAGGAGAGATGCCTGAAAGGCGCAAGAGGGAAGGGGGCAAAGACTAGATCAATTCCACGGGGGCGGATGGTTCGTGCTGCCTTGCAACGTGGAATCGCGTGTGGTTCCAGCGGGGATCTTCGGTCAGTTCTTTGAAAGTTTCCAGCACCAGTTGAGGATGGTTGTTCACCTCACTCAAGTGAGCCAGAAAGACCTGCTTCAGCTTTTGGTGGTGCAGGTTTTTCACGAGGTCTTTGCATTCCCCGTTGGATATGTGGCCATGGGTGCTGCGAATCCGCTGTTTCAAGTGGGGGAGGTACGGGCCATCCATGAGAAGTTTGAGGTCGTGATTGGCCTCGATGATCAGTGCGTCACAGGTTTTGAGGCGATCGCGCACCAGGTGCGTGACGATCCCCAGGTCGGTGCAGATTCCAAGACGAGTCTGCTCATGCTCGATGACAAATCCCGAAGGGTCCCGGGCATCGTGAGAAATGGAAAAGGGATGAATGTGAAGGTCTCCGATGATGAATTTGCGTCCCGTCTGAAAAATGTGGGATTGGGGCAAGAGGCCCGTTTGAGGTGGAAGGCGCTCCAGGGTTCCCTGGGAACAAAAGACCGGCAGGTGGAAACGCCGGCAGAACGGTCCTACCCCTCGAGTGTGGTCCGTGTGTTCATGGCTAAGGACCACTCCATCGAGATGAGCGGGGTTTCCTGGCGTCTTATCCATGCGTTTCACCAGTTCCTTTGAGCTCAGACCTGCATCCAGAAGTACTTTTGTCTTGGAGCTGGCCACCAGGAGAGCATTGCCTTTGGAACCACTGGCCAGTATCTGAAAAAAAAGGGGCATGGCCTCAGATCCCTTCAACCTTCGTGCAAAATGGTCTGGAGGTGATCAGGTTCCATGTCACAGGGCCCCAGAACGAACAAACCCAAACGTTTGGGGTCATAGGTGGTCTGAAACCATTTGAGAATTTCTTGGGATGTCACTTCGTTTATTTTCTTTTCGACCTCGTCAAAGGGAACATGACGCCCGAAAAGAAATTCGTTTTTTGCCAGGCGGTTCATGCGCGAGTCGGTGCTCTCTGCATTGAGGTACATGCTTCCCTTGAGATACTCCTTGGCCGCCCTCAGCTCCGCGGAAGAAATGGGTTGAGTCGCCAGAATGGAAAGCTGTTTCTTGATGACTTTCAAGCATTCCTGAACCTTGTGAGGGCTGATGCCGGCATATACCCCCATGGCCCCTGTGTCTTCATGGCTGTTGAGAAAGGAGTAAACGGAGTAGGCGAGTCCCCGTTTTTCTCTGATCTCTTGAAACAACCTGCTGCTCATGCTGCTGCCAAAAATCACGTTGATCATGTGGCAGGCGAACCGACCTGGATCCACTTGAGAAATGCCTTCCATTCCAAGGCAAAGATGGACCTGCTCCAGGTCTCTGTTCAATACCCTGGTCCGAGGGCTCTCCTCGGGGGGCACCCTTGGTGCACGCGCTGTCCTGCCTTCCAGTTTTTCCAAGGGGGGAGCGATGAGCTCCACAAGCTGATCGTGGTCCACGTTGCCCGCTGCGGCCACCACGATCATTTCCGGGTGCATGGCGCGCTCGAGATACTGGAGCATGGTGTCACGGCTTGAATTCTGGACGGAAAAAACCGAACCGTAGATGGGCAGTCCCAGGGGATTATCCTTCCAGAAATCTTCCTGAAAGAGAATGTGGATGTATTCATCGGGAGTGTCTTCGATCATCCGGATTTCCTGGAGGATGACCTGTTTTTCCCGTTCTGTCTCCGTGGGGTCGAAAGTGGAGTTTAGAAAAATGTCCGTGAGCACATCCACCACCAGAGGCAGGTGTGTGTCAAGCACTTTGGCGTGAAAGCAGAGATGTTCTTTTGATGTGAAGGCATTGCAAAACCCACCCACGGAATCCAACTCCTTTGCAATATCCAGAGCCGAACGGGAGCGGGTTCCCTTGAAAAGCATGTGTTCCACGAGGTGTGTCATGCCCCGCTCATGGGGAAGCTCGTCGCGTGAACCCACACTTACCCAAAACCCCAGGGAGATGGAGTGATAATGAGGTATGTTTTCGGTCAATATTCGAATGCCGTTGCCGAGGACTGTTTTCTGATACAATCGTTCACCTTGCTATGGGAAAGCCCCCATGAGGAAGGGGACTGGAAACGTAAGTCACAGCGAAACAGCTTTGGGGTCGCTGTGAAAGCTGAATGGGATATGAGCCGTTTCCCCTTGCGGGAAGTGCCTCATGCGGGTGGTGCATGAGCGAGGGGATGTGTTCTTGTGGAAACAGCCCCCCATTGGGGAAAATCGGTGTCGAAGCCCTTTGCCGTCGGCGGAAGAGGCTTCGACCCATTCTTTCAATCTGGCTCGAAAGAGCCCTCAAGGTTTTTCATTTTCGGGAGTGTCGAGAGCGGCCTTTCGACTGAGACGAATTCGGCCATCCTTGTCGATTTCGATGATTTTGACGAGGACTTCTTCCCCTTCCTGCACCACATCGGTGACTTTGCGCACTCGGGAGTGATCCAGTTGGGATATGTGAATGAGCCCATCGATGCCGGGAAGAATTTCTGCAAAAGCCCCAAAATCTGTGATGCGCACCACGCGGGCCTTGTAGAGCTGCCCAACCTCGGGTTCTACGGTCAACTTTCTGATGCGGTCAATGGCCTTGTCACAGGCTTCACCGTCAGGACTCATGACGACCACTCGGCCGGAATCGTCGACGTCAATTTTGGCCCCCGTCTCGGCCACAATGCTGCGAATCACCTTTCCACCCGGTCCGATCACGTCACGAATTTTTTCCGGATTGATTTGAATGGTGACCACACGGGGAGCATACGGCGAGAGTTCTTCCCTGGGTTGGCCAAGGGCTTCCCTCATTTTATCCACAATAAAAACGCGCCCCTTGCGGGCCTGTTCCAATGCCTGCTGCATAATGGCGCGGTCGATGCCGGCTATCTTGCAGTCCATTTGAATGGCCGTGATTCCTTTGTCGCTGCCCGTGACTTTGAAGTCCATGTCGCCCATATGGTCTTCATCTCCCAGGATGTCTGAAAGAACAACAACCTGGTCTCCCTCTTTGATGAGTCCCATGGCTATGCCGGCCACGGAATCGGTCAGGGGAACCCCTGCATCCATGAGAGCCAGTGAGGCACCACATACGCTTGCCATGGAACTGGACCCATTGGACGATAAGATTTCTGAGACGATGCGTATGGTGTAGGGAAACTCTCCGTTTTTGGGCATCACAGGCTTGACGGCACGTTCGGCAAGAGCTCCGTGGCCTATTTCCCTGCGTCCGGGCCCCCTCAGAAACCTGACCTCGCCCACGCAGTAAGGAGGAAAGTTATAGTGAAGCATGAAGGATTTGAAGGATTCGCCACCCAGTGCCTCAACCCTTTGTTCGTCCGCTGAAGAACCCAGTGTGACCACGATGAGGGCTTGAGTCTCTCCGCGCGAGAAAAGGGCAGAACCGTGAGTTCGGGGAAGAATGCCTGTTTCGATCTTTATGGGGCGAATCTCGTCAAAGTTGCGTCCATCAATGCGGCGACCATCCCGAACGAGCATGGTGCGAACCGTTTTCTTTTCGAGGTCCTCCAGTGCATCCTGAATCTCTTTCTCTCGCTCGGGAAATTTTTCCAGGAATTCGGTCATGACCCGTTGTTTCAAGTCTTTCCTGGTATTCCTCCTTGTCCGTTTGTCTGCGATGGTCATCGCTGAGCGAATATCATCCTCAAGACCAGCATCGGCCAGGGCCTGAGCGATGGCTTCGTCCTTCACTGTTTCCGGAACGGTTTCCTTTTCTTTTCCTGCCAGCTGCCGCAATTTTTCCTGAGCTTCTATGATGGGAATGATGGCCTTGTGCGCAAGATCGATGGCTTCGATCACGTCCGCTTCAGACACAAATTGCGATCCTCCCTCAACCATCATCACAGCATCCCGGCTGCCGGCCACAACGATGTTCATGTCGCTTTCTTCCAGCTGCTCAGAGCTGGGATTGACCACGAATTTTCCTTCGCAGCGTCCCATGCGCACAGCCGCCACGGGCCCTAAAAAAGGGACGGGGGAGATGTGCAGGGCGGCCGATGCTCCCGAAAGTGCGACCACGTCGGGCTCATGTTTTTGATCCACGGAGAGGACCGTCGCGACGATTTGGGTCTCGTAAGCGTATCCTTTGGGAAAAAGAGGTCGAATGGGCCTGTCGATGAGCCGGGAAGTCAGAGTTTCCTTTTCACTGGGTCGCCCGATCTCCCTTCGGAAAAATCCTCCGGGAATGCGCCCTGCCGCATAACTCATTTCCTGATAATCCACCATGAGGGGGACAAAGTCTATGCCTTCCCTCATTCGGTCCTCTTTGGTTGCAGCCACGAGGACCACCGTGTCTCCGTAGCGCACCATGACGGAACCACTTGCCTGTTCCGCAACGTGACCACATTCAAAGGTCATTAAACGACCACCCACTTCAACTTGAACAGAGTGTTTCATACATGTCTTTCCTTATTGTAACTTCGTAGACTACTCATTGCGCGGATCATTGTTCCCATCGATGGAAAAATGGCTAGCGCCGCAGCCCAAGTCGCTCGATCATGGTGTTGTAGCGGTCTACATTCTTCCTCTTGAGGTAGTTGAGCAGCTGCCTGCGTTGTCCAACCAGTTTCAGCAGTCCCCGGCGGGAATGGTGATCTTTGTGGTGGGTTCTGAAATGGTCAGTGAGATAATTGATCCTCTCGCTCAGCAGTGCGATTTGCACCTCAGGGGATCCTGTGTCCGACGGATGAACTTTGTAAGATTCGATGATTTCCTTTTTCCTTTCCGGCGTCAGTACCACGGCTTGTTCTCCTTCTCTTTCACGGCTGCACTGAAGTTTTGAATCTGTAGTCAATAGGCGGTCAGGTTTTGAAAAAGCCTGAACCTGTCTTGGTAAAAAAAGCCAGCCATTGTATTTGGCCTTCTACGACCCTCGGCGGTACGGTCAGTCATTTTGAAATATCCTGAGGCGCCGCTCTCCCTTTGCTGAAGAGTGAGGCCACCAAAGGGCCAGCAAAGATCCATGAGCGCTCAGAAGACAAACGGGAGACTGTTTGTCCCCAAAGCGCTTCTGATGTGCTTTCTGCCACTCGGTACTCAGTTGCCCATTGGCCAGTCCTTCCCGCAAGCCCTGATCCTCAATGGCAATGGAAGGGAGATGAGCCAATGCTTCACTCATGGGAATGAGGATCTTGTCCAAATGGTTTGAATCTCTCACTGTCACCAGTTCTTCAAGAGAAACGGCCTTTTCCAGGGTGAATGCCCCGCTGGCCAGTCTTCTCAAATCTTTGACATGCGCTCCGCAACCCAGCTTCCTGCCCATATCCGCTGCCAACTGGCGAACGTAGGTTCCTTTGGAGCACGTGACCTCCAAATCCATGTCCGGCCACTCATAACGAAGAAGCCGCAGGCGTTTGATCTGTATGGAACGTGTGGGCAGATCCACTGGTGTGCCCTTCCGGGCCAATTGATGCAACCTTTTTCCACCGACTTTCACCGCAGAGAAATAGGGAACCTGCTGAGTGGTGTGACCCATGAAGCTTTGAAGAATGACTTCCACCTCCCCGAGGTTTGGGGGATCACCTGCCCAGCTCGAGACAATCTGTCCCGTCCTGTCGAGGGTGTCTGTTTCGACTCCCAGCCGGGCCGTGTAGGCGTAGGTCTTATCCTGCATGAGCAGCTGGTCCGAAATTCTTGTGGCCTGGCCGATGCAAACCACGAGAACACCAGTGGCAAATGGATCCAGCGTTCCGCAATGCCCAACCTTCTTCACCTGCAAAATTCGTTTCACTTTATCCACAACGCCATAGGATGTGATGCCTTCCGGTTTGTCCAGAAGAAGAATTCCGCTGCGATCACAAGGTTGGGCTTTGAAGAATTTCTTGGAATGCAGGGAGGTGAGGGAACCTGCAGCATCGAAAGAGTTCATGACGTGTTAGCCTCATGATTTTCCGTGAGCTCGCGCAGGTAAGCCATTGCCTTGCCTGTGATTTCTTTTCGAATCTCGGACAGGGTGCCCTGTGTTCGAAATGCGGCTGCCTGGCGATGGCCGCCACCTCCGTGCGCACGCGCCAGATGGGCTACATCCACATGCTCCCGGGAACGCATGCTGACGTGTACGACGCCATTGTCTCCTTCACGGAAAACGATGGCCAGTTCAACGGATTTGACCGCACGGAGTTCATTGATGAAACCGTCGCTGTCCGTGGGGGTGGATTGGGAAGCCCTCAACATTTCCTGGGTGACAACAGCGGTGGCCAGCCGGTTGTGCAGGTGGAATTCAACGGTGGCCAGGACCTGGGCCAGAAGATGGAGCCTCTGAGGTTGGGCAGATTCATAGATGTTTCGAGCGATGTGGGCGGGATCCGCCCCTTCGCTCACCAGTCTGGCGGCCAGCTCCAGAACGTGCCTGTTTGTATTGGAGAAACGAAAGGATCCCGTGTCCGTCATCAATCCAGTGTAAAGGGATGTGGCAATGTGAGGGTCGGGTGCGACTCCCAGTGCCTCACACAGGCGATGAAGCATTTCGCAGGTGCTGCTTGCCGATGTTTCCACCCAGTTGAAATGACCGTAGGAAGGGGTCCCCGTGTGGTGGTCGATGTTGATAATGACGGGTATTCGCCTGAGCATGTCCACCAGGCCTTCTCCGACTCTGGAAAATTCCGCGCAATCGACCACGATGCCCACATCGTAGCCGTCTATCAACCCCGGGGGATGAAGAATGCCTTCCACACCGGGCAAAAAGGCGCAATTGTGGGGAATGGCGTCTTGCAGGACGGGAGTTGCGAGCTTTCCCATTTTACGAAGAATGTGGGTCATGGCCATGAGCGAGCCCATGGCATCTCCATCGGGTTTGACATGGGAAGTGACAAGAAAGCGATGCCTTTCCTCAATGACTTGAACAATGCTGAAGAGAATGTCCTGTCCCATGTCACTCATCTTTTTTGAGTTCTTTGAGCAAACGCTCAATCTTGTCCCCGTAATCCAGGGACTCATCGTATTGGAAACTCAATTGAGGAACAGAGCGCATGTGCAGTCTTTTACCCAGTTCCTGGCGAATGAACCCTCTGGCCTGATTCAATCCATCGAGCGCCGTTTGCTTTTCCTCATCCGCAGCCTTGCCCATAAGACAATAAAAGACTCGGGCAAATTTCAAATCATCGCTCACACGAACGGAGGTGACCGTGAGTGAGGTGACCCGTGGGTCTTTGACCCGACGCAGGACAAGGTCCGCAATCTCTTTGTGCAGGAGGTCCGCAACCCGCTGGGAGCGCTTGAATTCCATCTGTTCGCCCTTACTTGAACAATGGGTCAAAGGAGTTTGTCGCTGGACAGGGAAAAATCCTCATGGCTTTGACCACCGCCGGCGCCGAGGGGAATGAACTCCATGTCAACACCGACGATTTCCGCCAGCCCCAGAGACTCCATGAAATCGACAATCCGATCGAGCAGGGAATTGAGAACACGGCTGTCGCTTCCGATGACTGCCACTCCTATGGTGGCCTTCTGATGGAGATTCTGATCCGCCACCTCAGCGACGGAAACGTTGAAACGATGCCGGCTTTTTTCAATGAGACTCTTGACCACCTTGCGCTTTTCCTTGAGTGATTGATTGCCGTGCAGTCTCAAAGCAATTCTCACGATGCCCACGTTCATTTTCGAAAACCCCTGATCCAGGAAACATGCCGCCACAAAATTTGGTTTCGGGTGTTGCCAGGTGCGTGCTCTTCGTCAAGCGTCGCGCTTTTTGTCCTGTTCGCTGGCGAGCATGGTGGGTCTGACCTCCTCCAGTTCGTAAACTTCAAGGATGTCTCCCACTTTCAGGTCGTTGAAATTCTCGATGCCCACACCACACTCAAAACCTGCCTTGACCTCTTTCACGTCGTCTTTGAATCGTCTCAGGGAGGATATCTTGCCATCGTAAATGACGATCTGGTCGCGAAGGAGCCTGATTCTGGCCCCGCGCTCAACGCGTCCGTCCAAAACATAGGACCCTGCAATCATGCCCATCTTGGGAACGCGAAAAGTCTGACGGACTTCGATGCGGCCCATGGTTTTCTCTTTATAGACCGATTCGAGCATGCCAACCATGGCGTCCTGAACGTCACTGATGAGCTGGTAGATGACATCATAGAATCTGATGTCCACATCTTCCTGTTCGGCCAGCTCCATGACTTTCCCATCCGCCCGCACATTGAACCCGATGACAATGGCACTGGATGCGGAAGCGAGAAGAACGTCCGTTTCGGTGATCGCTCCCGTGCCTGTGTGGATCATGTTGACTTTGACTTCCGAAGTGGGGAGCTTGCCCAGGGACTCCATGATGGCCTCAAGGGACCCGTGAACATCGGCTTTCACAATGAGGTTGAGTTCCTTGATTTTTCCTTCCTGGATTTGATCGAAAAGGCTTTCCAGCGTCACTTTGCTGGAGCGAACGAGTTCCTTTTCCCGCAGCTTCACCTGGCGGTGCTCTGCGACCAGTTTGGCCTGCTTTTCATCAGAAAGCACTATGAACTGATCACCCGCATTGGGCACGCCTGAAAAACCCAAAACTTCCACGGGCATAGAGGGAGACGCCTCTTCCAGCCGCTGACCTCTGTCGTTGAACATGTTGCGCACACGTCCTGAGTTGGTCCCGCACACATAAATGTCTCCCGCGTGCAGAGTGCCCTCCTGTATGAGAATGGTGGCCACCGGACCGCGCCCCTTGTCGAGCTTGGATTCCACCACCCGGCCTCTCGCGGGCTTTTGAGGGTTTGCCCTGAGTTCCATGAGTTCCGCCTGAAGGAGAACCATTTCCAGAAGTTCATCAATGCCCATGCCCTGTTTGGCGGAAATTTCGACCATCGTGGTCGATCCACCCCACGCTTCTGAAATGAGACCATGATCAGCGAGCTGCCGACGGACACGCTCCACGTTCGCGGTGGCCTTGTCGATTTTGTTGATGGCCACGATGATGGGCACATTGGCTGCTTTGGCGTGGTTGATGGCTTCGACGGTCTGGGGCATCACGCCGTCATCGGCAGCCACCAGGAGAATCACGATGTCGGTCACCTTTGCCCCCCGTGCACGCATGGAGGTGAAAGCCTCGTGACCCGGTGTGTCAAGGAAAACCACATCACCATGTTCAAGCTTGACGTAATAGGCCCCGATGTGCTGGGTGATGCCTCCCGCTTCTCCTTCGATCACATTGGTGTGCCTTATGGCGTCAAGGAGTGATGTTTTTCCATGATCAACGTGCCCCATGACCGTGATGACGGGAGGGCGGGGCTGAAGATCTTCCTCCTGATCCACCTGAGTCTGGAGAATGTCTTCTTCTTCGAAACCCGACTTTTCCACTTCAAAATCAAATTCGGCGGCGATGAGCGCTGCCGTCTCGAAATCGAGAGCCTGGTTGATGTTGGCGGGCACTCCCAGGAGAAGCAGCTTCTTGATGACTTCGCCCGCTTTTACTCCCATTTGCCTGGCAAGGTTTGCCACCGAGATGGCTTCGTCGATGCGAAGGCGCCGCTTGGTAGTCCTGGCGGGGGCAATTTCGGGCTTTCCAGGTTCTTGCAGGGGTTCGCGTTCTTTGGTGCGGCCTCTATCAGCCTGAGCGGCCAGCTCCTTTTTGGAGTAGAGGTCTTTCTTTTCAAAAACTTCCTTGCGATGTTTCTGCCTTTTGCGGTCCGGAGTTTCCCGAAGCGGTTCCTCTGCCTTGATTCTTTTCTTGCGGGATATGTCTTTGGTTTCCAGTTCTCCCGTATCTTTAAAGCGGGCGGAGACAGCGTCAGCCTCCACTTCTTCTTCGGGTTCCTCTTGAATTATGGGAGCCAGTTTGATGATCTTTGCAGGTTCGTCCTTCTTGATCTTTTTGCGACGGCGCTTTTTGGTTTTTTTCCTGTCCTCATCTTCAGGCTCTTCAGTGGGTTCAGACGGAAGAGGCTCGGTTTTCACTTTTTCAGGCCCCAGACCCCGGTGAATGTCTTCCAAAGTGTCTTCAGGTTGAGCATCAGAAGGAGCCTGGGCTTCGGGCAAGTGAGATTCCCCCGGGCGATACTCCCGTGACGTTTCGACCCTTTCCCTTTCGGGTTCGCCTGCTGGAGAAGTGCTATCGAGGGCACCGGGGGGCAAAGCTTCTGGCTCTTCCAGTGAAACATCGTCTGTCTCCACAGGGCTCTGCTCGACGGTTTTGTCCGGCGTGGTTTTGTCCGTTATTGGAGCTTCAGACTCTGCCTCCAAAGGCTTGCTTTCCGGCTCTTTTTTGTATTCCTCCGGGGGTGAAGGCTCTGAAGGGGGTTGTGCCCGCGGAGGAGGGGTCTGTCCAACTTGATCGGGAGCAGAATGCGGTTCAAGGGTGGGGAGGGCTTCTCCTCCTTCAACGGGGGGCTCCGGCAATCTGACTTTTTCGGGTTCACCTTTCTTGCGTCGTCGAACAACGACCCGGTCTCCAGTTCCTGTTACGACTTTTCTCTTTTCGACAGTTTGTCCTTTGCCCTCGGAAAACTGGTCTCGAATTTTCTCCACCGTGGACTCGGTGAGAGTGCTCATGTGGTTTTTAACCTGAACGCCGAGCTTCAATATCCGGTCTATCAAGTCCTTGTTATTCATGTTGAGTTCTTTCGCAAGTTCATGCACCCTCATCCGCGCCATGAAAACTTCCCCCCTGTACTGCAATGTATTTGTTTCACTTGAATAATTCTTGTATTCTTCAGCCTTTGCTCATCCTTGATCGCATCCTCTGATGATGGAAGGCCCTTAAAGACAATTTCCACGGGACCACCGGGGTTTACCCGTTGGCACAATTTTGCAGACCTGCCCGCCTTCCACCACTGTCCTCCTTTGATTCCACAAATCCACCCAGGGCATTTTCAGGTCATGGGCCATTCATGGCCTGTTGCCGCGAATTTATGAAGACGCTGGACCCGGCTGCCGGGCAAGGCCTCTGGCTCTGCCTCGGAAAGCTCTTTGTGCCCTTTTGTTGAAGGTCAAACGAGGCAGGCATTGGGGGCACACATAAGCTCCCCGCCCTTCCATGCGCTGTTGATGATCCAAAACGATCACTGTTTCAGAACCCTCGAGAGCCAGTCGTTGAAGCTGGTGCTTGGGGCTCTTGAGGCCGCACACCAAGCAGGATCTGATGGGCACGTGGCCTCTGCCGCCGCCCATGCTCACTTTTCCTCGGTCCCCGGTGTGGTTTCACCCGTGAGGGAGCCCGTCTCGATCACGTTCCCGCCTTCCTGGTTTTCCTCAAGGTCCTCGCCGGAGGAATCGTGATCGTCAATTTCCTCGTGCATTCCGGCATCATCCCCTGTCTCTTTCCGCAGAAGTTCAAGGACCTCCTGCTTCATGGCCTGCAAGGTTTCCTCGGGCAGGTGGGTGATGTCCGAAAGCTCTGAAAAACTGGCTTCATTGAACTCTTCCAGTGACGTGATTCCATTTTCGTAAAGGCGGTCTGCCAGCTCTTCTTCAAGGCCGGTGATGCGAAGGAAGTCCTGGTACCCAACCTGCTTTTTCCGGTTGTATTTGCTTTCACTGCTCACGTCGATGCGCCAGTTTGTGAGTTTTGAAGCGAGTCGCACGTTCTGGCCCCGCTTGCCAATGGCGAGAGAGAGCTGATCGTCGGGAACGACCACCTCCATGCTTCGATTGGCCTGGTCAATGATCACTTTAGAAATGATTGCCGGAGCCAGTGCGTTGACCACAAATTTGGCGGGATCCATATTCCAGGGGACAATGTCGATCTTTTCACCGTGGAGCTCCTGCACCACGTTCTGGACTCGTGCTCCCTTCATTCCGACGCATGCCCCCACAGGATCCACATCGGAACTCTTGGACACCACCGCAATTTTTGCTCGGGAGCCGGGCTCTCGCGTTGCCGCAATGATGCTGACGATTCCCTCGGCCATCTCGGGCACTTCTGCCTGAAAGAGTTGAATGATAAAATGAGGGTGGGTCCGGCTCAGCACGATCTGCGGACCCTTGCTGATTTTCTTGACGTCGAGCACATAAGCGCGTATGCGATCTCCCTGCCGGTAGACCTCCCTGGGAATCTGCTCCTTGATGGGCAGCATGGCTTCCGATTGGCCCAGGTTGACGATAATGGCATGCTTGATCACCCGTTGTACAATGCCGTTGACTATTTCACCCTTTCGGTTTTTGTACTCGTCAAAAACAACTTCCCTCTCAGCGTCCTTCATCTTCTGAATTATGACCTGCTTGGCGGACTGAGCAGCGATGCGCCCCAGTGTCTCCGTGTCCATTCGAATGCCCAGTTCGTCTCCTGTCTCTATTTCCGGATCCAGATGCCTGGCTTCCTGTAGGGAAACCTGTTTTTCCGGATCAGTCACCTCTTCAACCACTTCCTTAAACTGAAAAGCCTCTATTTCACCGAATTCCTCGTTGAAAGTGACGTCCAGGTCAAAGCGGGAACCATATCTCTTTTTAATGGCAGATTTAATGGCCTCTTCCAGCGTATGGATCAATGTCTGGCGGTCGATGCCTTTTTCTCGACTCACTTGATCGATCAACCGCTTGAGTTCACTGGCCATGGTTTTCCATCTCCTCACATGAGACTTTGTCTCGTCGATTGCTGTGGACGTTCTGGTCAATTGTGCTCATTGCTCTTCAGTGCTCTCCTCTCGTCCCGGATTGAAAGTATTTGAGCCTGGCTTTATCAAGATTCTCGAGGGAGATCTCGTAAGGCACCGAATCGCAATTGACGTGAATGGAATGGGAAGTGACCTTTTCAAGTGTTCCCTTGAAATTGCGTCGCTCCATCACCGGGGATCGAGTTCTGATCTCGACCGTGCTGCCCACAAACCTGGCAAAATGCTCCCCTTTGCGCAAAGGACGGTTGAGGCCGGGAGAGGACACTTCCAGGTGATAAGGATAATCAATGGGATCAGTCACATCCAGAAGGTCGCTCAGAGTGCGGCTCACTTGAGCACAATCATCAACGGATATGCCCTCCTCCCGATCTATGTAGAGACGGAGCACCCATCCGTGTGACTCCCTTCGAAACTCCACCTCAATGAGTTCCATCCCCTCGGCATGCAGCACGGGTTCTGTGAGAGCCCAAATTTGAGCGATGACTTGATCCGTTGTACTGTTTTGTGACTCTTGCATATAAAAAATCATTTCCAAAGCTCAGGAGCCGCCAATGACAATAAAAAAAGTGGGTAAGAATACCCACTTCTATTAGCAGACCTGACAATAATTTAAAATCCTGACGGACAGGACTTCTCATGGACACTGATCATCCAAATCTTGTCATCCACTAATCGAAGTAAGCCTTTCCCGGCTCTCTCAAGACTCAAGAAAGCTGCAGGAGCCACCTCAAGAAGGGAAGCCTTCTTTTCACAGTCACAGAAGGATACGGCAGCAAGGCTGGAGCGGGCAACGGGACTCGAACCCGCGACCCCAAGCTTGGGAAGCTTGTGCTCTACCAACTGAGCTACACCCGCCCTGTCGCCTGACGCATCGTTGATCGTAAGCGAAATGCCTTAACGGAGTCAAGTTAAAATAAGTTGCCAAGCTTCGGTCGAGAATCATGAAACCTGAAAAAATCAGTTCGCAATGTACCCTATAATTTATTCGAGCACCGGATCGTCACGATGGACAAAAATTTATGCGCTGGCTGTAGCATCTCTTTGTGTTTTGAGCAAGTGGATAAGGCCTTAAAAATAACAGTTGAAAAACATTGACCCGGCAAGCATTTTAAAGTCAACATTTTCTCTCAGCAATTGAATGCAGAGTGTTCCCGGCGACCCTGTCATCGTGAATCATCCCAGGAGTTTTTATGAGTTCTTTCGTCCACTTGCATGTTCATACGCAATACAGCCTTCTTGACGGGGCCATTCGCATTCGGGACCTGGTGAACACGGCACGAAGTCTCAACATGCCGGCCGTCTGCATGACCGACCATGGAAACATGTTCGGAGCCCTGGAGTTTTTCGAGGAAGCAAAAAAAGCAGGCATCAAGCCCATCATTGGCTGTGAGGTCTATGTGGCGCCCGGAAGCCGCAGGGAGAAATCGGCAAAAAATAACGGGAGCGGCCAAAGCGGTGAAGATCGCAACCATCATCTCGTGCTGTTGGCCCGCAACGAGGCGGGCTACAGAAATCTCATGAGGCTGGTCACTTCCGGCTACCTGGAGGGGTTCTATTACAAGCCCCGAATCGACAAGGAGATTCTCAGGAAGCACAAGGAAGGGCTCATCGGTCTTTCTGCCTGCTTAAAAGGCGAAGTGGCCTCCAACCTTCTTCTGGACCGGTGGGACCAGGCTCGCGCCATTGCTCAGGAATACAGCGGGATTTTTGGAGAAGGAAACTTTTTCCTGGAAATTCAAGCCAATGGAATGCCTGAGCAGGCACTGGTCAACGAAAAGCTGATCCAGCTCGGGAGGGAAGCGGGGATGCCCCTCGTGGCCACCAACGACTGTCATTACCTGAAAAAAAGCGATTCAAGGGCCCATGAAATCCTCCTTTGCATTCAGACCGGCAAGACGGTTCTTGACGAAAAGCGTATGAAGTTTCAGACGGATCAGCTGTACTTCAAGGACCCTGAGGAAATGAAGCAGGAATTTGCTCACGTGGAGGAAGCTTTCCAGAATTCACTGGTTATTGCTGACCGCTGCAATGTGGAGCTGGAACTGGGGAAATATCACTTTCCTGTTTTTCCCCTTGAGAAAAACGAGAGCATAGAGGATCGCTTTGAAAAGGAAGTTCAGGAAGGATTGGAAAGGAGGCTGCAGCAGATACGAAAACGCCGCCCCGATTTTTCGCCGGAGCAGCAAGCAGATTATCAAAACCGCCTTCGCCATGAAATGGATGTCATCAAGGAGATGGGTTTCCCCGCCTACTTTCTTATTGTTTCCGATTTCATCAACTACGCCAAAAACAATGGTGTTCCTGTGGGACCCGGCCGGGGTTCAGCGGCGGGGAGCCTCGTCGCCTACGTCATGAACATCACCGACCTGGACCCCATTGAACACGGTCTCATCTTCGAGCGTTTTCTCAATCTTGAACGCATCAGCATGCCCGATATAGATGTGGATTTTTGCATTCGCGGACGAGACAAGGTGCTGCAATACGTTGCGGAAAAATACGGAAAAGACCGGGTGGCTCAAATCACCACCTTTGGAACCATGCAGGCGCGGGCGGCCATCCGGGACGTGGGCCGCGCCCTGGCCATGCCCTACAATGAAGTGGACAAAATTGCCAAGCTCATTCCACCGAGTCTGGGTATCACGCTGAAGAAGGCTTTCGAGGTGGAACCGCGTCTCGGGGAGCTTCAGCGGGATGACCCCCAAGTCAGGGAACTCTTTGAGGTCGCCTTCGCCCTGGAAGGTCTGACCCGCCATGCGTCCACGCATGCAGCGGGTGTGGTCATGGCCGACAAGCCCATTGTGGAATACGTTCCTCTTTATAAAGGGCAGGACGATGAAGTGGTGACCCAGTACGCCATGAAATATGTGGAAAAGGCAGGGCTCATCAAGTTTGATTTTCTGGGCTTGCGAAACCTCACTGTCATCAATAACGCCGCGGAACTGATCAAGAAAAACCACGGGTATGACCTCATTGTGGACGAACTGCCCCTCAATGACGCAACCACATTTGAACTCCTTTGCCGTGCGGACACCACAGGCGTCTTCCAGCTGGAAAGCTCGGGAATGCGGGACATTCTTCTGCGCCTGAGGCCTGAAAGCTTTGCTGACATCGTGGCCCTTGTGGCCCTCTACCGCCCCGGACCCCTTGAGAGTGGAATGGTGGAAAACTACATTCAGGGCAAGCACGGGGAAATCGATGTCAGTTATGATCTTGAGGAGTTGAGGTCCATACTTGAGCCCACTTATGGAGTCATCCTCTACCAGGAGCAGGTGATGAAAATTGCCAGCGTGCTGGCCAATTATACGCTGGGAGAGGCGGACATTCTGCGAAGGGCCATGGGCAAAAAGATCCCCGAAGTCATGGGCGCTCAACGGGAAAGGTTCATGCGGGGAGCCACGGAAAACGCCCTGGATGCCTCCAGGGCCAGCCATGTCTTTGATCTCATGGAAAAATTTGCGGGATATGGATTCAACAAGTCCCACAGTGCCGCCTATGCCCTCATCGCCTATCAGACCGCTTACTTGAAAGCCCACTATCCTGTGGAATTCATGGCGGCCCTGCTCAACAGCTTCCTGAACAACACGGATCAGGTGGTTAAGCTCATCAATGAGTGCAGGGAAAAAGGCATCGAGATTCTACCCCCCGATGTGAATGCCAGCAGCAAAGATTTCACGGTGACGGAAGGCAAGATTCGTTTTGGTCTTGGAGCCGTGAAAAATGTTGGCGAGATGGCTGTGGATGTGGTGCTGAAATCGCGAGAAGACAAGGGTGTCTTTCACTCCCTCAATGACTTTTGCCAGCGAGTGGACATTCAGAAAGTCAACCGGCGGGTTATGGAGCAGCTCATCAAATGCGGGGCTTTTGACTCCATCCATCCTTCCAGGGCCGGCGTGCTGGCGGCTCTTGACGAAGCCCTGGAAAAAGCACAGGTCATGCAGCGGGACCGCCAGTCGGGGCAATTGAACATGTTTGGAATGTACCGAACTGGTAAGAAAACTGCCGCCTCCCGTCTGCCCGATGTTCCCGGCTGGGATGTGCGCACCACCCTTCAATTTGAAAAGGAAGCACTGGGATTTTACATTTCAGGCCACCCGCTCGATTTCTACGCCGATCGGCTCGCCTCCATGTGCTCCTCCGACACTCAGCGGGTCAAGGAGAAAAGAGAGGGAACCGAAGTTGTGGTCTGTGGCATCGTCACCGTGACGAAAGAACTCACCACCAAAAGGGGTGATCGCATGGCTTTTCTCAATCTCGAAGACAAGCTGGGAATAGTTGAAGTGGTGGCTTTTTCAGAAGCCTTTTCCCAGGCACGGTCTCTCATTGAGGGAGACGAACCCCTTGTGGTCGTCGGAAAGGTGCAGCATGATGAAAAAGGGACCAAGCTGCTGGCCGGCAGCATACTTTCTCTGGATGAGGCCCAAGTGCAGACGGTGGACCACGTGAGAATTCACCTCAAGGCTGACGAATTGGATCGCGATGGCCTCTCCCGCCTTCGCCATCTTCTCATCAGTCATCCCGGGGATTGCAAAACATTTCTTCATCTGCTAGTAGAGAAAGGTGGCGAAGCCGTGATAGCTCTCAATGCCAAATTGCATGTGAGCCCCACTCAAGCCTTCTTCGACGAAATGGAGAAATACTTTGGAAACTCGTGTGCCGAAGCTGTTCACAAGGTATGCCGCCACTGATTCAAAAAAGGATCCTTCCTTCGTGAACTGTTTCGCGAGCTGAAGAAGTGCGTCTTTGGGCAGGGAGAGCATGTCCACAAGATCAGTCTATTTCATTGAAACGACGTCCAGCAAGCAAAGACACCTTCTCTGCCGTGTGGTTGAATTTTTCTACGAAGCCCGAAGAAAGACCCAGGTGGTTGTGGACTCTTCCACTGGTGCCCGGAATCTGGATCAGCTTTTGTGGACATTTTCCGAAGAGAGTTTTGTTCCTCACCGCATTCTCACTGCGGGCGCTGATCAGGAGCTGGTTGAACCCGTAGTGATCACCGTGGGGAGTTTTCCCCTGGACGGTTTTGATCACCTGGTCTGTGATTCTTCGGTGGAATTGGACTTTATGAAAAGGTACCGCCTTGCGGTGCATTTTGTGTTCAAAGACGATGTGGATCGAAAGCAGGAGAGCAGACTGCTCTGGCTTGCGTGCGGTGAAAAGAATGTTGGTCGCTTTCATATTCCGCACGATGTTGTTGATAGGGAGTGGCCGGACTTCTTTAAGCTCACTTGAGTATGAAGGGTGAGTGTTCAGAAGATCTGTTGGGGTTTGCCTGTGCACAATTGAACCTGAGGCGACGATCGTGGGGCAGTGGTTGACGGATGGGAACACGGGAGTGGTTCCCATCGCAAACAAAATAACGCTCCACGTCAAGTGTGGGGGGGAAAGCGCTTGACAACCCTCTCCCAGCCGCTAGAATGGCGCAAATTTGTTATGATGGGGCAAACCGGGATTCATTCAATGTTGAAACGGAGGAGAAGCGCAAATGGGAAGGACTGCTGAAAAACTACAAGAGCTGCGGGATCGGGAAGCGAAAGTCAAGGAAATGGGTGGGCCCAAGGCCATTGCCAAGGTGCATGATCAAGGAAAGCTGACAGCCCGTGAACGTCTGGATTACTTTTTTGATCCTGGTACCTTCCGTGAATTGGACATGTTCGTCAAGCACAGAGGCACTCTGTTCGGCATCGATAAGGTGGAAATTCCCGCCGACGGCGTTATCACCGGCTACGGCCTGGTGAACGGCCGTCAGGTTTTTGCATTTGCTCAGGATTTCACGGCAAGGGCAGGCAGTCTCGGTGAAATGCATGCCAAAAAAATCTGCAAAGTCATGGATTTGGCTCTCAAAGCCGGCAAGCCTTTTGTGGGCTTTAACGACTCAGGCGGCGCCCGCATTCAGGAAGGTGTGGATTCTCTGGCCGGTTACGGGAACATTTTCTATCGCAATGCCATCACGTCCGGTGTCGTGCCTCAAATTTCCGCCATCATGGGTCCCTGTGCCGGTGGTGCCGTATATTCCCCCGCCATGACCGACTTTGTCCTCATGACCAAAAACACGGGCCTCATGTTCATCACGGGCCCCGACGTCATTCGCTCTGTGCTGGGTGAAATCATCACCCAGGAAGAACTCGGTGGAGCCATGACGCACAATAGCAAGAGCGGTGTGGCTCATTTTGCTTGCGAAAACGATGCGGACAACATTGATCACATCAAGCGCCTTCTCAGTTTCTTCCCCGACAACAACATGGAAGATCCTCCCTTTGTTGACACGGGCGACAGCCCCACCCGTCTCTGTCCCGAACTGGACACCATCGTTCCCGACAGTCCCAGGGGCGCATATGACATTAAAGATGTCATTCGTTCTGTGGTGGACAATGGGGACTTCATGGAAGTTCACCAGTACTATGCCATGAACATGGTCGTAGGATTTGCCCGCTTGAACAACAAGAGCATCGGCATCATCGCCAACCAGCCCAAAGTGCTCGCCGGCTGCCTGGACTGCGATTCTTCGGACAAGGCCACCCGGTTCATTCGCTTTTGTGATGCCTTCAACATTCCCATGCTGACCATCGCCGACGTTCCCGGCTATCTCCCCGGTAAGAACCAGGAATGGGGCGGCATCATTCGTCACGGCGCCAAACTGCTGTGGTGCTACTCGGAAGCAACGGTTCCCAAGGTGACCCTCGTCATTCGCAAAGACTACGGTGGTTCCTACCTGGCCATGTGTTCCAAGGAGCTTGGCGGAGACATCACCCTCGCATGGCCCACCGCTGAAATCGCCGTCATGGGAGCTGCAGGTGCAGCCAACGTCATTTTCCGCAAGCAGATCGCCGAGGCGGAAGACCCTGCAGCCAAGCGTGAAGAAATCATTGCCGATTACGAGAAAAACCTCTGCAATCCCTACATTGCAGCTTCCCGCGGTTACATCGACGCGGTCATCATTCCCAGTGAAACCCGCGCGCGCCTCATCGACACTTTTGAGATGCTCGCCACCAAGCGCGTCTCCTTGCCGCCCAAGAAGCATGGCAACATCCCCATGTAGGAATCCTGTGTTTTCTCCTGAACTGCCCAGCTGCTTCTCCTGAGCGCTGAAGGCGGCCTGTGAATATGATCGAAGCCCATTTTCCTCTCGGAAAGTGGGCTTTATTTTCTTTCTTCATCTAAAGTGAATCGACATGCTGAATGAAGAATTCCGAGGCTGGCTGAGAACTCTTCGCAGACATTTTCATCGGTTTCCCGAATTGCGTTACGAAGAGAGGGAAACCGCTCTGAAGATTCAGCAAACACTGGAAGAGCTTGGAGTTCCCTTTGATAAGGATGTGGGTGGAACGGGAGTTGTCGCCTCCATCTCGGCCAGAGAGCCGGGAGCAGTGAGGGCGCTGCGTGCCGACATGGACGCTCTGCCCCTCCATGAATGCACGCAGCTGGAATTCAGTTCCTGCCACGAGGGCATCATGCATGCCTGCGGCCATGACGGGCACATGGCCATTGGGCTCGGGGTGGCCAGGTGGCTCAAGGAAAGCCGCTGGCAAGATAGGGGCAGGGGGAAGATTCTCATATTTTTTCAGCCCGCAGAAGAGGGTGGAGCTGGAGCCAAAGCCATGATCGACGCTGGAGTTCTTGACCATGACCCTCTGGAAGCGATTTTTGCGGGTCACCTGCATCCAGAGCTTCCTGCGGGGCACATTGCCATGTCTCCCTCGGTGAGCAATGCGGCTTGCGACAACTTCTCCCTGCGGATTGCGGGGAAGGGAGGACACGGAGCTCATCCTGACCTCTGTCGTGACCCTCTTGTGGCTGGCTGTCATCTTGTGACCATGCTTCAGACCGTGGTCAGCCGAAGCGTCCCTCCGCTGGAGAGCGCAGTCCTGTCAGTGGGTCGCTTTCAAGGGGGGACGGCCTCCAACATCATACCCCATGAAGTTCTAATGGAGGGGACCTTGAGAACCCTCAGTGAAGATGTGCGAAGGGTTGCCCTCAAACGGCTGGCTCAGCTCATAGAAGGCCTTGAAAAGTCTTTTGACGTCATTGCAGATTTCCAGATTCTTCCCGGCTACCCCCTTGTGGTCAACGATTCCCAAGTGGTCGAGTTTGTAAGAGAATGCGCAGAAAAGCTGGCCCAAGGGTATGCCGTGCATCTGGAAGCCCCCAGCATGGGATCGGAAGATTTCGCCTATTTCCTGCAAAGAGTTCCGGGAGCCCTCATTCGGCTCGGGTGCCATGATCCCCGAAAGGGTTTTTCTCATGGGCTCCATTCCCCATATTTTGACTTCGATGAAACGGTCCTGGAAGTGGGGGTCATTCTGTTTTCTAACTTGCTCACCAGATGGAGCCGCCCGTAACCCGAAGGGTCACCGGCTCCCCTGAGTGCCGAAGGACTCCACTTTTTGGGAGATGTCAAATCGCTTGCCTTCGATGATCAGATAGAAAGTCTCCTCATCGGTTGTGGCCTGCAGATAGCGCGTGAGTTCATAATACGCAAGTTTTCCGAACTTGGCTCTGAGGCGATGCGGGGTGGCAAGGCAGTAAAGGGAGTTTTTATTGAAAGTTTCAAGGGTCTCGGCTGCAAGACTTTCCTGTCGGCCGTCGGTGAGTTCAATTTCAACATGCAGCAGTTGCCCCGCTGAATCCAAATCCACATGGACACAATGGACGAAAAGGGGGGCGTCCATGACCTGCACACCATGCTCCTCCCCTTCGCATCGGACGAAGTAAGCGTCTTTGCCCCTTTGGCGGATCGATTGGCTCAGCACTTTGAAAACATCCCGGTCTAAAACGGGAATGCCCTGGCAAAACCAGTTTCCATGTGCATCGATGAGGTAATGGTAGGAGTGCTGAGGCATTTTCCCCTCTTGCTTCGTGGTGAAGAGTTCCCACCTTTGTTCCTGTTCCCAGCAGAAGGTGCTCGGGAGTGGCGATGTTCCGTGAGGGTGCACGGGGGATCGGAACTTTTGAATGTTCTCAAGGTTTCAATTCAAAATCCACGGCCAGGATTTTTTCGGTCACAGCTTTCACCTTGCTCACCACCCTCTGGTGATCAGGATGGACCTGGTATCGCTGCAGCGCGTCCAGATCATCAAAGGCTGAGACCAGGGCAAAGTCATAAGAGCGCTCCGATCGAATGACGTCACGCCCAAAATTGAACTCTCGAATTTCTTCAATGGCTCCAGGTAATAGGGCCAGACTATTTTCCAGGTCCTCGATCTGTGACTCGGTGACTCCCTCTTTGAACTTCATGAAAACAACGTGTTTCAACATGGCCAGTTCTCCTCTGTCCGTGAGGTTTGAATTGCGCAGGGGCGTGGAAAATCGATGGCGCCATGAACATCGAACAGCGACGGTCTGCTTCAAGAACTTCTTCCTTCCCTCAATTTCCTTGAATCCCCGATCCTGATGGTGATGCGCTGTGCATCGAAGTGTTCAAGGAGGGGGATGGTATACTTGCGGCTCACCTGAATCATGTCTTTGAATTGCGAGGTGGTGATTTCCCCATTTTCCTTGAGAAACTCAATGAGTTGATTCTGCAATAGACTCAGGTTGTCCCGGTGAAAATACATGTCTTCTTTCACTTTGACCAAAATGCCTTTGGAGAGCATCCATTGGAGGATGTCCTGGTGCTGCCGTGGAGTTCCCGCAAGCTTTGTTGAAAGCTCTCTGAAAAAGGGAACCTGCAGTCCCGCTTCTTTGAATGCTTTTTCGATCTCCATGCGAATGGATTCTTCCCTTTCCGTCAAGTCCACTTTATGAGAAGCAAGGCGAACCCACTCCTTTTCCTGAAGGATAAGATGCTCCTCGGCCAGCAGCCGAAGCACATAATTGTAGAGCTTCACCTCAACGGGTCTGGGCATTTGCGCCAGAAGCTCTTCTTTGAGCATGCCCTTTTTGAGAGGAAATCGCTTGTGGTAGGAGGAAAGCTGTTCTGTGATCTCCCCCTTGAGATCTTCCAGGGTGTCCCAGTGAAGCATACGGCGATTCTCTTTGTCATAGAAGATGATCTGCCTTTGACTCACAAACTTGGGAAGAAACCTTTCCATGGCTTTGGAGGTGACGTTGGCCCGTATCCTCAGCTGCTCCTCTGATATCCCGAACCACCCTGCGTCTTTCACATGCCAAAGAAGGATTTCCGATTCATCGCTGCTCAGAAGGGTTTCCAGCGCTCTGGAGGCTTTTATCTTATCCTGGCCCTTATGCTTCTTGGGAAGCGGGTGAAGGATCGCTCCACCGCCAATGGTTTGCACCGGAGAGTAGGAACGCAAAACAAAACGGTCTCCCCTCAAGACTCCCACGGGGTGATCCAGGCGAATCTGAACAAACGTCTTTTCTCCTGCCTCGAGCTGTTCACGGTCAAGGAGCACAGCGGTTCCGAGGTGTTCCGCTGTTCCCGTGTGAAACCTGACCTTCGATCGGTTCTTGAGAGGTCTGGGAGCGCTGGCGAGGAGTTCCAGGTGGACATCAACCATGTGGGTGGTGACCAGGGCTCCCGGCGATGCCACCACATTCCCTCTCTGGATGAGCTCTCTTTCCAGGCCTTGAAGGTTGATGGCTGTGCGCTGGCCGGAGAAGATCTCCTCCACCTCCAGCGCATGCACCTGCAGGCCTCTCACTTTGCTTTTCTTTTCCTGCGGGTAGATGATGACAGGATCCCCCACCCTGAGCCTTCCCGAGAGGCTGGTGCCCGTCACCACCGTTCCAAAACCACGCATGGTGAACACTCGATCCACGGGGAGCCGAAAGGGGCCATCGGGACTGCGCATCTCGCTCTGGGCCACCATGCTGTTCAAGAGCTCCTTAAGCTCTGAGATTCCTTCTCCCGTCGCTGCAGAAACAGGAAAAATGGGGCAGCCTTCAAGGAAAGTCCCTTTCAGAAACTTGGAAATGTCCTCCTTGACCATTTCAACCCAGTCGGGATCGTCCACCAGGTCCATCTTGGTGAGGACCACAAGGCCCCGCTTGACGCGGAGGAGTTCGCAGATTTCCAGATGCTCGCGCGTTTGAGGCATGACCCCCTCATCGGCTGCGATCACCAGCGCCACAAGGTCGATGCCACTGGCCCCTGCGACCATGTGTTTCACAAACTTTTCGTGCCCGGGAACATCGACAATGCCCAACCGGTCACCTGATGGCAGGTCGAGGTGGGCGAAGCCCAGTTCGATGGTGATTCCCCTCAGTTTTTCTTCTTTGAGCCGGTCCGTGTCTATTCCCGTCAATGCCCTGATGAGAGAGGTCTTTCCGTGGTCGATGTGGCCGGCGGTGCCTAAAATGATCTGCTTCATGGACCTGCCTTTGCGCTCTGAGCTCATGGCTGGAATACAACTGTTGTCATTGCATTTTGCATGGGAAAGATGTCCGGGGCGGTGGAGACTCCCAACAAGGGTTGTTCCCCTGAGCCAATCTGTTCAGGACTGGTTGCCCGGACGTTGGATCCCTGTGAAGGCGGAAAACAGGTTATCAAAAGGGTTGCGTTCTCTTCAAGGGCTTTCCGGATAGTAGGGCATTTTATCCCATCGGTGGTGCAAATGTAACCTGTCGTCCGCCTCAAACGGCAATGTGAAATGCTTTGACAACCCTTTTTGTCTCATATATTTTCGTTGGTTTAAAATAGGGAGAAAAGCTATGAATTTCAATATAGCACAACGGAGTCGAATGAACAGGCTGCCGCCTTACGTGTTTGCACAGGTCAATGCGCTCAAAATGGAGAGGCGCCGGGCGGGAGCGGACATCATTGATCTGGGGATGGGGAATCCGGACATTCCCGCCCCCAGGCATATCATTGACAAACTGTTGGAAGCGGCTCAGAAACCTCACAACCATCGCTATTCCGCCTCTCGTGGCATCACCAAACTGCGGGAAGCCATCTGTGAGTGGTACAGCCGGCGCTACAGTGTGGATCTCGACCCCGAGCGGGAAGCGGTGGTGACCATAGGCGCCAAAGAGGGGCTCTCTCACCTGGTGCTTGTTCTCGTGAGCCCCGGCGATGTGGTTTTCGCCCCTAACCCCACCTATCCAATCCATCCCTACTCGGCCATCATTGCAGGGGGTGATGTGCGATCCATTCCCATCGGCCCTGATCGGGACTTCATGACCGATTTGGCCGTCGCGGCCAAACAGACCTGGCCACGCCCCAAGCTCTTGATCATTTCCTTTCCCCACAATCCCACAACCATGGTCGTGGATCTGGGCTTTTTCAGAAAAATAGTGGATTTTGCAAAAGAAAATCAGATGATGGTGGTGCATGATCTTGCCTATGCGGATCTGGTTTTCGATGGTTATGAAGCACCCAGCTTCCTTCAGGTGGAGGGTGCCAGGGATGTGGGTGTGGAGTTTTTTTCCATGTCCAAAAGCTACAGCATGGCGGGTTGGCGTGTTGGGTTTTGCGTGGGAAATGAAGAAATGGTGAACGCTCTCACACGCATCAAGAGCTATCTGGATTACGGCGTCTTTCAACCCATACAAATCGCCGCGACGGTTGCCCTCAAAAGTGATCAGTCTTGCGTGAGTGAAATCAACGCCATCTATCAATCACGCCGAGATGTTCTCATTGAAGGCCTCAACCGCCTTGGTTGGAAGGTGGAGAAACCTCGAGGAACCATGTTCGTCTGGGCGCAAATTCCTGAACCGTTCAGGCACATGGGGTCCGTGGATTTTTCCAAGTTCCTCATTGAAGAAGCCAAGGTGGCCGTTTCACCGGGATTGGGATTTGGTGAATACGGCGATGAATTTGTCCGTTTCGCTTTGGTTGAAAATGAGCAACGCACCAAGCAGGCCGTTCGCGGACTGCGCAGAGCCTTGCATCTCATCTGATCGAAACACTAACGCTGCAAAATCTTAGAGGGTAAAATGGCTGCAATCGGTATCGGGCTGATCGGGTGGGGAACGGTTGGGTGCGGAATGATCCAGACCCTTCATGACAATGCGGAGGTCATCGAAAAGCGTCTGGGCGTGCCTCTCAAACTTGTGAAAGTGGCTGACCTGGATTTGGAGCGGAGGAGGCCCGTCCCCGTTGCGAGGGACCTTCTCACCACCAACGCTGCAGAACTCCTTGAAAACCAAGATATTCAAATCGTTGTGGAATTGATGGGAGGGGTGGGCGCTGCCAGGACCTTCACTCTGGAGGCCCTTGAAAAGGGCAAGCATGTGGTGACAGCCAACAAGGCCCTCATCGCCCATCATGGCAATGAATTGTTCGAAGCAGCCCGCAGACACAAAAGGACCATTGCTTTTGAAGCGTCTGTTGGAGGAGGCATTCCCATCATCAAGGCCTTGAGGGAGGGTCTCGCGGGCAACCAGATCGATACCATTTTTGGAATC
Source organism: Syntrophobacteraceae bacterium (assembly GCA_007125915.1). GTDB lineage: Bacteria > Desulfobacterota > Syntrophobacteria > Syntrophobacterales > Syntrophobacteraceae > SLCH01. The sequence goes on from SLCH01000016.1 coordinate 37,006, forward strand.
CTCAACGGCACGGCCAACTATGTTCTCACGCGCATGACCGAAGGGGGACTCACGTTTGAAGCGGCTCTTGGCGAGGCCCAGGATAAGGGTTATGCTGAAGCGGATCCCACCCTGGACATTGAGGGGATGGACACGGCACACAAACTGGCCATTGTGAGCGCACTCTCTTTTGGGACGCCCATTCACTTGGATCAAGTGTACGTGGAAGGCATTTCCGCCATTGATCCCCTGGACATCCAGTTTGGAGAGGAATTTGGCTATCAACTGAAACTGCTGGCCATTGCCCGCCATCATGAGGGACGCATTGAAATGCGCGTCCATCCCACTTTCATTCCCCGAAGCCACATCCTTGCAGGAGTGAAAGATGCGTACAACGGAGTCCACATCACCGGAAACTCCGTGGGCAACATCATGCTCTACGGAATGGGAGCCGGCATGCTTCCCACGGGAAGCGCCATCGTGGCAGATCTCATGGATCTATCAAGGGACATGCTCCTCGGTCTCAACGAACGTGTTCCCTCCCTTGCCTTTTTGCCCGACCGGGTTCGAGAAATATCCATCAGGCCCATTTCCGACACGGTCACATGCTACTATTTTCGTTTTTCTGCAGTGGATCGTCCAGGAGTCCTCTCCAAGATTTCGGGAATTCTTGCCTCGCATGGCATCAGCATTGCCGCTGTCATCCAGAAAGGCCGTGAGGTTGAGGGGGCCGTGCCCATCGTGATGCTCACTCACGAAGCCATCGAAAGGAGCGTGCGATTGGCACTGGAAGAGATCGATCAACTGGATATCGTACTCGCACCCACTCAGTCCATACGCATCGAAGACCAGGGATTGGACAGCATTTCCTGAAACTGCCCCACGGTTAAAGCAAAGGGTTTTGAAGGATCGATCATGAAGACCAGACACATCATTCTGGTGGGTGACGGCATGGGGGATTATCCCCTGAAAGCGTTGAATGGCTCAACTCCCCTCGAAGCGGCACGCACACCCCATATGGATCGTCTGGTGGGTCTGGGGCGTCTTGGAACCGTCCGAACTGTGCCTCGAGGCATGGAGCCTGGAAGCGACATTGCCAACATGAGCCTTCTTGGCTACGATCCCATGCGTTACCATACGGGAAGGGCCCCTTTGGAAGCCGCCAGCATGGGGGTGCACTTGTCTCCGGAGGATGTGGCGTTCCGCTGCAATCTGGTCACTCTCGCCCTTGATGGCGAGAACGTGTTGCGAATGGAGGATTACTCGGCAGGTCATATCAGCAACGAAGAAGCCCACCAGCTGATAGAAGCCCTGAAACCCCTCACCCGGGGGAAACCCCTGAGTCTCTACCCCGGGGTCAGCTATCGACACCTGCTCGTGTGGCACCAGGGCGTTCAGGAGCTTGTCACCACTCCCCCTCACGATATTTCCGGTGAAGACATCGTATCATACCGCAGGGTCTATACAGAACAGCCCTTTCTTCAGGATTTCATCGTGGAGGCGGGGAAGATTCTGGAGTCTCACGAGGTCAACAGGCAGCGTTCCCGGTCTGGCAAAAAACCCGCCAATGCTGTTTGGCTATGGGGGCAGGGAAGGGCGCCCTCCATGCCCACCCTTCGGGAACTTTATGGACTCACCGGCGCCATGATTTCCGCGGTGGACCTGCTCAAAGGCCTGGGTGTTTATGCAGGTTTGGAACCTGTGAATGTTCCAGGCGCAACAGGTTACCTGGACACCAACTATGCGGGCAAGGTGAGTGCAGCCCTTGAGGCGCTGGAGACGGGGAGCTTCGTTTACCTTCACATTGAAGCTCCCGACGAAATGGGGCATGCGGGGGACCTCAAAAGGAAAATCGAGGCCATAGAAGCTTTTGATGAAAAAGTGGTGGGACCCATGGCGGAAGGGGCCATGAAATTCGACCATGCCCGCATTCTCCTGGTGACGGACCATCTCACTCCCGTTGAGAAACGAACCCACGTTTCCGATCCCGTCCCATTTCTTTTGGTGGATGATCTCAAGAAGCAAGGGAAACCGGGCTCCTCACCGGGGCGTTTCACGGAAGCTTCTGCAGAAATAAGCGGCTGGAAATTGGACGGTGGCCCGGAACTCTTTGACTTTTTTACCGGGAAGAGGGCCTGACGACTTTGGGGAGATCTCCTTCCATTTTCTTTTAATGAGAAAGGGCTTGCCCATTCGTTCTCTTTTCCCATATTTCCAAGCGATCGTTGGGTTGCCATGACCATTAAAACGGAAGTGAGAGTGATCTATGGTGACACGGATGCCATGGGGCAGGCCTATCACGGCAACTATCTGAAATGGTTTGAAATCGGTAGATCTGAGTGGTTCAGGCATGCGGGAATGACCTACAAAGAACTGGAAGAAAAGGGTGTGTTTCTCCCTGTGGTGGAAGCATATTGCAGTTATCGACGCCCGGCTTTTTACGACGATGTGCTGACCATTTGTGCATCCTTTCATTTCACCGGTCCCCTTCGCCTGAGATTCGACTATGAAATATGCAGGGATGGGGAGGTTCTGACCACGGGTCACACCATCCACGTGTGTGTCAGCATTGAGAGGAAAGTTCTGAAGCCTCCGGCATATCTCAGGGACATACTGGACACCAGGCAATCTGATTCCAGTGGAAAATCCCCTGCAGCTTCCCAGTGAAATCAGTACTTAATGAAGACCTGCTTTTTTGAAGAGCAGCAATCCCGAAGGATTGAACCGGAACCCCTCGTACGATGCCCCTCGGGAGCATGCCTTTCACGGGCAAGTCAATAGCACAACAAGCACATTTGGTTCGGTGGCGCGGCATGGTTTGACACCTAGGTTATTTTTTCGTGCCGGGGTACTGCCCTTGATCCCCGACATGGAGCGCGCTGCTTTCGTTGCTTCAAGGGACGGCTGCTCGAAATTTTCAGGCGAGCGCTCCCACCTTGAAATGGGAAAAAATGGCTGTCATGGGGTGGGTTCACAGGGCGCATTCAGCCGTGCTCCTTGAATCACAGGGAACCACTGGAATTTCAACAGCAGAATTAAGATTGGAAAAATAAATGATCATCTTTCCAGCCATCGACCTGAAGGAAGGTGTCTGTGTGCGCCTGATGCAAGGCGACCCGGACCGTGTGACCGTTTATGGGAACGATCCCGTTGCCGTCGCTCAAAGATGGGAGCAGGAAGGTGCCCAATGGCTTCACATTGTGGATTTGGACGGTGCTTTTTCCAGTTCACCGAAAAATCGCCGCATGATCCAATCCATTTTGAAAAGTGTCTCCATTCCCGTGCAAGTGGGCGGTGGGATACGCCACTGGGACACCGCTGCAGATTATTTGAATTCGGGTGTGAAACGGGTCATTCTTGGAACGGCTGCCCTTCGGGATCCCCAGTTGCTCGAGAGTCTGAGTGCTGATTTCCCCCATCGGGTGGCCCTCGGAATAGACGCTCGCAATGGTCGGGTGGCTATTGAGGGATGGAAGGAAACCACTGCGACCACTGTGGCGACCCTTGTGAAACAGTTTTCTCAAATGCCATTGGCGGCCATCATCCACACGGATATTCATCGGGATGGCATGCAGTCGGGAGTTAACCTGGAGGCAACCCGGGAACTTCTTGAATCCACCCACATACCTGTCATTGCTTCGGGAGGGGTGGCCACGCTGGAGGACATCAAAGCACTTCTTCCACTGGCACCATTGGGTCTGGAGGGAGTCATCACGGGGAGGGCCATCTACAATGGAACCCTTGACCTTTCAGAGGCCATAGGTTTTGTTGGGAAAAACCTTCTGGAGACCCGCCTTCCAGGGAAGGAAAGGTGAATTGAGACATGGATCTGCAGCAACGCATTGAACTGGCCCTGAAAGAAGCTTTGCGTGAGAAGAATGAGGACAGGCGTGATGCTGTGAGAGCTCTTCTCACCAGCATGAAAAACAAGGAAAAGGAACTGAGGCGTTCTCTCGATGAAGGGGAAATTCAACAGCTGATTGTATCGCAGGTGAAACAACGCCGAGATTCCGCGGAGCAGTATTCCAAAGCAGGACGGGATGATTTGAAAGTAAAGGAAGAAAGGGAGATTCTCGCCCTTGAAGCTTTCCTTCCCCAACAGCTGACATTGTCTCAACTGGACAAACTCATTCAGGAAGCCATTCAGGATACCGGTGCGACCACTCTCAAAGACATGGGCAAAGTCATGAAACAGCTCATGCCCAAGGTCACTGGCCGTGCCGATGGAAGGACCCTCAACGAGCGGGTTCGTGCCAAGCTTGAATCATGACCCTCGCACCAGTGGCGAAGAGAGAGATTTGCCGGTCAGTCGAGGATGATGCTGTGGCCATGTGCGTCATGAGAAGCGCCTTTTACTGTCTCAATTTATAACTGTTGTGCCCCTCTTGATTTCCACACCTTGACCGGATAAAAAGTTAAGGTTTGACACAGCACCGATTTTTTCTGCCATCATGTCAATGGAATTTCCAAGGGAGAATCTTTCCCCACGTGAATGCCTCGAGTCTAGCCACGCTGATCAAGCAATCCGTGAACATCGTGGATGTTATAGGGCAGGTTGTTTCCTTGAGGCGATCCGGCAGCCGATATTACGGACTTTGCCCTTTTCATCATGAAAAGACAGCTTCATTTCACGTAGATGCCGAGAACCAGCTTTATTATTGCTTTGGATGCGGCAGCGGTGGAGATGTGCTGAACTTTGTCATGCGACACCAGAATTTCTCTTTTATGGAAGCGATCCGCCACTTGTCAGATCGCTATCAGATCCACCTGCCACACCTGGATGACCGAAATTCCACCGTTCAAAAGATCGCCGATGCGGCCAGAAAAGAGCAAAATGAACTGCTGGCTGTGCTTTCTGCCGCCACGCAGTTTTTCTATGAGCAGCTCCACCACAGTCGAGGGGGGCAGGTCGCCCGGGATTATCTTGCTGGACGCGCCATTCCCGATCATGTGGTGGAAGAACAGAGACTCGGGTTTGCCCCTTCCCGATGGGACAGCCTTCTGCATCACCTGAAGGGCCTGGGGATCGATCCTCAGCTCGGACTCAGGGCCGGTTTGCTCGCGAGAGGATCAAAGCAGGAAAATCATTATTATGATCGTTTTCGAAATCGCCTGGTTTTTCCCATCACCGATGAGCACCAGAGAGTCGTGGCCTTTGGGGGCCGGACCCTGAGTGGGGATTCCTCCAAAGAACCCAAGTATCTCAACAGCCCAGAGACACCCGTGTATCATAAAGGCCGCATGCTCTACCAATATGCCCGAGCACGGGCAGCGTGCAGGGAATCCCGGCAAGTGGTCCTGGTTGAGGGGTACATGGACCTTCTGGCTTTCCACTCCAGGGGCTTTTATTCCGTAGTGGCCAATCTTGGCACTGCTCTCACAATCCACCAGGTGAGACTTCTCTCACGTATTGCCGATGAAGTTGTCCTGAGTTATGACAGTGACGAAGCTGGAGAACGAGCCATGTTGAGGGCGTTGCCCTTGTTCCTGCAGGAAGGTGTTCCCGCAAGTTGCGTTCGTTTTCCTCAAGACATGGATCCCGATGACTTCCTCAAGGAAGGGGGATTGGAAGGATTTGAGAAGCTTCTTGCCGCCCGCATCGAACTGGGGACGTATGCCCTGAAGGAAATTTTGAAAAGCTGGGATGGAACCATTGCGGGAAAAGGCAGGGTGGTTTCAGAAATACAACCCATCATGGAAGCCGTTCGCCAGCCCATTCTGAGAGCGGAATACGCGCAGCTGGTCCGTGACCGATTGTCCATTTCCGAAAGTGTCTTAGAGAGTCAGCTCAAGGAAATGAAGCGTTCCAAAGGGAGGTTTTCCGGCAACTCTCAGCCTTCTGCCGCAAATGTTTTCTGGAGGGCGTCCTCCCTGGAAGACCAGAAGAGCATCGAAGAGCGAATCGTCCGATGGATGATCAGGCATCCTGAGCTCATTGCAGAAGTACAATCGTCTCGGGTCGTGGATGATTTCGAAGAAGGCAAACTGAAGGGCATAGCAGAGGTTTTGCTGCGGGCTCCGCGGCCTCCCTCCCAGCCCTTTGACGTGCAGTGGGTCCACGACCAATTGCCTGACACACACCTGCAGAGCCTTTTCACGTGCTTTGTCATGGAGCCGGGAGAGCTCAAAGAGCCGCATCTGCAAATGCAGGACTGGTTGGGAGCTTTTTCCGAGCGAAAGAAAAGGCAGGTGATTCTGGGCCTGAAAGAGGCGCTGGAAAAGGCCATGGCGGAGGGGAACGTCCATGAGGCAAAAACTATCCTGACAGAAATTCAACAGCTCAATTCCCTCAGAAAAAGAGTTTAAAGATACACCTCACAACGCTTAGGGAGAAAGGAATCCATGGCAGAGAAGGAAACTAAACAGAGGCGCGATCCTGCACTGACCAAGCCCGAAATGGACGACATCAAGCGGCTCATCACTGTTGGCAAAGAAAAGGGTTACCTCACCTACGATGAAGTGAATGAGGCCCTTCCAGAAGAACTGGTTTCCCCTGAGAAGCTCGACGACATGATGATGATTTTTGATGAGATGGATATTGAAATCGTCGATTCGGAGCAACAGGTACAGGTGGTGCGTGAAAGCGCTGGTTCTGACTCCGACTCCCTGGTGGAAGATGAGGAAGAGAGCTTGCAGCTGGAAGCGGACACAACCAGCAGGGTGACGGATCCTGTTAAAATCTATCTGAGAGAAATGGGGCAGGTCTGTCTTCTCACGCGCGAGGGTGAAGTGGAGATCGCCAAGCGCATAGAGGCTGGAGAGCGGGAAATATTCAACGCCATCATGGAATCGTCCATTGGGATCAAGGAAATCATGGGGATCAAGGAAAAGCTCGAAGTGAACAGCATTCGCATCCATGATATCCTTCGTGAGGTTGAGGAAGAGATGAGCGAGGAGGAAGAGGCCGCTCAAATTGCCCGAATCATAGGGATCCTCGATGAAGTCAAAGCTCTTGACGATGAAAATAAAGTGAACCAGATGGCTTTGCTGAACCAGGCCATATCCCAGGACAATGAAACAACCCTCAAAACCCGCCTTCGGGAGAACAAGGAGAAAATTGTCAGCCTCCTCAAAGGGCTGCAGTTGAGCAAGCGCCATATCGACAACATCGTGAACAAACTGCATGACTGCCTTGAGGACATCAATTGCTCGGAAAAGGTTCTGGAGGATTGCATTTTAAGGTTCGGCAAACCCTTTCATGAGGTGAAGCAACTCTATGATGGGGACCGGAACAATGGCGGTACCCTTTGCCAATGTGCCTCTGTGTTTGCCATGGAAGAAGAGTTGTTTGAAAAGTTGATGCGCAGGGCCATGGAGGCCAGGGAGAGAATCAACCAGCGGGAAATGGAGGCCAAGCTCGATTCAAAGACCCTTCGCCAGATCCTGAGACGGGTGGAAGATGGCATGCTTCGGGCTAAACTGGCCAAAAGTGAGCTCATTGAGGCGAACCTCAGGCTGGTGGTCAGCATTGCAAAGAAATACACCAATCGGGGCCTGCAGTTTCTCGACCTCATTCAAGAAGGCAACATCGGACTCATGAAAGCCGTGGATAAATTTGAGTACCAGCGGGGTTACAAGTTCAGCACTTATGCCACATGGTGGATACGTCAGGCCATCACACGAGCCATAGCCGATCAGGCCCGCACCATTCGCATTCCCGTCCACATGATCGAAACCATCAACAAGCTCATTCGAACTTCTCGTTATTTGGTGCAGGAGCTTGGTCGTGAACCCACTCCCGAGGAGATCGCAGATAAAATGGAGTTTCCTGTGGACAAAGTGCGCAAAGTTCTCAAGATAGCCAAGGAGCCCATCAGTTTGGAAACTCCCATTGGTGAAGAGGAAGACAGTCACCTGGGTGATTTCATTGAAGACAAGCGTGTCGCCTCTCCTGTTGATGCGGTGATCAACCTCAACCTCAGCGAACAGACGCGCAAGGCACTGGCCACTCTGACACCCCGTGAAGAAAAAGTTCTGCGCATGCGATTTGGCATAGGAGAAAAGGCGGATCATACGCTGGAAGAGGTGGGTCAGGACTTTGCCGTGACTCGGGAGAGAATTCGACAGATCGAAGCCAAAGCGCTCAGGAAATTGCGCCACCCCAGCCGAAGGAAAGAGCTCAAGAGTTTTATTGAGAGCTAGGTCTTTTCCTGAGCCAGGGAGAGGCGCTTGAACTTCTGGAGCATGAAGGGCGCACCTGGCATGGCTTCTCCGAGTGAATGAGTGACCGGGAGCACTCAGAAATGCCTTGACAATGATTCCCTGATTTTTGTAACCATAATTTGCCTGTGAGGAAGCGGGCGCGGGCCCATAGCTCAGTTGGTAGAGCCACCGGCTCATAACCGGTAGGTCCCTGGTTCGAGGCCAGGTGGGCCCACCACTCGCATCAGAAGCGTCATGGAATTTTCAAAGATTGACATTTCAAGCATTTTTGGAAGACTCATTGTCCCAAGGGTTGCCCGGGACCTCCAAGTGGAGGAAGAGGGAACCAGCGGAATTTTTAAAATCCAAAGCCCTGAATCACGTCTGATGGGGGTGTTCCTGCGAGGGACACCCCCATTGCTTTTTGTGGAAAGGCTTGAGCATGGTTCAAGTTAAAGACATTTTAACGTGGATGGAGGTCCACGCACCTCTGAGTTTTTCAGAAGCCTGGGATGCCTGTGGGCTGCAGGTGGGTGACCCCGAAGGAAAGGTGGACCGAATTCTTGTGGCCCTGGATGCCAGCTCCAAGACCCTTCAGGAGGCCGAAACCAAAGGCTGTCAATGCCTCCTCACCCACCACCCTCTCATTTTCCGCCCTCTTTCCGCTGTCCGTTCTGACCAGTATCCCGGAAAACTGGTGATGATGGCCCTGCAAAAGGGCGTGCACATCATTTCGATGCACTCCAATCTGGATGTGGCCCAGGGGGGAACCAATGATCAGTTGGCTCGCCTCCTTTCTCTCCAGTCCGTGGAGCCACTGGAGTCAGCCCCACACCTGAGAGGAGAAAGAGGTTACATGGGATTGGGGTGCCTGGGGACCTTGGCCCAAAAAAAGTCGCTCAAAGAGTTTGCAGCATTTGTGCAAGTGATTTTGGGAAACATTCCAATGAGGGTTGTGGGCGATTGGCAGCAAACGGTGCAAAGAGTGGCTTTGTGCACGGGAAGCGGGGGCGGGTTCATGGAGCAGGTTCTCGCCAGGAAAGTGGATGCTTATGTCACGGGTGATGTGAAGTATCATGAAGCGCAGCGTGCTCTTGAGGGAGGCCTGGCCGTTTTGGATGTGGGCCATTTCGCTTCGGAAAGAGTCGTGGTGGAACCAGTGGCTGAAATGCTTCGCCACCAGGCTTTGGAGAGGGGAAAATCCATATTGGTGTTGACTTCACGGGAAGAAAAGGATCCTTTCGCTGTTTTTTAAATTGATTTCAGAGGTTTTTCTTCTGTCGGCCGAGAAAAGATTGGAGAAGCATTTGGATGCATTCTGGTTCTTGTTGCTCTGGATGTGCCTCTTCACAAAAATTTAACCATAGATTCGTTCCCATGCCCTTCCCCATGGAAGGGGCTTGATTGTTCAGGAGGTCACTTTGCAGGAACAGCTCAGGTCGCTCATCGAATACCAGATACTGGAAGACAAGAAGGCGGGGCTTCTTCAGGATTATGAGGAAGCTCCCAGGCGCATAGCCGCCATCGAAAAAGAATTCAGCCAACTGGAAGGAGAATACCTCTCCAGAAAGGCGGAACACGAAAATGCCCAAAGAATGCACGGAATGGTGGAACAGAACATAACCGATCTTGAAGCGAAGATCGCCCGCAGTAAACGGCGAATGAACGACGTGAAGACCAACAAAGAATACCAGGCCATTATGCGGGAAATCGATGAGTACAAAAAGGAAATTTCCGCCAAAGAGGACAAGGCCTTGGAGCTGATGGCCGAAATAGAGAAGCTTGCGGGTGAGGTTGCCGAGAAGGAGAAGGAGGTTGAGAAGCAAAGATTGGTTGCTGCCGAAAGCAAAAGACGACTCCAGGAAGAAAATGCTCTTTTAAAAGAACGATTGGACCGGCTGGAGGAGGCACAGACGAAAGTGCGGCAAAAGATGGACCAGAATGTTCAGAAAAAAACGGAATTTCTCCTGAAGCGCCAAGCGGGCATAGCGGTGGCTGCCGTGGAAAACGGTGTTTGCTCCGAATGTCACCTGAACATTCCGCCTCAAAAATTTATCGAACTTCAACGGGATGAAAGTCTCATGCAGTGTCCACACTGTCATCGGTTTGTTTATTATCCCGGCCATGATTGTTACAAACTGACGGCAGAGGATTTTGAGAACCTGTAGAGCCTTGAGGTTGGTTTGAAAACCGCCCCCTGAAAGTTCCTTGTGATTTTTTATACGAAAACAGTTGCCATTTGGCTGCTGCTGTAATATTAAGACGGGGCTTTGCCACAGAGAGCAGGCTTCACAAAGAGTTTTAAAAGAAAAAGGCAGAAGATTCATGGCCACATATGGTTTGAAGATATTTTCGGGAAGCAGCAACCCCGAATTGAGCCAGCAAATTTGCGATTCCTTGGAGATTTCTGTCGGACGTGCTCTGCTGGGCACTTTCAGTGACGGAGAAATAAGGGTTGAAATTGGTGAAAATGTCCGAGGGGCCGATGTGTTTGTTGTTCAGTCGGGGGCCCATCCCGTCAACGACCATCTCATGGAACTTTTGGTCATGATCGACGCATTCAAGCGTGCTTCGGCCCGGAGAATCACCGCTGTCATTCCCTATTACAGTTATGCCCGGCAGGATCGCAAGAACAAGCCGCGCGTTCCCATCACCGCACGTCTGGTGGCTGATCTGATCACACGTGTGGGTGCCAACCGCATTCTCACCATGGATCTCCATGCTGGGCAGATACAGGGTTTTTTTGATGTTCCCGTAGACAATCTCTACGCATCTCCCCTCATTCTCCCTTACATCCGCGAGCACTTCAATGGGGACCTGGTCATTGTCTCTCCTGACGCGGGAGGCGTTCCCAGAGCGCGCGCCTATGCCAGCCAGCTGAAAGCAACGTTGGCCTTGATCGACAAGCGACGCTCCAATGTGAACCAGGCCGAAGTCATGAACATCATCGGCGAAGTAGAGGGTCGTACGGCGGTCATTTTGGACGATATGGTGGACACGGCCGGCACGCTGGTGGAAGCCACCAAGGCTTTGCTGGAGAGAGGGGCCAAAGCCGTTCACGCCTGCGTGACCCATGCGGTCCTTTCGGGCCCCGCTGTGGATCGCCTGGAGGGAAGCAGTCTTGAAAGCCTTGTGGTGACCGATACCCTTCCCATGAGACCGTCGGCGGCTCATTGTTCCAAGATCAAGTGCATTCCCTCATGCAGGCTTTTTTCCGCAGCCATTCGCAATATACACAACGAAGATTCCATCAGCACTCTATTCGAGATTCTTCATTGATGCCCTCATTTCCGGCCAACCTCTCTTCCCACTATTAAAACCGCTGGGCCCCCTGCGGCCACTCTCCATTTCCGGGGATTTCGTCGTTTCTCCGGGAACGCCACTCCACGACCTTTTCTCCTGCAACAGCTTTGTGCTATGTTCTTTTCTTCAGAGAGCAGGAAAAATACCCTTGGGCATTTATGAAGCCATGGGCAACATTTTTGTTATCATCGATTTTTTTGCCCAATCAGGCATGTTCTCCTCATCTCGGTTTCAGCGTGGATCTGAGCATGGAAAAGCCCCATTACGTCTATGACATTGATGACTGTCCACCTCTAATCCATGCTTTCCTCTATGCCTTGCAGTGGGCCATCATTCTTTTCCCTGCACTCATTATCGTTGCCTCCCTGGCGGGTAAGGCACTGAATCTCGATGCCGCCGGCGAGGTTCGTTTTTTTCAAATGACGCTTCTGACCTCGGGCCTTTTCACGGCGCTTCAAGCCTTCTGGGGACACCGCTATCCCCTGTTGGACGGACCCGCTGCAGCTCTTCTGCTGACTTTCATAGTGCTTGCCCCCTTTGGCATTGAATCCATTCAGGGAGGAACCATACTGGGTGGCCTTTTTCTCATGGGGATTGTTCTCACGGGACAATTGAAAAAGCTCGTGGCTTTTGCCACTCCCAACGTGGTGGGTGTGATCCTCATGCTCATCGCTTTCACTTTGCTTCCACATTTGACCAGAACAATGACGGGCATGGACTCGCATCCTGATGGACAGCCATCCACTTTTTTCCTGAGCATGGCCCTCGTCATGGTCATTGCCGTCCTATCCCACTGGCTCAAAGGATTTCTTAAGACCATCGCCTTACTTTTCGGCATGGTCATTGGCACATTGGTGTTTGGATTTCTGACCCCGCCCGAGTGGGATCACCTCATGCAATCGCGCTGGCTCGACACACCATCCCAGTGGATTGCAGAAACTCCAAGGTTCTACTGGCCCGCAGTGATCGCCCTGGCGACCTCTTATGTTGCGGTGCTTGTGAACAGCCTTGGCAGCATCAGCGGCATTGCGGCGGTCACAGACACTCAAAGATTGTCCAAAGGAATGGCAAGGGGCGTTTTTCTCAATGGGGTAGGGGGCGTTTTCTGTGGGGTTTTTGGCATTGTGGGACTGGTGAGTTACAGTATGAGCCCCGGTGTGGTTTTGGCCAACCGTGTGGCCAGCCGGTATACCACTGCCTATTGTGGCATCCTGTTTGTAGTGGCAGCTTTTGTGCCCAAACTGGCTGCCTTGCTGTCTTCCGTTCCCTCGCCCGTTGTGGGGGCCGCACTGTGTGTGGCCATGGGTGCACAGGTGGGAGCAGGTTTGGCGGTCGTTGCCGGCAATGCCCTCACAAGCCGTGACTACTATGTGGTGGGCTTACCCGTGATCCTGGGGACGCTTGTGGGGTTTTTGCCCGAGGCTTTTCTCCATTCCGTGTCTCCGGGGGTGAGAATCTTTCTCGGAAACGGCCTGATCACGGGCATTGCCCTCGTGCTCTTCTTGGAGCACCTTCTCATGCCAAAAAAAAAATGAAGGACACATAGCCTGCAACAGTTGTTTTTTCAGCGGTCGAAGGGGAAGGAAATGGCAGACATGACTGACTCTAACAGGGTCTTTTGCCCAAAGTGTGGTGCCAATGTGCACATTTTTCGAAACCCCTTTCTCACAGTGGACATTGTGATCGAAATGCAAACGGGAGGAATCGTTCTTATTGAGCGCAAGAATCCCCCTCATGGCTGGGCTCTTCCCGGGGGGTTTGTGGATTATGGAGAGAGTTTGGAAAGCGCTGCCGAGCGAGAGGCGCTGGAGGAAACAGGTCTTCAAGTGAAAAACTTGACGCAGTTTCGGGCTTATTCAGATCCACAGCGCGACCCTCGGCACCACACGGTGACCGTGGTCTTTGCGGCCACTGCCGCAGGCAAACCTTCGGCGGCAGATGATGCCCGGAACGTGGAAGTTTTTATGCCCGACGGACTTCCCGGTCTCATGGCATTTGATCATGGGAAAATACTGGCTGATTACCTGGCATGGAAGGATTCCAGGGGAACAGGGAAGAAGGCCTGAAAGCTTTTGACCTTTTCGTTCCTTCCGAGGTTTTCAATGGGACAATCCTTTCGAAACACTCATTGTCAGCGTTCCAGGCACCGGCCTTTTCTGCGGGATGAAGGGAATCAGTGTTAGAAATGCTGAAAAGGATGCGTGATTTAGTTTATCGTGGGGAATTCATTGGCTTAAGACACGGCGTTTCACATCTTAATTGCGAGGTTTATTGTGCGATATCACTTTAAAGTTCTCATTCTATCTTGTTTTCTGGTGTTTCAACTTGCAGACATTCCAGAGGTTTCACTGGCCCATGGTGCTCAGGGAGGCGCACACACCCATTTCATACAGTGGGAGACTGATTTCTGGAAAGCCCACCCCAGGGAATTTGAAAGGCTCTATGAAAGAGTGAAGCCCCACCTGTCTCGCGAAGATCTGGAAGCTCTTCTTTCCGACGTGGAAGCCGTTCGCATGGACGAAGCCCACATGGCGCGGCTGGAATTCATTGCTTCGCCCCAATCGGTGCGCATGCAACGCCAGCAGCACAGAAATGTGGTTCCAAGAATGGTGAACGAAAGAACCCTTTCGGAGGGTGCGGCTTTTTTTGAAGAGCATCGAAGCGTTTTCCAGAGAGCTTATGAGAAAACTGGCGTGAAGCCTCAAGACATCGTTGCCATTTTGAACTGGGAGTCAAGACTTGGCCAGTTTCGAGGGAGATACGATGTCTTGAGAATTTTTGTGGGCCAGATATTTTTCATCGATGAAATGGAGAGATGGCACTATGCCCATGGGGCGTACGGTGTTGAGGGTTCCATGCCCAGACCGGAAGCTCTCCAGCGTATCGAACGCATCAGAAGCCGGGCCATCAACAATCTGGGGGAACTCCTGATCCAGGCACAACAGGGGGGATTCGATGTCACCACGGTGAAGGGGTCATGGGCGGGAGCCATTGGAATTCCCCAGTTCATGCCCGCCTCCATGGTTTATGCGGCCGACGGCGATGGGGATGGAAGGATCGACCTCAATACGATACCGGACGCCATCATGTCCGTGGGCAATTATCTGGCCATGAATGGTTACCACAGCAGAGGAAGTGCCCACGCATTTCGACGCTACAACCCTGACGGGGAATACGTGCGCGGAGTGGCCCTCTACAGCGAAAAAGTTGAGGCGCTGGGTGTGCGGCCTGCATCGCAATGGGTATATGCAAGATAATTCACCCGTTGACATGGGGGCAATTTTTATGGCCAGCCCGTTTGTTCCAGAGGATTCGCAACGATTCTCGCAAAAGAGTCTTAACCTTCTATGAATGATGAAGTTCAGAGTCAGCCTTTGGAATCACCCATTGCTTTCGCCCGCGATGGAGCCACTGTTGAAATAAAGTTGTCCGGTTCCTGGACCATTTCTCAGGGAATTCCAGCTTTTTCGAAGGTGGCCCGAACATTGAAGTCCCAGGGGGACTACCATCGCATTCGAATTCATGCCGGGAATGTCACCCACTGGGATTCCACTTTGCTGGTGTTTCTGGAACGCTTCAGAAAGTTTTCCCGGGAAAAACATGTTCAGGTGGATTTTGAGGGGCTTCCCGAAGGTGCCGATCGCCTGCTAAAGCTTGCATCGGCAACCTCGCGCAAGGAAACGGGAGATCGGGAAGAGGAGCTCTCCCTCCTCCCCCGCATTGGTCATGAGGCTTTAAAGTGGTACCGTGCTGCCGGGGAGATCATAGATTTCATTGGCCGTGCCACGCTGGCGTTTGTCAATCTCTTTAGGGGCAGAGCGCAGATGCGCCGCTCCGACCTGTTGGGGGTCATTCAGGAATGCGGGGTCAATGCTCTGCCCATTGTGTCCCTCATCAGCATACTTGTGGGGCTGATTTTTGCCTTTGTGGGAGCCGTGCAACTGAGAATGTTCGGCGCCCAGATTTTTGTGGCGGATCTGGTTGCCCTTGCCATGGCGCGTGAGATGGCTGCCATGATGACAGGGATCATCATGGCAGGGCGCACAGGTGCAGCTTTTGCCGCTCAACTGGGCACCATGCAGGTCAATGAAGAAATCGATGCCTTTCGAACCTTTGGCATTTCACCCATGGAATTTCTGGTGTTGCCAAGGATGCTTGCCTTGATGCTCATGATGCCCTTCCTCTACTTTTACTCTCTTTTTCTGGGAATTCTCGGCGGCGCCATCGTTGGAACCTGGATGCTCGATCTGCCATGGGTACAGTACTCTCATCAAACCCAAATGGCTATCACGCTGACAGATGTTTCAATCGGGCTGGTGAAAAGTGCCATCTTTGGAGTTCTGGTGGCCCTTTCGGGGTGTTTGAGGGGCATGCAGTGTGGTCGCAGTGCTTCCGCCGTGGGACTGGCCACGACCTCTGCAGTGGTCACGGGGATTGTCTGGATCATCGTTGCCGATTCGATCGTGACAGTGATCACAAGTATGCTGGGAATTTGAGGATCCTATGGAAGCCGCTGAACTTAAGGGACGCCAAGAATCTCACATCACGGTGGTAGACCTGGAAATGGCCTACGGCAGTTTTGTCATTCAGCGAGATCTGAATTTTTCCATTGGCAGGGGAGAGATCTTTGTCATCATGGGAGGCAGCGGGTGCGGCAAGAGCACCCTGCTCAAGCACCTCATCGGTCTTATGGAACCTTCCAGGGGTCGGGTTTTTTATGGAGATGTCAGTTTTTGGGAAATTGAATCACGGGATCGCGATGCCATCATGCGTCGTTCGGGCATTCTCTACCAAAGTGGCGCGCTGTGGAGCTCCATGACCCTGGAAGAGAACGTGGCTTTGCCTCTCATGGAATATTCTGATCTCAGGGGCTCCGACATCAGAGACCTTGTTTCATTGAAATTGGCGCTGGTGGGCCTGGGTGGATTCGAACAGTTTTATCCTTCTGAAGTGAGTGGCGGCATGAGAAAAAGGGCCGCCCTGGCAAGAGCCATTGCCCTTGACCCCGAAATCCTATTTTTCGATGAGCCATCGGCAGGCCTGGATCCAGTGAGTGCCCGCATGCTGGATGATCTGATTTTGGAACTTCGGGACAGCCTGGGGGCAACGGTGGTGGTGGTCACCCACGAGTTGCCAAGCATATTTGCCATCGGCGACAAAGCTGTTTTTCTCGACAGCGACACAAAAACCATGACCGCTCTTGGGAATCCCCATCACCTTCTGAAGGAATCCTCCGACAGGAAGGTTCTCAAGTTTCTCACCCGCGGGGAATACGATTCCAAAAAAACAGACGGCCTCTGAATTTTCTTTTTCAATCAGAGAGCATGATTTTTTTCGGCCATTTCAAGACAGCTGACGGATATTTAAGGTGATTCGTTTCCTGTGGAACAGGAAGACCCTTAAAAGGGGAGTCATTGGTTCATGAGCAAAAAAGCAAATCCCAAACTGATCGGATCGTTTGTTGTGGGCGGACTGGTCCTGGCCCTCACCGCCATTTTCCTCTTGAGCGCAGGCTTTTTCAGAGAAAAGGTGAAATGCGTGGCTTTTTTTGATGGATCGGTCAAGGGTTTGAATGTTGGGGCTCCCGTGACATTTCGTGGTGTGAAGGTGGGAACGGTCACTGATATTCAGCTTCGCATTGGCACCGATCATATCGATCATCTCATCCCTGTGTTTTTTGAGATAGAAGCGGCAAGGCTCACCGTGGTGCGGGAGGACGGCCGGCCCAATGGACTGGACGTGAAGCATTTGATTGAGAGAGGCTTGAGGGCACAATTGACGGTGCAGAGTTTTGTGACGGGTCTTCTCATGATCGAACTGGACTTCAAGCCTGAGACGCGCGAGCGCCTTGTGGGAAGCATAAGAGAGTACCCGGAGATTCCGACCATACCATCAGATCTTGAAGATTTTTTGCGAAGATTTGAAGAGGCCCCCATCGAAGAGCTCCTTGAGCAGGTCACGGAAATTCTCAAAACTGTTCGCGAGTTCCTTGATTCACCGGAAACCCTGGCGATCATTCGAGGTTTTCATGAAGCCCTTGAGGGGTTGAATGCGCTTGTGATGAAAATTGATGTGCATGCAGACCCGCTTTTGACCGAGGGCACTCTTGCCATGCGTGAGATGAGCCAAACCTTTGGTGAGCTCAACAGGAGACTTTCCTCCATCCTCGACAGGGCAGACGGTACAATGGATGCGATGCATAACGTGGCAGGCGAAGTGGATCGGCGCTTGCCGGATTTGATGGAAAAACTGGAAAGCACCGTCAAGTCAACCCAGGAGGCTATGGAAGGCATGGCTGCTGTTGCACAGGAGGATTCCCCCCTCATGCACAACCTGCAGCAACTTTCAGTTGAGTTGACTTCTGCTGCCCGCTCTATCCGTGTGCTTGCCGACTATTTGCAACAGCACCCTGAATCCCTGTTGCGCGGAAGAAGACCATGAGAGGAGCAGGAATGAGACATCGAGCGAACTTTAAAAACATCACCCGTGTCACCTGGCTTTTGGCCGTGCTTGCAGGATTTTCTGCGTGTCTGGGAACTCCCAGCAAGCCCTCGAGAACTTTTCTGCTGAGCGAGATCGAATCCCTCGACAAAGCCAGTGCCATCACGCCCTCAGAAATGCTTCTGAAGAAGTCCGTTCGCGTGGGTGTGGGCCCCTTTAAGATACCGGAATATTTGAATCGTCCTCAAATTGTTTCCCGAACTCCCGGAAACGAATTGCTTGTCAACGAGTTTCACCGCTGGGCCGAACCGCTGAGCGAGAGCATGCCGAGGGTCATGGCTCAGAACATGTCCCGGCTGCTCGAACCTGGCCTGGTTTTTGCCTTCCCCTGGAGGAGTTCCTTGAGACCCGACTATCAGGTGATCGTTGATGTCGTGCGATTTGATGGAAGTTTGGGGGGGGATGTTTCTCTCATTGGGCATTGGAATCTATATGATGGGAGCCAAAAGGGCCTGCAGGAATCGAAAAAATTTTCTTTCACCGTCACTAGCAGGGAAGACGGTTTCGAGGCATTGGTCGACGCTCACAACCGGCTCGTGTATCTGCTCAGCCTTGAGGTCGCTTCGGCCATTGGTGCCCATTCAGCCCCTTCATCCTGAGGGGGGAAGGGTGAGGCTTCTTCATGCTCTCCAAGGGCTCCGGCGTCTGGTGCATGGGTCTATGGAAATTAAGATGTTCAAGAGGTGGTGAGCCGAATGATTGCCTATCATGAAACCATGGAACTCATTGGTCAGACCGTTGATGCCGTGGGTGTGTTCGTCATAGTGGCGGGGGCCGTGATAGCCACCTTTCGCTTCGCCAAACGCCCCCCACACACGAGCTACAAGCAATCCTATAGACTGTATCGTCAGGATCTGGCAAGGGCCATTCTCCTGGGACTGGAGTTTCTCATTGCGGGGGACATCATTCGCACCGTTGCCGTGGCCCCAACCCTGGAAAACGTGAGTGTCCTGGGTCTCATCGTTGTGGTCCGCACCTTTCTCAGCGTGACGCTTCACCTGGAAGTGGAAGGACGTTGGCCCTGGCAAAATGGGCATCCCCGCGGTTCCTCCATTCCGGAACCGGATCAGTGTGACCGAACCCTTTGACCCCTTTCTCCTCCATGCATCGAATGGGGGTTTGGATCATGCTGCATGGAGGCGATGCAGCATCTCCAACTGTCGCCGGGTAAAAGCGCTGTTTCCCGTTCAATGATAGTACCAGATGGTCTCATAGTCGGACACATCCTCGCCCACGCCGTCCAGTCTTATGAGGTAATCGAGAATGGGAACATCTTCGCTCGCAAAGGTCGATGTAAAACCCGATATGTTCTTTTCCCATGGATGGAATTCGTAGAGTCTCGACCCGTCCGGCAAAATGGCGATGAGGTCTCGATGGTGGTAGGCCCTCAAATAATTCTTTCCCATTCCCGGCACATTGTATACTGCCTCATCGGTGCGTGAAATTCCGGGAAGCAGCCTGGCTTCTTCCTTTTGCTCCTGAAGAAGCCTTGCAATGGGGACACGGTACTCTATGGTTTCCTCTTTGCCCTTGGTGTTGAAGGTGTAGTAGGGTTCCACGCCTACTTGAGCAAGATTGCGGCGTAGAGACACCGCTTCAAAGCGGCGCGACACATAAAATGTGTACACCAGCTGATTGAAAACGGATATGCCCCGAATCCTCAAGCGCTCAATGGCTGCAGCTGTTTCCGGCGTCAATTCGTAAGGGTGTTGTATGTGGGTCACAAGGGCGACCTGGCGCTTCCCCGGCTCACGCTGCCCGGCCAGCAGGTCTGCCAGCTTTTCCGTGATGCGCATGGGAGCGGTGACCGGAGTGCGGCTTCCGATTCGGATTCGTTCCACCGAAGGGATTTGTGACACTCCCTGCAGCACTCGAGCAAACTGATCGTCAGTCATGGCGAGAGGATCACCGCCCGTGATGAGCACTTCGTGGATTGCGGGATGCTCCTGGATCCACTTCAATGCAGCAGCTATGTCCTCTTCAGGGGCAAGGGCTCCAGGGGCCATGGCATCATCGATTTCCCAGTTCCTCTGGCAATAGACGCAAATCTGAGGGCAGGTGTTGAATGGTTTGAAGATACAAATGCTCGGATACCTTCTTGTCACCAGATCTATGGGCGACGTGTCGCTTTCCCGCATGAAGTCCAGGCATGGGTTGCCCTGGTTTCCATAGGATTTCATATGCTCCACATAATCAAGGGGTGGAATCACCTGTGCTCGGACGGCGCGGTCTCTGGTGGAGCCGGGCTCATCATCCATGAGTGACAGGTAATGCGGAGTGATGCCAAAGGGAATTCGAGCCTTTCGAGCATTTGCTATGGCTTCTCGTTCCTGGGGGGAGAGCTCCACCAGTTCAGCAATGACTTCCGCATCACGCATGATGTTTTGGTATTGCCAGCGCCAGTCATACCACTGTTCATGGGAAGCGCCGAGCCCCGCAAGAATCCTTTCCCGCCTGCGTTCCCGGCGCTGAATGGCCTCTTTGCCCAGCCCTGAGGGGCACTTGTCCGCGTACTTTTCCACTTCCCGTGAAAGAGTGTCCAGTTGTTGGGATCGTTCAATGGCCGCTTCACGGCCCTCCAGGGGACTCGTGGACAGGTGAGAATCGGCGAGCTGGTTGCCGGGGCCCCGGCCCGCAAGTCCCTGGAAGAGATAGAGCATCTCTGCGTAAAAGGCTGGAGAAAGGTCCGGTCTGGGAGTTCCCAGGATTATGTCCCTGAGTGCTTCCGCTGCGGAAAACTGGGCTCGATCTTCCGACCGTTTTGTGACGATCATCTGGACCACTCGAGCGCAGTCCCGCACTCTTATGATGGATCCTTCGGTGAAAGAGCTGTAGTCATGAAAGGTTTCGTACTCCATTCGATGGGCATGGTTGGAAAGCTCTCGGCGAAAATCGTCCACTGACTCAGATTTTTTGGCAATCTCCACCACTTCAGGAATTTTGGAGAGCAGGTTTTCTCTGGTGTACCTATTCATGTTGAGCATGGGTCATTATCCTCACCTTAATTTCCGCAGGAATGGGAGTTCACTTCTCGCCTTCTGGATTCCCTGTGTGGAATGTTCATCATGCCACGCCCTTGGAAAGGGTTGGAATTCTTCATGGGCAGTGATGGAAAGCAACATTCAGCAAAGCTTTTGGGGGCGCCATGTCAGTCCTGAATCCACTGCACCAGGAGTTCCATGGCTTTGACTGTGCTGTGACAAAAGTTTTCCGTGAAATCCTCCGGAAGAGGTTCATCGAGGGGATACGTTTCGCTGGCCGTGAGCGCATTTGCTCCATCAAAGTCCACATAGGCAATTCTTGCGGTCAACTCCTCCGGTGGCCTGCCGAAAGCTTCCCCGGGAAGAATGGCCACGCCCGTCTCATGGAGCAGACGCTCACAGAAAGTGGTGCTGTCCCTTATGCCCCGGCGTGCCAGTTGGGGTGCCAGAGGAGAAAAGTCGGGAAAAAGATAAAAGGCCCCTTCAGGAGAGTGAAGCCTTGCCCCCGCATCTTGAAGCATTTGGGCACACTGATTTCCCAGCCGTGCAAGAATGCGCCGGGTGTGCCAGAGATATCTTTCAATGAGAGTGCCACCCCGAAAAGCCTGAACGGAAGCATATTGTATGGGAGCGCTCACCGAGGTGAAGGTTTCGCTGGCCACTGCGGTCATGGAATCCAGCAGCCAATCCATGTCGGGAGGAAAGGCAAAGGTTCCCAGACGCCAACCGCCGGCTCCGCACCATTTTGAAAGACCGGAGCTGATGATGGTTCCTTCAGGATAATAGCGAGCCACGGAGATGTGGTTGCCCCGGTGATGAATTTGTCCGTAAATTTCGTCGGACAGAAGGACGACACGATATTTTCGAGCCACGTTAGCCAGATCTTCCAGGTCTCCCGCACTGTAAGTGGAACCCTCAGGGTTGCCGGGATAATTGAGAATGAGGATGCGAGGTCGGAAATCGTCTTTCTCCGAGGCGCACCTTCTTTCGAGACTCTCTGCGGTGATGTGCCACTTGTCTTCGAAGCGGGTGGGAATGAGACTGATTCTCTTGCCAATGATGGTTGCCTGGGGAACATAGGAAACCCAGCACGGAGTGGGCACCATCAGTTCACCATAATAGACGAGCTGAAGGAGAAACATGAGTTCTTTGGATCCGGGACCGATGAGCACATTTTCCGGCTGCACCTCCACACCATCCCGCTTGCGATGAAATTCGGCCACCGCTTCGCGCAGCGTGGTCAAGCCCGCTGCTGGAAGATAGTCCTTTTCATGAGCATTGATCTTGAGGGACTCCACCACGGGCAGCGGCACGGGAAAGGGCGACTGCCCCAAACCGAGGCGGTAGACGGTTTTCCCCTGTCTTTGAAGTTCTTTGCTTTTTTCATTGATGACAATGGTGGGCGATTGACCCAACCCCCTGATGTTCAAGTTCAGGCTCACCACTTTGTGGATGTGCAACGGGAAATCTCCTTGATCTGTTCCCATAGCTTGACTGGGAACCAAAATCACGCCAGGGTTTATAAATCCAAACAAACTGAATGTCGAAGTGTGCTGCAAAAGCATGCGGATTGGTATGGAGAAGACAGCATTTGCGCAACTGCAAGCATTTAGGCCTTGTCATAATCTTCGAAGGAATTTTACTCGGAGAGAGTCTTTTTTCTCAAGTCCCAAAACAAAAGAAAAATGAGAACGCACAAATGCCTTGAGGGAATGCAGCCATGTCGTACAGGAGGGTAAAGGAAGCAAAAGCCTTCCAATTTCTAATTCACTTGTGCTCCATTTTCCAGTGGGCCCCTAGGGCATAGGGATATGGTGTGGATTGTATCCTCTCGACAAGTTGCACTTTGCCAATATATGGTCATTCTCTATAATAATCGACCTTGTGAGGGGCTGGGAAAAAGGAAGTGTTCCATATTGGCCCCCTTGAGTCACCGATGCGGTGCTTGCAAATTTCCTGACCGACGAATAATTCCAGGAGGCGCTTCCATGAAATCCTATCGTAAAGAAATCTCGTGGCATGTTCCCTCTCGAAGAGCTTTCATCAACATGACTCCTCATGTTGAAGAGTGTCTGCGGGAAAGTGGCATTCGAGAAGGGCTGGTGCTCTGCAATGCCATGCACATCACCGCTTCGGTCTTCATCAATGACGATGAGCATGGCCTGCATCACGACTATGAGGTCTGGCTCGAAAAACTCGCCCCTCATGAACCCGTATTCCAGTACAGGCATAATGTGGGAGAAGACAATGCCGACGCACACATGAAGCGGCAAATCATGGGGCGTGAGGTGGTGGTTGCGGTCACGGAGGGAAGGCTTGACCTGGGAACCTGGGAACAGATTTTCTATGGTGAGTTTGACGGCAGACGACCCAAGCGCGTTCTGGTGAAGATCATAGGAGAATGAATCCCGTAAACCTTGAGGCGCAAGCACCTTCAGCAGAACGATCCTCTTTTTCGCATTGGTTCCTGGCATCCACTCCCGAACTTTTTTACGCGAAGGAGAAGGAGGCATGGCCCCGGGAATTGAAAACTGTGTGCAAGAAAGGATGGGACCACGAATGATACGAAAAGCCACCATCGGTGATGTTCCCGCCATTCAGAAGCTGCTGGACGTCTTCGCCAAGGATGAAAAATTGCTGAGCCGATCGCTCAGTGAACTTTACACCCATGTGCGAGACATTTTTGTGGCGGTCGACAATGACACGGGGACCCTCGTGGGCTGCTGCAGTCTGCACATTATGTGGGACAATCTGGCAGAAATAAGGTCCCTCGCTGTCCTTTCGTCACATCAGAAGAAAGGTCTGGGAGGAAAACTGGTTTCCGCCTGCATTGAAGAAGCCAAGTGCATTGGAATTTCTCGCATTTTCACGCTCACCTATGAGAAGGAATTTTTTAGGCACATGGGATTTCACGTGGTGGACAAAAGCATTTTTCCTCAGAAGATATGGGCGGACTGCCTGCACTGCCCCAAATTTCCCCTGTGCGACGAGATCGCACTTGTCCTGGATTTGCCAATCAAAAAATGAACCCACATGGAGAGATGTCAAAGCTGAAGATTCAATTGTTTTCGCTGGTGAAGAGAAAGTGCTTTTCCCGGGAGAGGGGAGGACTCAGAGTGCAAAGGTTGACTGAGACGGGAACGTCTTGTTTTTGCAAGTGGTTTGCAAATCCCGGCGCACTGGGTTATAAATGCACAAAAATTGCTAATCTATTGGGGCACGGTGTACGTGCCTTTGTTCATTGAACAATTGGTTTTTGATCATCATGATATTCTTGGAAGGATTTTTGATAAGCCATGATCAGTGCTTTGCTTCAGAAAATATTTGGAAGCCAAAATGAACGCAACCTCAAACGGATAGCACCCCTGGTGGATGCCATCAACAGCTTTGAGCCCCAGTTTCGCAAACTGAGCGATCAGAATCTTGTTGGAAAAACGGCTGAATTCCGCCAGCGACTGGAAAAGGGTGAACCCCTGGAAGATCTTCTCCCCGAGAGTTTTGCGGTGGTCCGGGAGGCAGCCGTGCGCACACTGGGGATGAGACCTTTTGACGCTCAGATGATCGGCGGAGTGGTTCTGCATCAGGGCAAAATCGCCGAAATGAAAACGGGTGAAGGCAAGACTCTCGTGGCAACCATGCCTGTTTATCTCAACGCTTTGACAGGGCGTGGTGTGCATCTTGTGACCGTTAACGACTACCTGGCCCGGCGCGACAGTGAGTGGATGGGCAGGCTTTACTCTTTTTTGGGACTTCAAGTGGGCTGCGTCGTGCATGGCATGGACGACCGGCAAAGACAGGAGGCCTACCGGGCAGACGTCACCTACGGAACCAACAACGAGTTCGGTTTCGATTATCTGAGGGATAACATGAAGTTCCGCCTGGAAGACTTGGTGCAGCGCGATCTTCATTACGCCATTGTGGACGAAGTGGACAGCATTCTCATCGATGAGGCAAGAACTCCCCTCATCATCTCCGGTCCCGCGGAAAAATCCACGGAACTCTACAACAAAATCAATCGCATCATACCTCACCTGAAAGAGGAGGCCCATTACACCAAGGAAGAAAAGAGCCGCACCGTATCCCTCAATGAAGATGGTGTCATGAAGGTGGAAAGCCTGCTGGGCGTGGAAAACCTCTATGATCCAAGAAACATCGATACCCTGCATCATGTGCACCAGGCTTTGCGGGCTCATGTGCTTTTCAAGAAAGATGCGGACTACATAGTGAAAAGTGGGCAGGTGATCATTGTTGACGAGTTCACGGGCCGGTTGATGCCGGGGAGGCGGTACAGCGAGGGTTTGCACCAGGCACTGGAGGCCAAGGAAGGTGTCAAAGTGGAAAACGAAAACCAGACACTCGCTTCCATCACTTTTCAGAACTACTTCCGCATGTACGACAAGTTGGCCGGCATGACCGGAACGGCCGACACAGAAGCACCCGAGTTTCACAAAATTTACAAACTGGAAGTGGTGGTCATTCCCACGCACCGCAAAATGGTTCGCATTGATCATCCCGATTGCATCTACCGAACAGAAAAGGAAAAATTCAGGGCGGTGGTGAACGAAATCAGGGAACTCAATGAGGAGGGGCGCCCCGTGCTCGTGGGCACCGTGAATATCGACAAATCCGAGAAACTCAGTGAAATGCTCAGACGGCAGGGTGTCCCCCATCAGGTGCTCAACGCCAAGCACCACGAAAAAGAAGCCGAGATCGTCGCCCAGGCGGGACAGATGGGCCAGGTCACCATCTCCACCAACATGGCGGGTCGCGGAACGGATATTGTGCTCGGAAAGGGCGTTGCCCAACTGGGCGGACTCCACATCATCGGCACGGAGAGACACGAGGCAAGGCGCATTGACAACCAGCTGCGAGGGCGAGCCGGCCGCCAGGGAGATCCGGGCTCCTCGAGATTTTATCTGTCTCTGGAAGATGACTTGATGCGCATTTTTGCCGCTGATCGGCTGTCAGGCCTCATGCAGCGCGTGGGCATGGAAGAGGATGAGCCCATTGAACATCGCTTGATTTCCAAAGCCATCGAAAATGCTCAGAGCCGTGTTGAAGCCCAGAACTTCAGTATCCGCGAGCAATTGATCAAGTATGACGACGTCATGAACACTCAGAGAGAAGTCATCTATCAACAGAGGCGTGAAACTCTCTCCGGTGAGAATCTCAAGTCGGTGGCCATGGACATGGTGGAAGACGTTCTCGACGAGATCATTGCCGAAAGCGTCCAGGATAAAACCTTTGCCGAAGACTGGGACATCGAAAAGCTCAACAAGGATCTTCTGCAGTTTTTTGGGATGGACATGAATTACACCGTTGAGTCTCTCGACGAATACAATCCCGAAACATTAAGGGAAGAGCTCAGTTCGCGCATCAGGGAGCGCTACGAAAGGCGGGAACAGGAGTTTGGCGAGTCCGTCATGCGCGATCTGGAAAATTATGTCCTTCTGCAAAATGTGGACAGTTTTTGGAAAGATCACCTTTTGAACATGGATCACCTCAAAGAGGGCATTGGACTCAGGGGTTATGGTCAACAGGATCCCCTCGTTGCCTACAAGCGTGAAGGGCATGCCCTTTTCGATGACATGATCGCGCGCATCAAGGATGAAACCGTGCGCATGCTTTTTCATGTCCAGATTCAGCGCCAGGAAGAGGTCCAGCAGCTGCGCAGGGAACAGGAAGAGCAACCCATGCATTACGGGTCTCCAGATGGCGCTCCCAAACCACAGGTTGTGAAAAAAGATCGGAAGGTTGGCAGAAATGATCCCTGTCCCTGCGGAAGTGGCAAAAAGCACAAAAAGTGTTGTGGTCAGTGAGGATGCTTTCACCGTTCCAGGATTCAAAGTCTCGGCCGCAGCCTCCCAGATGAG
>SLCH01000249.1 GCA_007125915.1 Syntrophobacteraceae bacterium
AAAAGTGGCGGCCGGCCTCGTTTTTGTCCCCGAATTACGAAGAAAATCATGAATGCACATCCTCAGATTGGAATAAATGCCTCTTCGGCTGTTGGTCATATAAATCAAGTGCCCCACATGAAAGATTTCATGGACCAGTCTCTCCACGGGGGGAAGGTCCTTTTGAAGGCCTGCTCCATGGAGGGCCTCGGCGAACAATGGGGCGATCTTGTCTTTCATTCTCAGTTCCGTGTCCACCAGGAAGATGGCCACATTGGGCTGCAGGTCCCCAAGGCGCTTGAGAAAAGAGGTGATGTTGGACAGTTCCACTCCGCGGGGTGGAGAGGACTTCGCTTCCACGTAAAGAAGGCGGTGGCCCAGGATGCTGATCACGTCATAGTCTCCTCCGAAGCGCGTGTCTCCCAGCTTGACGTTGAACAGGGCTGGAGACAGAAACTCCCTTTGGAAAATTTCGCTCACATACCATTCCAGGGTGGGGCCAAAACTGGGAATGTGCATCCTGCGCAAACGATAGCCGTCCTGATGCGGGGTTTCCACGATTCTCATGCCCTCCAGTTCCTTCATGTAGCCTCGAACTGTCTTGAGGGAGCAATATCGGGTCAGGAGTTTCATGTGGCTGCCGGAAGGATTCTGAATGAGGTCTCTCAGGAAAAGCCTGAAAGAATAGCGTCGCATGAGCTGGAAAAAGCGGGTTCTTTCGTTTTCCGAGAGATCATGGGGGAACAGGAGTTGCCCCGTGTCCCCGTGAGAGAGAATTCGAAGACCCCGCTGGGCAAGCAATCTTTTGACGGGGTGTTCTCTGTCTTCCAGTTGCCTTCGAAGGCCCTCCACCTGCTCTTTCAGCTCTTTCAGCTGCGCCTCCAGGGCGGTCACTTTTCCCTCCAGCGGGTCCCGGTCATTCAATGGAATCTCTCCTCCTTCCTCAGATGAAGCGCTTCCAGTAAAGGGCTCGGCGGGGAACGCTCAATGGAAGATGGGGCTGCACAAACTCATGGGCTTTGGGGCTGAAGGGCACAAATGAAAGCGTGGCCTCCTCGAGCTTTGCGGAAAAAGAATCCATCCTTTCCATGAATCGTCGCCTGGGAACGGCCAGGGATGCCAGAAGAATCTTCACGCACTGGGCGGCTTCTTCCAGGGCAAGGGTGGCCGAATGAATGGTCACGGGCGGGAGATCTTCTTTCCGGAACTCCATGAAAGAAGAGAGGGTCGCCCGTCTTGCCGCCTGCAGAAAAAGTCTTGGAGGCAGTTTGAAAGCTGGAATCCAGAAAAGCAGGGTGGAGTTCTGCCGGGAAGTGCTGGTGTTGGCGAGGCGGTGGAGGTCCTCGAGGGTGTTCAGTTCAATGCCCGCAAACTGAAACTTCAATTGCCAGAAAGGCAGCAATTCCTGGTCCCCATTCCACTGGGAGGGCACTCCAAAGGGAATCCATTTCATATTTCCCTGAGAAAGGCACCAGGCCGACTGGCAGTTTCTGCAAACCATGGCCACGGAACGGCTGGATCCCTCCAGGTCCCACCCGCATTGGGGACAGAGAACGGGCAGGAAGGTGAGGGGGGGAGGCGTTCTTTCGGGGAAAAGGAGTTCCTTTACCTGAAGGGAAGAACTGTGATCAAGGGGGCGGTTCAAAAGGGCATCCCAGACCTTGCCATTTTTCTCGTAAACGGGAGTGTGGACCAGGGAGAGAGCTTCGCCAATGAACGCCTGGTGTGATTCTCGCCTGTTCTGAGAGGCACTGGGCCTGGGGTGGCCTTTTGGGAGAAATCGGTCCCTGATTGCCGAGGGGATGACGGAGGGCCTGGCAAAGGCGCCATCTATTAAAGACCCTGCGAAAGACCCTGCGGGCTTGAGGCTGAGGGCCTGGGGCCTGAATCCAAGAGAACGGGGCAACGGGGGGAAATTGACTCCGCACAGGGTGGTGTCCACAAAACGGTGGCGAACCTGTTCCTGGTTGCAGGAAAAAGCGAGTCCTTTGAACCTCCAGTAGGGAATGAACCATATTTTTTCCATGGGTGGCGATCTGGGCACGAAGCAATAGCTGAACAAGCCTCGGGTGTAGAGCCACAGGCGCACACGGCAATAGCCGCACGCGAGGAGATGGTCCGTTTCCTCAAGAGTGACGGGAGCCCCGCACTGGGGGCATTGGTGTTCTATTTTCCAGGAGGCGCTGTCAGATTTTTTCACCGCATTGATTGCAATAAATGGAAAGAGGAAGATTTTCAGAACCACAATGGCCGCAGATTCTGTCTTTGGGCTTGTCTGAGACCGCCTGGCCGCAGCGGGAGCAAAATTTGGCATGGGGAGACAAGTTTTCGCCACACGCACCACATTGGCAGAAGATCACCAGTTGATGTCCGCAGTGAAGGCAAAACCGGGCCTCCACTGGAACGGGCTTTCTGCACTCGGGGCACTGGCTGGAACTGCCCCCCGAGTGGTCGGGCTTGTGGATGAGGTCCCTGAACATGGCGGGCATCATGAGCCCCAGGCCCAGGCCCATGCCCGAAGCGCCGTCACCTGGATTGACCGCCGCTTTTTCCATGGCCATGGCCGCTTTCATGCGCACCAGGCGGTCCAGGTCTGGCAGAACGGCCAACCGGCTTTGGTCGTCGATGGCCTGCTGGACCTCCCGGGGAGGCGTGATGGACTGAATGTAAACATGGGAAAGGCTCAGCCCGTAGTGGGCGAAGTCTTCCTGCAGCCGCGCCTCCAAACCCCGTGAGAGCTGGTCGTAGCGCCCGGGAAGGTTGAGAAGGGAGTCCAGGTTTTCCCCCATGTGGTCGTTGAAGCGTGAGACAGCCACCCGGCTCAGATACTCTTCAATGTCGCCGGTGGTGTAGAGTCCCTGAGTTCCCACCAGTGTGTTGATGAAAAGAATGGGCTGGACAACTCGAATGTTGAACATGCCAAAGGCCCTCAGTCTCACGAGGCCCAGCTTTGAATCCTTGAAGGCCACGGGATCTTTGGTTCCCCAGCGCAGGTCCGTGAACATCTTGAGATTGACAAAGTAGACTTCCGCCCGCAGGGGACTGGTGAATCCCCAGGGAAAGCTCAGGACTTTGGTCAAGACAGGAAAGTTGGCGGTCACCAGGGTGTGCCGGCCCGGCCCGAAGGCATCGCACGCTTTTCCTTTGTAGAAAAATACGCCCGCCTGGCTTTCTCTGACGGTCAGCTGGGCACCGAACTTGATGTCCCCCGAACCCTTCTCAGGTATCCTCTTGACGATTTCCCGTCCCGTTTTGTCAAACCATTCGATCACTTCAAGAAATATGGCGTTGTTGGCGCTCATGGCTCCTGATCTCACTCCTTTTTGCAAGTCATGGGAAGCTTCAAGATTCCAAAGGTGTGGCCTTCCATTCATGCAAGCTTGCAAGATCGGTGCCCGAAAGGCTGGTTTCCCTTTGGGGCAGGAGTGGCCAGGGAAGTGCCAAAGGCGGTGTCCCTCTTTTCCCTGGGGCGCCTTCCGTCAATCGATGAGGCAGACTTCGGCCGGCTGATCAAAGTTCAGCCTGATTTCATAGGTGCCGTCTCTGAAAGAACCTTCCACCACGTAGCCGAGCTTGACGAACACGCCAAAGACACGTTCGTTGCCCGAAGTGATGTAGGCCACCAGGTTGCGGACGCCGTTGTTTCTGGCGATTTCCGCCAGGTGTTGAATGAGGAAGCTGGCGACCCCTTTTCTCCCCTGGTCCGGATGGACCAGAAAATCGATTTCCGCCTTGGAAGGTTCTTCCTCACCGAGGATGAAGCGGCCTATGGCAATGATCCTATCAGCCTCCATTTCTCCCGCAAGGGCCAAGATGGACATTTCACTGCGGTAATCGACGTTGACCATGCGGCGGACATCGTAATGGGGGAAGACCTTCATGTTGGAAAGGAAGCGGATGTAAGACTCATCCCGTGGCAGCGAATAGAAAAACTCTTTCAGAGCACGCTCGTCAGTGGGTTTTGCGGGCCTGAAGTAGACCTTGGTGTTGTCCTCAAAAATCTGCGCCGCTTCCCACTTGGAAGGATATAAGGCTTTGGGGGTTCGCATGGCGAGGGCGTCCTTCTGGAGATACTTGAGCTTTTCCGCGGCTCGAAGGAGCTCCTCCCTGAAGTCGGGATGGGCAATTCCAATGAGGGCCATGGCCCGTTCCCGAATGCTCTTGCCACTGAGGTGCGCACTTCCGTACTCCGTGACCACGTACTGGACGCCTCCGCGTGTGGTCACGACTCCCGCACCCTCTGAGAGGGTCGGGACAATGCGCGATCTTTCACCGTCCAGCGTGGTGGAGGGCAGGACCATGATGGCTTTGCCCTTCCGGGAGGTCCTGGCACCCCGCAGAAAATCAATGGCACCTCCCACGCCGCTGTAGATTTCATACCCGAAGGAGTCTGAACAGACCTGCCCGGTCATGTCCACTTCCAGGGCTGAATTGATGGAGATCATCTTTTCATTCTCGGCGATGACCAGGTAGTTGTTCACATATTCTGCGGGATGAAAGGAAACCATGGGGTTGTTGTTGACAAAGTCATAGAGCTTGCGTGTCCCCAGGCAAAAGCTCGTGATGATCTTTCCCGGGTGAAGCGTTTTGCGCGCATTGGTGATGATGCCCTGTTCTATGAGAGGAAGGTAGGCGTCCGTCAGCATGTCGGCGTGGACTCCCAGGTCCTTTTTATCCTCGAGAGCATAAAGGACCGCCGTGGACACGCTGCCCACACCCACTCGAATGGTGGAACCATCTTCGATGAGCTTGGCCACATTGGCGCCGATTTCCCGTGCTATGGGGTTCATGAGAGGGGGTGGCACTTCCAGAAGGGGTTCGTCATGCTCCACGATGGCGTTTATATCCCGCACGTGAATGAAGGCATCCCCCAGTGTCATGGGCATTTGTGGATTCACCTGAGCGATGACATGGTCGGCGCTTTCGGCGGCGGCTTTCACGATGTCAACGGAAATGCCATAGCTGCAAAAACCGTGTTCATCGGGGGGAGAAACCTGGATCAAAGCCACATCGATGGGAACGGCGCCGCTTCGGAAAAGCTCTGACGTGTCTCCCAGGTTGATGGGAGTGTAATCGGCTCTCCCCTCGGCCACCGCCTCACGGCTGGCGGAAGCCACAAAAAAGGATTTCAGGCGGCACTTGTCGAAGAGGTTGGAAGAAGTGTACCTGGGTTTGCCCACGCTCAAAATGTGCAGTATTTCCAGGTCGGAAAGGAGGGGGATGGTCTCCTCCAGGGTTTGAGCCAGGTGCTGAGGCTCCCCGCATCCCGACCCCACAAAGACGCGGTGTCCGCGCTTGAGGGCTTTCAAGGCCTGTTGGGCCGTGGTTTTCTTATGCTCGTAGATCTCTCTCCAGGGGCGGGGTGACATGTCCCTGACATTGAGAGAAGGTTCTTCTGTGAATAGGGTCATGAGCCGCTTTCTCCCATGTTTGAATGAGAATCTTTCAAGGGTGGCCTGGGGACTGATTTTTCCTCAGACAAAAGGCGATGACGGCGCCGCTCAGTATCATGGCGACGCACAGGAGCTGTCCCATGGTGAAATATCCCAGAAAAAACCCCAGGTGCGCATCGGGTTCCCTGAAAAATTCGAGGAAGAACCGAATGGCTCCATAGAGACACAAAAACAGAACCACCATGGTTCCATCCCGATAACCCCTTTTCCTCAAAAACCACAGGACCAGGAAGAGCAGGAACCCCTCACCCAGTGCCTGATAGAGCTGTGAGGGATGGCGAGGAAGGGGGCCCGCTCCCGGAAAAATCATGGCCCAGGGAACGTCGGTGGTCCTTCCCCACAGTTCGCCGTTGATGAAGTTTCCAATTCTTCCCAGGCCAAGGCCGATGGGAGCAGTCACAATGACGCTGTCCGCCGCCGGCCAGAAAGGAATCTTTCTGCGCCGGGAAAAGATGTAACCCGCTGCAACGGCTCCCAGGAGTCCTCCGTGGAAGGACATGCCTCCATGCCACGTGGCGAAGATTTCCAGAGGATTCTTGAGATACATCATGTAATCGGTATACTGGTAAAAGGCAATGTAACCCAGCCTGGCTCCCACGATGAGTCCCACGGCCAGATAGAAGATGAGATCCTGGGCCGTTTGCCCCGTGAGCCCCAGTTCCCTGGACCTTTTTTGCTTCTGAATGAGAAAGTAGGAAGCGAGAAATCCCAGGACGTACATGAGGCCGTACCAGCGGATTCGCAAGGGGCCGATTTGGATCAGGTCGGGATCGATGTTGGGAAATGGAATCATCTGCGGGTTCGCCTTTCTGGTTGAAAAATCAGGCTAACATACTGAATCTAATGGGTCAATCTGTAACAATCGCTGGCTGAAAGGAGAAAACATGGGTCACAAGAACAATCATGGGGGACACGGGCATCAACATGGTCACCATCATGGCAGGGAAGACAAGGGTCACTCAAGCTCCAAACCCCTCACAGAACATGAAAAACTTTTTCGAATGCTCGAACACTGGCTTCGTCACAATGAAGAACACGCCACGTCCTACGATACGTGGGCGGAAAGAGCCAAGTCCCTCGGGGAAGAAGAAATCCACACTTTTTTACGGGAAATGGCGGGTGAAGCTCGGCGGCACAATGAAAAACTCGAGAAACTTCTCCATAAACCAGGAAAATGAAGCCTTTTCGCTGCATTGACAGCCCATTTTCCCTGTGAGAATATGCAGCGTTTATTCATCGGCGCAATTTACAGTCCATGGAGAATGGTAGAGTGGAAAATTACCCCACCGATGCGTATGCCTGCTGGGTGGATGGGAGAGAAGAGCGGGGGACGGACTGCACCCCCCTTGTGGATCCATCCACGGGGAGGGAATATGCGCGGGTCACTGTCGCCGGCCCGGAAATGGTGCATAGGGCTCTGGAAAAAGCGAGGGAATGCTTTCCGGCCTGGAAGGAGACTCCCGCCACGGAGCGTGCACAGTTGCTGCACGCTCTGGCCGAAGGGGTGCGACGGAACCTGGAATCCCTGGCCGGCCTTCTTTCCCAGGAGGTGGGAAAGCCTCTCAAGAGTTCCCGGGACGAAGCAGCGAGCGCCGCTTCTCTCCTGGATTTTTTTGCTGAAGAGGCCACACGGTTGACGGGGAACATTCCCCTTCTCAACCACAGCCGTGAGCACGTGCTGGTCCTTCGGGAGCCCCTGGGTGTGGCCGTTGCCATCATGCCCTACAATTACCCCCTCAGCACCCTCGTGTGCAAGCTGGGAGCGGCTCTGGCCAGCGGATGCACCGTCGTTGCCAAACCCGATGAACACACTCCTCTCACCACTCTTCGGATGGCTCAACTGGCTGTGGAATGCGGCATTCCCGCCGGAGTCTTCCATGTGGTGACGGGTCCCGGCCGGCAAACGGGACGCCTCCTCGTGGAGCATTCCACTCCACGGGTGGTCTCTTTCACCGGCAGCACTGCAGTGGGAAAGGAAATTCTGCAGGTGTCCGCCAAGGGAATAAAAAAAGTGATCCTGGAACTGGGGGGGCACTGCCCGGCCATTGTGCTCGAAGATGCACCCCTGGATTCCATCCTTCCCCAGCTCCTTTCGCAGGCGCTCAAGAATTCGGGCCAATATTGCTACCGCATCAGCCGCATACACGTGGCCCAGTCTATCTATGACCGTTTTATGGAAGGGTTCAAAGATCTGGCCAAAGGGCTCAAGCTCGGCCCCCCCTCAGATCCTTCCACCGACCTTGGCCCTCTCAACAATGCTCAAATTCTCTCGGGGGTGTCCCGGCAGGTGGAGGTGGCCGTCCGTGAAGGGGCAAAAATTGAATGGAAGGGGACTCCCTTTGATGGACCCGATGGCGGCTTCTACTATCCTCCCACGATCCTTACTGGATTGCGTGGGGACATGTCCATCACCCGCGAGGAGGTTTTTGGTCCTGTGGTGATGGTCTCGCCCTTCTCCCGCCTCCATGAGGCCATCACGGAAGCCAACGGGTCTCCCTTTGGCCTGGCAGCCTATGTTTTTTCCAGGGATGTGGGAGCGGCTCTGGACTGTGCGGGAAAACTCGAGGTGGGGAGTGTGTGGGTGAATCGCATTCACCAGGCCTATCCCCAGGCGCCCTTCGGGGGTGTGAAGGAAAGTGGGCTGGGTCGGGAGAAATCAGCCTACGGTCTCCACGAATACACGGAACTGAAGACCGTCTATCTTTCTTACTGACGCCCTTGAAAGCTTTTTTTCCCATGCGCGTTTTCAGGGGTTTTGTTCATGGAGAAAAGAGTTCTCAATGAGGGGGGCCGGCCTTTTGATAAAAAGTATTGAGCCGGCTTCTCATTTCCTGGAGGAAGACTATGATTCCAATCATTTGTTTTGTGGGGACATCTGATACGGGCAAAACGACCTTTCTGGAAAAGCTGATCCCCGTCTTCAAGGAAAGAGGTTACAAGGTGGGAACGGTCAAGCATGACGTGCATGGTTTTCAGATCGACCACGAAGGCAAGGACACCTGGCGGCACAAGCGCGCAGGTGCGCAGACCGTGGGAATTCTGTCCCCCCGGGGAATGGCCTCCGTGCGGGAAACGGCCGAGGAGATGGATCTGGCCCGATTCGTGGGGAAAACCTTCTGGAATGAAGATTTGGTCCTCGCGGAAGGATTCAAGGGCAGTCCCTACCCCAAAATAGAAGTTTTTCGCGCTGCTTTGAGAGATCATCCCCTCTGCAGCCGAAAGGAGCACCTGGTGGCCTTGGTGAGCGATGACCCGGTGGAGACGGATGTGCCCGTTTTTTCTTTTGAAGGGGTGGAAAAGGTCGCCGATTTCATCGAGGAGAGGTTTCTCGAGGGACGCACCAGCGCCAATGTCCAGGTGTTTTGCGATGGCAGGAAAGTTCCCATGAACAATTTTGTGGAAGAAATCATTGCCGGTGCTCTCAAAGGCATGCTTTCCACCCTCAGGGGGTGGGAGTCACCAGGGACTGTGGAGATCTCCCTGAGACTGCGTGAGAAGTGAGTGATCACGGGAGTGATTCTTGCGGGGGGGGAAAGCTCCCGATACGGCAGAAACAAGGCCCTCGAGGATTTTCAGGGAGAGCGCCTGGTGGATCGCTGTGTGGCCCAGTTGAAGCCCCACACCCACCCCCTTCTGGTCGTCACCAACGACCTGGCTCCCCATTGGGGTGTTCAGGCAACCCTGGTGCAGGATATTGTGCCGCGCCAGGGGCCCCTGGGAGGCATACTGACGGCCCTGGTTTTCAGTCCTCACGACTGGATTTTTGTCAAAGCTGTGGACATGCCGTTTTTTGCTGCCGAACTCCTGGCGCACATGGCCGAACACACAAAACACCACGATGTGGTGGTGCCCATGAAAAACGGACATTACGAGCCTCTTTTCGCCCTTTACAACCGTCGCTGTCTTCCCGCTGTGCTGCGAAGCCTGGAACGAAAGGACTTCCGTGTCACGGGCTTTTACAGGAAGCTCAACGTCAAAGTGCTGAGGGAAAAGCA
>SLCH01000119.1 GCA_007125915.1 Syntrophobacteraceae bacterium
ATTCATGGCCTGGCTGAATTGACAGTGCTTGGAGGCCTGCGTTCTCACAGGGAGGAAGTCATGCGCTCGCAGTCAGCCCTCATAGAGACTCAGCGGCGCCTGGCTTTTATTCGGGGCGGAACAAATGCCTTTCTGCAGCTTCTGTCCATGGCGGGAGTGCTCCTTTTGATTTCGGTGCTGTCAAGTGCCCACCACGATACTGCTCTCACCGGGCCTCTCCTGGCTGGATTGGTGCTGGGAATTCTCGCCGCCTTTGAGGCGATTTTTCCTCTTCCCGCAGCGTACTTGCTTCTAGGGCGGGTTCGTGAAGCGGGTCACCAGGTGATGAAAGTGGCCACACTCCCCCCGGCCGTGACTTTTCCCATTTCAAGCGTCTCAGAACCCCGGGATTTTTCCGTTCAATTTCATGAAGTGACCTTCCTCTATAAACCCCAGGACCCTCCTGCCCTGAAAAACGTGACACTTCACATGGCCCAAGGGCAAAAAACAGCCATCGTGGGAGAGAGTGGAGCGGGGAAGTCTTCTCTGGCACATCTTCTGGTGAGGTTTTTTGATCCCCAAGAGGGGAAGGTCACCCTGGGAGGAGCTGACATCCGTTCCCTGAGCGAAAAGGATCTGCGCAGGTACGTGGTGGTGCTTTCCCAACAGTCCCACCTTTTTTACACTTCCATCAGAGAAAACCTTCTCATGGCATGCCCAGAAGCTAACGAAGGGCAATTGCACCGTGCATTGGAATGGGCAAAGCTTGCGCCTCTGGTGAAGAGTTTGCCCCAAGACCTGGACACCCACGTGGGTGAATGGGGACAGTTGATCTCCGCAGGCCAGGGGAGGAGACTGGCCCTTGCAAGGGCCATCCTCAGAGACGCTCCCATCTGGGTGCTCGATGAGCCCACCGAAGGACTGGATCGGCAAACGGAGCGAGAACTGGTGGATTCGCTCCTTCAACTGACCCGTGAACGCACGGTCCTATGGATCACTCACCGCCTCACGGACCTGCACCGCATGAACCAGGTGGTTTTCATGGAAGGGGGAGGCATCACGGGCAAAGGCAGCCATGAAGAGCTGCTGGCCACAAACCCCCATTACCGGTTGTGGTGCGCCCAAGCGAGATGATTGGGTTCCTCGTCATTTCAACTTTCCATCTTCTCACATGTGCTCATGGCTCACCAAACCTTCCTGCTCCGGCCCAACTGAAGAAAGCGACGGAGGTCAATCAGACAAGAACTGGGCCGGGTGCAGGAGAAAACCAGGTGTGAAGAGGAACAGCCGGCTCAAGGGGCCAGCATGATTCAAAAATCCCAAAATGTTCTTTTTTGCGGCCGGGGTTTTTCGAGGTTCTAATCGGCTTTTCCAGCTTTCTGAAGCTTGGCCCATGTGTCCCTGAGGGTCACACTTCGATTGAAAACCGGGTGCTCTAGGGTGAAGTCTTTGATGTCGGGACAAAAGTAGCCGAGCCTTTCGAATTGATAGAAGCTCTCTTTGGAAGCATCTGCAAGGCCGGGCTCCAACTTGCAATCATGGAGCACTTCAAGGGAACGGGGATTCAAACGGGCCAGGAAGTCGCCGCCTGCGCCCTCCTCTTCAGGGTCCGATTGAGTGAAGAGGTGATCGTAGAGACGCACTTCCGCATTCAGCGCCTTCTTTGCAGAAACCCAGTGAAGCGTGGCCTTCACCTTTCGACCGTCGGGAGAGTCGCCTCCCCTCGTGGCCGGATCATAGGTGCAATGCAACTCCACGACCTCGCCCGTCTTTTCATCCTTGATCAAGTCCACGCACGTGATGAAGTAAGCATAGCGCAGACGCACTTCTTTGCCGGGAGAAAGCCGGTAGAACTTTTTGGGAGGATTTTCCATGAAATCATCGCGCTCGATATAAATTTCCCTTGAGAAAGGCACCATGCGCGTCCCCATGGAGATGTCTTCGGGGTTGTTGATGGCTTCCAGGTTCTCCTCCAGCCCCTCGGGATAATTGACGATCACCACCTTGAGAGGCTTCAGAACCCCCATGTAGCGGGGGGCTCTGCGGTTGAGATCCTGCCGTAGGCAGTATTCCAGCAACGCAAACTCCACCACGCTGTTGCGCTTGGCCACGCCTATTCTGTCACAAAAATTGCGGATGGATTCAGGGGTGTACCCTCTGCGCCGCAGCCCCGAAATGGTGGGCATTCGAGGGTCGTCCCAACCGGAAACAACGCCCTCCTGAACCAGCCTGAGAAGCTTCCGCTTGCTCATGACCGTGTGTGTCAGGTTCAGGCGTGCAAACTCAATCTGCTGGGGATGGCAAGGGGTTTGAAGAACATCGAGAACCCAGTCATAAAGGGGCCTGTGGTCTTCAAATTCCAGAGTGCAAACAGAATGGGTGATCCCTTCGATGGCATCGGAAAGGCAATGGGTGAAGTCATACAAGGGGTAGATGACCCATTTATCTCCCGTGCGATGATGGGGCATTCTTCGAATGCGGTAGATGGTGGGGTCCCTCATGTTCATGTTGGGAGAAGCCATGTCTATTTTGGCACGCAACACATGCTCTCCGTCTTCAAACTCTCCTCGCCGCATGCGTTCAAAAAGATCCAGGTTTTCATCCACGGACCGATTTCTGTAGGGGCTTTCTCTGCCGGGCTGAGTCAGAGTTCCTCGATATTCGCGGATTTCTTCGGCCGTCAGGCTGTCCACATAAGCCTTGCCCATGCCGATGAGCTGCACGGCGTAATCATAAAGCTCATCGAAGTAGTCGGAGGCGTGATACAAATGTTCGCCCCAGTCGAAACCCAGCCACCGCACATCTTCCTGAATGGACTCGATGTATTCCACTTCTTCCTTGGCGGGATTGGTGTCATCAAACCTCAGGTGACAGCGGCCGCCGAATTCCCGGGCCAAACCGAAGTTGAGGCATATGGACTTGGCATGGCCAATATGAAGGTATCCGTTTGGTTCGGGAGGAAAGCGCGTGATGACGCGACCGTCGTTTTTGCCCGCCTCAAGATCTTCCCTGATGATGTTACGGATGAAGTGAGATGCTCCACTGGATTCGTTCGTGTTCATAAAGCCTGGCTCCATCAATTAATGAGGCTTTGAATGGGCGCGGGGATCCTGCCTCCAAGGGAAATGAATTCTCCCGAAGCGTCATCGTTGGGCACGGGCATGATGGTCGCCTCGCCCAGCAAACCTCCAAAAAACGCCCTCTCCCCTGCTTTCTTCCCCGGAACGGGTATGAGTCGGGTGGCGGTGGTCTTTTTGTTGATAACGCCAATGGCCATTTCATCGGCAATGATGGCCGCCAGCGTGTCAGCGGAAACATCACCGGGTAGGGCCACCATGTCGAGCCCCACCGAGCACACACTGGTCAGAGCTTCCAGTTTGGCGAGGGTCAAAATGCCCCCTCGAGCCGCTTCGGCGATATTGAGGTCCTCGCTCACGGGAATGAACGCGCCGCTCAGCCCGCCCACGTAGGAACTGGCAAAAGCTCCCCCCTTCTTGACCGCGTCATTGATGAGAGCAAGGACCGCCGTGGAACCAGGGACTCCAATGCTCTTCAGCCCAAGACTCTGGAAAATCTCCCCCACGCTGTCTCCCACATTGGGAGTCGGTGCGAGGGAAACGTCCACCACTCCAAAGGGAACGGCAAGGTTTTGGGCCACCTGGCGGCCAATCAATTCCCCCACACGCGTCACTTTGAAAGCGGTGTGCTTGATGACTTCCGAAAGCTGCCCCAGGTCCATGCGGGCATTGACGGCCCGAGCTCGATCGATGGCCTTTTTCACCACCCCTGGACCACTGACGCCCACATTGATGACAGCGTCAGGCTCTCCCACACCAAGGTAAGCGCCTGCCATGAAAGGAATATCCTGTGGAATATTGGCGAAGACACAGAGTTTGGCGCAGGCGATTCCGTCCGCATTGGATGAAAGCCCGGCCGCCTGCTTCATGGTGAGTCCCATCAAGCTGACGGCGTCCATATTGATCCCCGCATGCGTGGATGCCACATTCACCGAGGCGCAAACCCTTTCTGTGGTGGCCAGTGACTCGGGAATGGCATCGATGAGTGCCCGATCCCCTTCGGTGAAGCCTTTCTCCACAAGGGCGGTGAAACCACCGATGAAGTCGATGCCGATCTCCCGAGCCGCATGGTCCAGGGTCCGGGCGACCTCCACCATCTGAGAAGCTTTAAAGGAGCAACCCGCCACAGCTATGGGGCTGACGGCAACACGCTTGTTCACAACAGGAATGCCAAAGCGGGCTCCCACCTCGTCGCAGGCAGCTACCAGGTCACGCGCCAGGCGCTGTATTTTATTTTGTATGTTGCCCTTGAAACGCTCCAGATCATCGCTGACACAGTCCAGAAGACTGATTCCGAGGGTGACCGTCCGCACGTCCAGGTGCTCATTCTTGAGCATTTCAAAAGTTGCCAGCACTTCCCGATCCGTCAACATGGATTCCACCTAAATGCGATGAATGGCTTCAAATATGTCTCTATGCTGCACGCTGATGTCAAGGCTCAGCTCTTGAGCCCTTCCCTGCAAAGCTTCCCGTAAATCCTGGTGGTTTGTTTCCGACGGCACGTCCACTTCA
The DNA here is from genome assembly GCA_007125915.1 of Syntrophobacteraceae bacterium. Classification (GTDB taxonomy): domain Bacteria; phylum Desulfobacterota; class Syntrophobacteria; order Syntrophobacterales; family Syntrophobacteraceae; genus SLCH01. The sequence continues at coordinate 4,569 of SLCH01000119.1, forward strand.
TAAATCATTACGTTGCGCCTGGGATCCTCACCCCCTCGGAAAACCGCTTTCAAATTTGTGATGTTGACGCCAAATCTCAATAAAACTTCGGTGATTCCAGCCACCAGCCCCAGCCTGTCAGGTCCGAGAGTGGTGATGACAAAGGGTTCCGCCGAACCGGAAATAGCGGGCTTCCCCTCCTCCACTTCCTTCATGAGCACGGAAAGCCCCATGGGGTTGAGCTTTGCCGCCAGCCTTATTCTCAGATCCTCCAGTTGACAGTTCTCGTCGGTGCCGGCTATGAAGATTCCCGCGAATTCCGTCTGCAATATGGTCTGGCTCACATCCTCGATGTTGCAGCGGTTTTCCAGCAGCGTTTGAGAGACAGCCGCAACGATTCCCGGCCTGTCATGGCCGAGAACCGAAATGACCACTTTTTTCATACCAAACCTCTAAAATGAATGATGCTCAAATATCCCCAACACAGATGGGCCCATGCCCCGTGGTCTGGCTGCTCCTGACCGACTCGCATGAAAAATTCAAGGATTGCAGCAAAATTTGTACTTTTTTCCGCTCTCACACGGACAGGGATCGTTCCTGCCAATCTTGCCCTTTTCCAATGTCTCAGGGTGCAGGGGGTTCCCCCTCATTCTTTCCTCTTCCCATTCCAGTTGAGGCTCGGGAGTTGAACGTTCCTTTCTGAATCCCAATTCCATTTCCACATTTTCCACGTCACCGGTGATATGAAGATCCACTCGTTCATGGGCGTATGCTTCACGAATATGATCAATGGCCTCCACAGCGCGAAGGCTCAGAAGGTAGTAGACCAGAAAGCCATTGAGTACGGGATGGTTCAGGTCGTGTTCCGCCAGCTGCCTTGTCAGCAACAGCACGCACTCATCTCGAAGCTCACCATGCTCGGAACCGATTTTTCCCAAACTGTGGGCGGCGCAAACCCTTGCAAAAATCCCATTGGAATGGGAGCGAAGGTAGTTCCCGAGAGGTTTGACCGCAGGCGCACCAAGCATGGCAAAGACACTTGGCATTTCCTCTCCCACCGCATCATCCCATTCTTCGTCGATTCTGCGAAGCTGAGCGATCAGGGGCATCACCGCATCGACGGCACGCATCTGACCCAGGGCCCGCCAGGCATGCACTGGAGCCCAAACCTCTGCGCTGTCTGAAGGAGCAAGATGCAGCTCGTCATCGGTGAGCATCCGGATGAGTTCATCCATGTGCTCAACGGACAGTCCCAAAGACTTGTAATCCAGCCAATTCTCCGTGGACGAGGGCCGATCGGTAATGGTCAGCAAACTGCTGACCGGCTCCGAATACTTTTGTGAACTCAACCCAAATACCTCCTCAATGCCTTCATGGAAACCCCAAAGGTTATTTTGATCACTTCAGCTCTGAACTGCAATCCACTTCACGCCTCTGAACTGGGGAGGCCGGGACGCACCTTGAAGATGATCTCCTTCCTGATCTGGACGCTTCCGGGTTTTGCCCTGTGTGGCTTGGTGACAAATCTTGCCTCGGTGCAGGAAACGGCCACTTCACCACCGCGGCGAGCCTTGCTGTAATATGCGGCGATGGCCGCCGCCGTTTTGAGAACTTCTTTGGAGGCCTGTTCCCCCTCTGGGCCCGAGAGAATCACATGACTTCCAGGCATGCCCCGCACGTGAAACCACCGGTCATTGGGCTTTGCCAGTTTGAGGCTCAAAAAATCGTTGTCCGCATCCGTTTTGCCTGCGAAAACGGTCCAGCCTCCGGGCAGTTCATGTTTGTGCAAAGCAGGCTCTTTCATCCACCCAACCCAAAACCCCACTTCCATGTGGCTCCATGCAAGGGAAAATCCCATTGCCCGGTCACAAATAAAATGCACCAAAGGGCACACTCCATTCCAGTGCACCCCTTCTCATGCAAGGTCAGCTCTCCAAAACTTCCTCGGAAAGCCTCTCCCCAAAAAACCCTTTCGTTCCAAGGGGGACCCTCGCTTGATTACGACAGCTCATGGGCACTGTCAATGAATTTAACCCCTTCCGAACTCACCCCCTGCCTTTGGACTCCCGCACTTTCTGTTCCATGAAACGACCCAGAATGCCCAGATGTTTCTTCTCTTCTTCCCCGATCTCAAAAAGAATATTTTGCGTGATTTCATGCTGACTGGCGTCTCCCATGCGCAGGTACAGGTCCAGAGCCTGGGTTTCCACCATCATGGCCAGTTCCAGGTAACCCTTCACGGTGGTCAGAAACCGCTGGTTCTGTTCCAGAAAATCACTGATTCCCATGCCCCCTTCCATGAGATCGCTCTGGGAAACTTCTGACAGCTCCTGCACGATGCGCTCCCTTTCCCCTTCAGTGGGAACAAGCTTGAGGAGCGCTTCCTTGTGTTTCTCCTCCGCCCTGATGAGCTCTCTGAGAATCTGGGACAGCTCCTCGTTTTCGGTCCTGGCCTTCACCTCCTGGTGGAAACGTTTGAGCCCCTCTTCCATGCGGTAGGCGAGCTTGATGATCTCTTCGGGACTTTCACTTCCGCGGACAAACTGAAGATGAAACTGAACCGGGCCATTGGCCGTGGAGCCTTCCCACGCTTCCAGCCCCCCTATGAGATGAAAAACTTCCCTGAAACCTTCGTGGAGCAAAAGCTGTGCCCCCATCTGGCTTCGTCCACCCACGGCACAGTAAACAATGGCGGGCTTCTGAGGGTCGATTTCCGTGAGAGAATTGAGGAGGCGTGGCAGAGGAATGAGCTGGGCTCCCGCAAGATGGCCTTCTTCATATTCCGCCGGCTGCCTGACATCCAAGAGAGTGTAGGTGCCTGCGCGATGCTCCTCAAAATATGACTTCAAATCTTCGGGAAACATCTGTTTCAAATCCGATGCAGCGGTTTTTCTCGCCATGTTTTCCTCCCCTAAAATCCAAAAGCTCTTTCAAAAAGATCCAGCGGGATACGAACATTATCCTCCAAGCCCTCTCAAGAATGCCATGACATTCTGGCCCAGCACGCCGTGATTGTATCCGCCTTCCAAAATTCCAAAGCACCCCGCGTTCATGCGCTGAGCATGTTCCCGAATCCATCGCCCCATGGTTTCATAGTCCTCGGTGGTGAGCACACCTCCCCAGTCAAGGCGATGGTTGTCAAAACCGGCCGAAACACCGATGATGTCCACCTGAGCACTTGCCAGGTGATCTTGAACCTCCTTGAGGTAGACCTCTCGATCATAAGATTGAGGGTTGTGAATGGCCACATAGTCCTTTCCACCCAGGATATTGACGGTGCCGTCTCCATAGTGCATGTCAAAATCCAGCACATAGGCCGTCTCGATGTGGCCATGCCTTTTGAGATGCTCGATGGCAACGGCCATGTTGTTGAAAAAACAGAAGCCCCAGCAGCTGTCAGCGGATGCGTGATGCCCCGGGGGGCGAATGAGGGCAAAGGACGGCTCTTTCATGCCCATGAGTGCGGCCTGGATGGCGCCTCCTGCAGCCAGTGCGCTGATTTTGTAAAGTTTTTGACGATCCACACTGGCAATGAGTGATTTGGTGTGAACGGCTTCGATGTCATCGTGGCCGGCGGGGGTGGCCTCTACAAATTCCACATGGTCGCGAATGGCTTCCAAAACAGATTCGATCCTGCCGCGGGAAGCAGCGGGATCATGAGTATAAACATCAAGAAAGTCTTCATGAAAAACAACTCGCATGGTTTTCCTCCTCGTTTTCAATGCATTCTTCCGTGCCACCACATGGGACCGACTCCCAGGATCAAATGAAATATGGCCGTCATGATGAGACCGATGAACCCCAGAATGACGAGTGCCGGAATGGAGGCGATCACCCATTTCACCATGAACACGACCATGGACCAAAATTTCATTCTCACATCCACGACCACCACATGGGTGGGCCCGCTTGAATCCACAATCACCCTCCTTTTCATCCCCTGCCTTGAAGATCCTGTGCCTGCAGGAACCAAAGGTCTTCAAGGAAAAAAGCGCCCCATGCCGGCTCACTTCCATAACAGGATACCAGGACAAAAGCCTTGGGGACCAGGTTCCTCCCCTCTGAAACAGTGCTCACAAAAGTATGTGATCAGAAGCTCCGGAATTTTACATCCAACCCCTCACGACTCCCAGTAAAATGCTTTGCAAGAGGCTCAACGGACAGCATGAGCCACATGGTTCGAAATTTGCAAAAAAACTGCACCACACCTGTTGCAGTCAACAGCTTTGAGAATACAAAGGATCGGTCTATGGAAATGAATGACAGAGCGGATGTGGTGCAAGGTGACCGAAGAAACTTCTTTCGAGTGGATGATGTCTTGCCCCTTGTCATGAAGAGGGTAGACATGGACATCAGTTGTATCAAGGCGAGAATGCTCTTCACTCTTCAATCGAGAGAAGAGAACCCCCTTTACCCTGACCTTCCGCCCGATGAGAACATCCCTCCCGATCTCTGGAAAATCCTCCTGGACATCAACAGCAAGCTCAACTTTGTCCTGGAGGTCTTGCATCCTGAATCCCAAAACCTTTCGCAGGCAAGAAACATCCCCGTCTCCCTCAGCGCATCGGGCATTCGGCTCAAAACGGAATCCCCTTTCGACCTGGGAGACCTGCTGGAACTGAGAATGATGCTCCAGCTCCAATGCCCTCTCTGGCTCGCTCTTTATGGACACGTTGTCAAAAAAACCCCGGTTGCCGATGATGTTTACGATATGGCCATTCGATTCTGTGACATGGACGAGGAAATCAGGGACAAAATAAGCCAATATTGTCTCAAAAGGCAACGGGAGATCATCAGGGAGCAGAGGGGCTGAAAGGCA